>JANNSX010000326.1:0-1843 GCA_031403155.1 Hyphomicrobiaceae bacterium
GGGGCGTGTAGTAACAAGAGCCAAGAGCATTCGGCTTCTCCCCTCTTGAGGGGAGAAGAAGGGGACCCAAGCGAAGCTTGGGGGAGATGAGCGACTATCTGAGGAGTCAAGTTGCATTTGCCAACTGTTTTCTCGCGTCACGTGCTTTGGCGTTGAGACGGACGAGGAGCTTGTGAGCGAGGGCGATGCGCACGGTCATTTTTGGTTTGCCCGCTGCGGTCAACCTGCGATGGAAGTCTGCGAGGCTTTCGTCGTAGCGCCGTGCGATGTCGGCGACAAGGAAGAGGATGGAGCGAACACCGCTGCGTCCGCCGCGCACGGATCGCTTGCCCGACCGGTTGCCGCTGTCGCCGGCCAGAGGGGCGAGGCCGGCGAGCTTGGAGATTGCCTTGTTGGAGTAGATGCCGATCTCGGGCATCTCGGCCATCAGGCGGGCGACGGTGCGCGACGCCACGCCCTTGATGGTGCGGAAGGCTTCGTCGAGCTTAGCCCACAGCGGATCGTCGGAGATCATCGAGGCGATCTCGCCCTCGAGCCGGCGCGACTGGCGCTTGAGGAGGGCGATCACCTCATCGAGGCTTTCGACCGTCTCGCCGTCGCGGGCCGAGCTGCGGCGCTGTTTTTGAACAGTGAGATCGCCGGTGACTTGGGAAAGCCTGGCGGCCAGGGCGCCGAGGCGCTGCTGGGCCGGACTAAGCGGCGTGCTGGGCTGCAGATCCTTGGCTGCAGCGAAGCGGGCGATAACGGCGGCATCGATTCTGTCGGTCTTCTCCAGAATACCCATCGCCTCGGCATAGCAGCGGACGTTGCGCGCATTGGCGAGAGCGCAGGCAATGCCCTGCTCCCACAGCAGCAGCAAGGCCAAGCGCTCGTAACCGCCGGTGGCTTCCATCACCACCAACTCCACCTTGTGCCTGGCGCAATAGTCAGCCAGATCGGCGATCCCCGCCGCGTTGTTGGCGAATTGCGCCGAAGCCTCGACCGGCAGGATGCGGACATCCAGCCAGGTTTTCGAAACATCCACTCCACAAATGATCCTTGTCACGGTAACCTGCCTTGTTCTTGCGTTTGCGAACCAGCGACTATTCGGTCGTGCGTGAGAACGGCGGTGATCCCAAGCTCATCTTCGGTTGTAGCCGGAGGGACAACGGGCGACACCGCCGCGCGCAGGGGCCGGAGGCCTCCGGCCCCTGCACACAGCCGCTTCAATCCGGATTCAATCGTCATGTCCAGATACAAGGGGAAGCGGTCTCTCATTACTGGCAATGCCCGGTTTCCCCTCACCTATCCCTCCACTTCGTGGCGGGCCCCTTTCCTCTCCCGCTGCGCGGGCGAGGACATTCTGCAAGGAGCGAAGTGATGGAAGCGGTTGACCCGTTTGTTTCGCTGTTCGGCATTTTCGTGCTGGCGGTGTTCGTGGGCTATTATGTCGTGTGGAACGTGACGCCGGCGTTGCATACGCCGCTGATGTCGGTGACCAATGCAATCTCCTCGGTGATCGTTGTTGGCGCGCTTCTGGCGGTTGGAGTTGGCGCATTGGCCTCGGGCTCGATCACCGCAATGGTGTTCGGCTTCCTGGCGCTGATCCTCGCGTCGGTCAATATCTTCGGTGGCTTCCTCGTCACCTCGCGCATGCTCGCCATGTACAAGAAGAAGGACAAGTAGCGGCATGTCAGCCAATCTCGCGGCCCTGCTTTATCTCGTCTCGGGCGCCCTGTTCATCATGGCGCTGCGCGGCCTGTCGTCTCCCGCCACATCGCGACAAGGCAATATTTACGGCATGATCGGCATGGCGATTGCCATGGTGACGACGCTCGCCTCGATGCAGTTGTCAGCTTCGGTG
>JANNSX010000327.1:0-12709 GCA_031403155.1 Hyphomicrobiaceae bacterium
CAGCGTCGTCGTCACGATCGGCCCCCAGCCACCGCCGCCGACGGTATCGAGGAAAGCACCGGCGAAGCCGACAGGCGCGATCGCCGGATCATTGCGGGGCGCCTCGGCCGGCTTCTTCCTCAGCGCCTTGACGACGATGAGGACGCCTAGGCCAGCCAGATAGGCGGAGATCCAAGGCTTGATCGCCGCTCCGTCGACAACGGTGAGCAGATAGGCGCCGATGACGGCCCCGAATATGCCAGGCACGGCAAGCCAGAGCACGATGCGCCAGATGACATTCTTGTAAACGATGTGGGAGGCGCCGGAGGCCGCGCAGGTGAAGACCTGGGCCGAATGCACGGCCGCGCTGGCATTGACCGGCGGCAGGCCCCAGGCGAGCAACAAAGCCGAGCTCAGCGTGCCATAGGCCATGCCGAGCGCGCCATCGACGATCTGCGCCAGGAAGCCGAAGATTCCCAGCGTGATAAGATCGGAATACTCCATGGGATGGTGCCAGCCTAATGGGGGGATTGGTTCCAATCGCAGCCGGTTAGCCCGAGTCCTGGCGCGCGCCTAGCGGGAAATCGTCACGCGGGATGGATATTTCCCTTGTCGCCGGGGGCGGGATATCAGGCTTCCACCGACTGACGCTCGGGCAGTGCGAACGTTTCAGGCCGGCCAACCCGCAAACGCCATTCGCCAATGCCGGTAGCCACTCTCGATCAAAGTGCGCTAGAACCGCGCCAACCCCGAAACCCCCGTCAGCGCGCCCCCTGAGGTCATGAGCAAGAAACCCAAAGACAACCGCCCCGAAGCCCGATTGCCCAAGGGATTCCGCGACATCGGTCCGGAAGAGGCCCGCGGTATGGAGCGCATGCTCGGGGTGATCCGCGAGGTCTACGACCTCTATGGCTTCGAGCCGCTGGTCACCTCCGCCATCGAATACACGGATGCGTTGGGCAAGTTTCTCCCCGATCAGGACCGCCCCAACGCCGGCGTTTTCTCCTTCCTCGACGAGGACGAGGCATGGCTGAGCCTGCGCTATGACTTGACCGCCCCCCTCGCCCGCTATGTCGCCCAGAACTACGACCAGCTCCCCAAGCCCTATCGCCGCTACCAGACCGGCACGGTCTGGCGAAACGAGAAGCCAGGCCCGGGCCGGTTCCGCGAGTTTGTGCAGTTCGACGCCGATACCGTCGGCGCCGACAGCCCGGCGGCGGATGCCGAGTTCTGCATGCTGGCGCCGGATGTGATGGAAAAGCTCGGCATCCCCCGCGGCAGCTACCGCATGCGCGTCAACAACCGGAAGCTCATCGATGGCGTGTTGGAGCGATCGGGCATCGACCCAATCGCCGAGGCCTCGCTGCAAAGGCGGCTCATCGTGCTGCGCGCCATCGACAAGATCGACCGGCTGGGGCGCACGGGCGTCGAGCAGCTGCTGGGCCAAGGCCGCAAGGACGAGTCGGGCGATTACACCGAGGGCGCCAAGCTCGAGCGCGATCAGATCGCCCGCATTCTCGACTATGTGACGACGCCGGCGCAGGGCCGCGCCGAGACGCTGGCAGCGCTGCGTCCTCTGGTAGCCGGCAGTGCCACCGGCGAAAAAGGGCTGGACGAGCTGCAAGGCATGGACGCAGTGCTCTCGGCCGCCGGTTATGGCGCTGATCGCGTCGTCATTGATCCGGGCGTCGTTCGCGGACTTGAATACTATACGGGTCCGGTCTTCGAGATGGAGTTGACGTTCACGGCGGAAAGCGAAGGCGGCGAGGTGCAACGCTTCGGCTCGGTCGGTGGTGGCGGCCGCTATGACGGGCTGGTCGCGCGCTTCAAGGGCATCACCATTCCGGCGACCGGCTTCTCGATCGGCGTGTCGCGGCTCTATCAGGCGCTTTCAGCGCTCGGCCGCACGGGCGCGCAAACGCGCATCGGCCCGGCCGTGATCCTGATCCTCGACCAATCCCGCCTCGGCGAGTACCAGCAGATGGTGCAGGAGCTGCGCCAAGCCGGCATCCGCGCCGAACTCTATCTCGGCAACTCCGGAATGAAGGCGCAGATGCGCTATGCCGACAAGCGCGGCGCTTCCCTCGTCGTCATCCAAGGCGAGGACGAGCGTCAGCGCGGCGAGGTGATGATCAAGGATCTCGTCGAGGGCGCCAAGCTCGCCGGCGAGATCGAGAACCGCGAGGAATGGCGCGAGGGCCGGCCGGCGCAGTTTGCAGCCCCTCGCAACACCCTTGTCCAAGCCGTCCAGAGTGTGCTCAAGCGCTATGAAAGCTAGCTCTGGCCAGGAGCCGGCGGCGCGCGCCCGGGCGCTCGAGCGACTGACGGAGCGGGCAAGCACGATCCTCGAGCGCCGCGGCTTTCGCCGCATCGAACCGGCGATCCTGCAGCCGGCCGAATTCTATCTCGACCAGATCGGCGAGGATTTGCGGAGCCGCACCTACGTCTTCACCGACCCCGACGGCGAGGAGCTGTGCCTGCGCCCCGATCTGACGCTGCCGGCCTGCCGGCTTTATCTCGAAGAACATCCGGCGGCCGACGCGAAAGCGCGGCTCTCCTATCACGGACCCGCCTTCCGCTATCAGCCGGATACCGGCGATCCGTTGAGGCCGCGCGAGTTCCACCAGATCGGCCTCGAGAGTTTCGGCGAGACGGATGCCGTTGGCGCCGAATCGGAGGTTGTATCCACGGTCGACGAATGCCTCACTGCGCTCGGCGTGGGCGGAGCGCAGATCCGGTTGGGTGACCTCGGCCTCGTCCATGGCCTCATCGACGCGATCGACATGCCGGAGCGCTGGCGGAGACGGCTGACCGCCGCCTTCGAGCGGCCGGAAGGGTTTCGCGCGCTCTTAAAGCAGCTGTGCGACGGACCTGCCCCTTTGCCGCCGTCGATTCCCGAGGCGCTGCTCGCCCGGATTGTCCCAGGCGACGCCACCCGCTCGGAGGCGGAGGTGCACGCCCACCTCGACAAGGCCGGCATTGCCGAGGTTGGCTTGCGCGGCATCGCCGAGATCACGCAAAGCCTCATGGCGATCGCCGAGGACCGCCGTGCCAAGCCGTTGCCTGCGTCGACCGCTAGCCTGATCGACGGGTTCATCGGCATCGATGTTCCGGCTGCGAAGGCGACCGGCGCGATTGAAGACACCCTCAAGGGTGATGTTCCCGGCCTGGAGGCCGCCTTCGGCCGATTTGAGAAACGCCTTTCGGCGCTCGCCCGCGCCGGCATAGATCCCAATCGCTTGCGCTTCACGGCAGGCTATGGCCGGGGCTTCGCCTACTACACCGGACTCGTATTCCAGTTCGAGGCGCCCGGCGTTGGCCGCAGCGGGCATCTGGCCGGTGGTGGCCGCTATGACGGCCTGCTGGAAGCCGCCGGTGCGCCGCGCTCCGTGCCAGCCGTCGGCGCGGCCATGCATTCCGAGCGGTTGCTGGCGCTTGGCGGTGAGGCTGCGCCATGACCGCGCTCACCATCGCACTCCCCTCCAAGGGCCGGCTGATGGAGGATACGCTGGCGCGGTTCTCAGGCGCCGGCCTCGGCATCCGCCGCATCGGCACCGAGCGCGGCTACAAGGGCGACATTCCCGACATCCCAGGCGTCGCAGTTGCCTTCCTGTCGGCCTCGGAGATCGCGGCGTTCCTCAAGTCCGGCCGCATCCAGATGGGGGTGACGGGTGAAGATCTCGTTGCCGAGGCCATCGCGCCCGGTGACACGCGGATCGCGCCGCTCCTCCGCTTCGGCTTCGGCCGCGCCGATGTCGTCGTCGCTGTGCCGAAACTCTGGCTCGACGCCGACCGCATGGCCGATCTGGAGAGCATCGCCCCCGCCTTCCGCGCAACACATGGACGGCATCTGCTCGTGGCGACGAAGTACAGGAGCCTTACGCGCCGCTACTTCGCCGAGCACGGGGTGACGAGCTACCGCATCGTCGAAAGCCTCGGCGCCACCGAAGGCGCTCCCGCCGCCGGCCATGCGGAGATCATCGTCGACATCACCTCCACCGGCGAGACGCTGGCGGCCAATCATCTGAAAGTGCTCGCCGACGGCGTGATCTTGAACAGCGAAGCCGCGCTGTTCCGTTCGGGAAGCGCCCGCTGGAGCCCAGAAGCCCGTGCGCTCGGCGATGAAATCGCTCACCGGTTGCAGCGCAGGTGATTGAACCCGGGAACGAAACTGAGGGAACAGGTTTGGCGGAATAGCCCGATGCCCGCTCCCCCACGCTTCCCCCCCTCCCGCGCATAGGCTACACACGGCGCCAAACCCACATCGAGCACCCCTTAAGCCATGGCCGCCAAAACCGTCACCCGCTTCGCCCCTTCGCCGACCGGCTTCCTGCATATCGGGGGCGCGCGGACGGCGCTGTTCAACTGGCTTTACGCGCGTGGACGCGGCGGCACCTTTCTGCTGCGCATCGAGGACACGGATCGCGAGCGCTCGACCGAGGCCGCGGTGGACGCCATCCTCGATGGGCTTTCCTGGCTCGGGCTCGACTGGGACGGCGATCCGCTCTTTCAATTCGCCCGCGCCGCCCGCCATCGCGAGGTGGCGGCGGCCATGATCGCCTCGGGGCACGCCTATCGCTGCTGGTGCACGCCGGCCGAATTGGACGCTATGCGCGAGAAGGCGCGCGCCGAAAGCCGCTCGCCCGTCTATGACGGCACCTGGCGCGATCGTGACCCTTCAGAAGGCCCCAAGGACCGCGCGCCGGCCATCCGCTTGAAAGCGCCGCGCTTAGGCGAGACGGTGATCGAGGACGGCGTACAGGGCCGCGTCGTCTTCCAGAACGAGAACCTCGATGACCTCATCATCCTGCGCTCCGACGGCGCGCCGACCTACAATCTCGCCGTCGTCGTCGATGATCACGACATGGGCGTCACCCATATCATCCGGGGCGATGACCATCTGACGAATGCGGCGCGGCAGTCGCAGATCTATGCCGCCATGGGCTGGGAGCGGCCGCAATTCTCGCACATCCCGCTGATCCATGGGCCCGACGGCGCCAAGCTGTCGAAGCGCCATGGCGCGCTGGGCGTCGAGGCCTATCGGGAGATGGGTTATCTGCCGGCGGCGTTGCGGAACTATCTCGCGCGCTTGGGATGGGCGCATGGGGACGACGAGATTTTCTCGACCGGTGAGATGTTGGAATGGTTCGACCTGCCGCAGATCGGCCGCTCGCCCTCACGCTTTGACTTCGCCAAGCTCGAGAACTTGAACGGCCACTACATCCGCAACACGCCGGACGCGGAGCTTGCCGGCCATTTGAAGAGCATGCTTGGCGGGAGCGAGGACGGTCGCGCGCAGCTCGCGAAGATGAGCGCCGAGGATTGGCGCAAGCTCGAGGCGGCCATGCCGGGTTTGAAAGAGCGGGCGAAGACTCTGAAGGAACTCGTTGCCAGCGCCGCCTATCTGTTTGTCACGCGGCCTCTCACACTCGACGAGGCGGCGGCGAAGCTCTTGAACGAGGATGCCCGCAAGCTGCTCGGCGCGCTGGTGCCCGTCCTCGACGCCGTTACCGACTGGTCCGCCGCTGCGCTTGAAGCGGCCGTCAAAGCCTATGCCGAGGCCACCGGCCACAAACTCGGCAAGCTCGCCCAGCCGCTCCGCGCGGCTCTGACCGGCAAGGCGACGTCGCCCGGCATCTTCGACGTGCTGGCGGTGTTGGGGCGGGAGGACAGCCTTGCGCGGATTGGAGATCAGGCCGCTAGAGGCTGCCCGCCTCCCCCCGTTGCGGCAGCGCAGCAAACCGATTAGCCTGCGGCCGCATGCTGCAGCGCACCAATCGAGTCACCGGGGTGCTCCGGTGCGCCCGCAACCTGCTGGATTAACCGACTAAATCCTCCGGAGACCGTTATGGACAAGAAGGTCGAGACCGCCACACTCACCTACAATGGCAAGACCATCCATCTACCGGTCCACCACGGCACCGTCGGGCCATCGGTGATCGACGTCTCCAATCTCTACAAGGAGACCGGCGCCTTCACCTACGATCCGGGCTTCACCGCCACCGCCTCCTGCGAAAGCCAGATCACCTACATCGACGGTGACAAGGGCGAGCTGCTGTATCGCGGCTATCCGATCGACGAGCTGGCCGAGAACGGCAACTTCCTCGAGACCTGCTACCTGCTGCTGCATGGCGAGCTGCCGACGCGCCCCCAGTACGAGGTGTTCGACAACACCATCACCAAGCACACGATGCTGCACGAGCAGCTGCACTTCCTGTTTCGCGGCTTCCGGCGCGATGCCCATCCGATGGCGGTCATGACGGGAGTCGCGGGCGCGCTGTCCGCCTTCTACCACGACTCGACCGATATCCGTGATCCCAAGCAGCGCGAGATCGCCGGCCATCGCATGATCGCCAAGATGCCGACGATCGCGGCCATGGCCTACAAATACTCGCTCGGCCAGCCCTTCATCTACCCGCGCAACGATCTCGACTACGCGGCGAACTTCCTGCACATGTGCTTTGCGGTGCCCTGCGAGACCTACAAGGTCGATCCCGTACTCGCTCGTGCCCTCGATCGGATCTTCATCCTGCATGCCGACCACGAGCAGAACGCCTCCACCTCGACGGTGAGGCTCGCCGGCTCGTCCGGCGCCAATCCGTTCGCCTGCATCGCGGCGGGCATAGCCTGCTTGTGGGGGCCGGCGCACGGCGGCGCCAATGAAGCGGCGCTCAACATGCTGGAAGAGATCGGCGATGTCTCCAAGATCCCCGAGTTCATCGCCAAGGTGAAGGACAAGTCGAGCGGCGTCCGCCTGATGGGCTTCGGCCACCGCGTCTACAAGAACTACGATCCGCGCGCCAAGGTCATGCAGAAGACCAGCCACGAGGTGCTGGACACGCTCGGCATCCGCAACGAGCCGCTGTTGAAGGTTGCGATGGAGCTGGAGAAGATCGCGCTCAACGACGAGTATTTCGTGAGCCGCAAACTCTATCCCAACATCGACTTCTATTCGGGCATAACGCTACGAGCGCTCGGCTTCCCGACATCGATGTTCACCGCCCTCTTCGCGCTCGCCCGCACCGTCGGCTGGATCGCGCAGTGGAAAGAGATGATCGGCGACCCCGAGCAGAAGATCGGCCGTCCCCGCCAGCTCTACGTCGGCAGCCCAGAGCGGAAGTACGTGACGCTGGAGAGAAGGGGATAGGGACGCAGCGTCACCTGACCCAATGCCGCAACACCCGCGGAAATTCGGCGCCATTGTGGAGACTAGAGCGCTATTTGATCTGATGGAATCAGATCGGCACTCTAGGGTGTTTCCGTTTTTCGTTGAATCACTTCAACACCCTAATGCCTTGGTTTGTCGTGCTTCTTTTCGGAAAACCGCTTCGCACTTTTCCGGAAGCACTCTAGGTTATTGGTTTTGAGCACTTGTCTTCGACCAACCGGTTTCCACTTGGAAGGACAAGTGCTCTAATTGCTCGAAACCTTGATGGTCTTGGGCAGGGGCGCGCTGCCCTCCCCGCTTGGCGCGAAGGCGGAGACAGTGCTCTCGCCGACGCTGCCGCGCAGGCCAGCGACTGAATTGGTGCTGACTGTCTTGGCTTTGTCCGGCTTCGCCAGGACGAGATCGGCCTTCGCTTTCTGCTTCTTCGGTGCGGCTGCGACCACGGGCACCTCAGCCTCGCCGATCTCCGCATCCCAGCCGATCTCGGCCATGCTCTCTGGCGTGATGGACGCCGTCTCGACCTCGGGTTGGACGCCGCCGTCACGGCGGCTCGCCGGGAACGAGAAATTGCCGAACAGCGGAAACAGTTCCGACTTCGAATAGATGGTCGGCGCAGTTGCTTCCCAGTTGCCGACGACGGTGCCGCCGGTCGAGGCTGTGACCGCCGGCTGCGCGCGGCGTGCCCGGTCATGCCGGGTGATGAGGAGGTCATAGACCTCGCCCACGCTGCGGGCCTCGCCGTCGCGATAGAAGATCGACCGGTTCGCGGCGGCAGCCCGCGGGAAGAGATCGGGCGCGCTCAGATGCTGCTGCGTATCACGCACGATGATCAAGCGCACCGCGTCCTGGGCGCCGAGGAAGTGGGCGATGTAGAGCTCGCCGGACGTCGGCTTGCGGCCAATTTCGGCAGACAGATGCCGTTGATTGCGGCGCGCATAGGCGCCCGCCATCATGGCGGAGACTTGAGGATCTTTGCGCAGCGCCAGGATCAACTGACGATCGGCCGGATTGGGGATCATGTAGCGGCCACTGCCGGTCTTGACGATGAGCTTGGCGTAGTCGCCGAGGCCGTACTGCTCGCCCTCGTCCTTGATGGTTCGGATCCAGGTTTCCTCGATGAATTGAAACAGACCCGTGGCGCTCGACGAAGCCGCCTTGGCGTTCGTCTGGAAGCTGCTCTCCCGCTGTGCGGTCTTCAGCAGATAATCGTAGTCGGCCCCGGTCGTGGAGCTGGCGAGGGAGAGAGCAAGAGCGACTTGAAGAGGAAGCTCGGCGAGTGACGCATCGGCCATGACCAGCAAGCCTTTACCAGCACCCGGAGCGCAGGACTGCGCCGGGTCATGCAACTCTGGTAAGGATAGTGCCTGCCGATTGACGAGAGGTTAAGGTCCGTCCCGATACGGAACGAACCGTCAGGCCGCCTGCTGTTCCGCGCAGATGAGCTCAGCATCGGCGGCACTGAGCGGCAGGTCGAGCAGGCGGCAGCGATGCGGGCCGCCCTTGGGATGCTGCCCTTCGGCCTCGAAATACCGGCAGCTCTTGCATATGCCGAACGGACGCCCGCCGGTCTCGGCGACCATGGCCGTGAGCAGGTTCGTGAAGGCCTCGTCGATCTCGGAGCGCCTCGGCCCAGGTAAGCTCTGCATCGCCCGGGCAACGGATTCGACAGGAGCCTCGAATAGCACCGCCCGTCCCGCCTCGGTCAAATCGAGTTGTACAGAGCGCGCGTCGGCCGGATTGGCGATCTTGACGAGAAACCCGCGGCGCTCGAGGGCGATCAGCGTCTGTGAGACCGTTCCCTTGGTGGTGCCCAGATACTGGGCGAGCGCGCCGGGGGTCCGCGAGAACCGATTGGCGCGAGCCAGATAGCTCAAGGCTTCCCGCTGGGCCGGGATCAACTCATCGCGCTGCCGCCCGGATCGGGCGAGGCGCGAGAGCCGGTCGATAATATCGAGCATGCGTTGTGCGCGGGACGGCTTACCTGTTGTCATCGGTCTGCTTGAGGCCACTGCTGTGAAGTTGTTCTGGGCATCGCCCGGGAGATCGAGATGCGGTCGAGGCGGTTAAGAGGCGCGGGATCGCCCGGCGTGTTGCAGAAAGAAACGTCCGATCCAGCGGGCGGCTTTTTCCGAGTCGCTCCGCCGTACGGCAAAGGAGTCCTTGGCGGTGGCGACGACATCGTCAGGCGCGAGCCCCTTGAAGCGGACGTCGAGAAGGTCGCGCTGATAGGCCTCGCTGAACTCGGGATGTCCCTGGAAGCTCAAGCCGACGTCGTCGTAAGCGAGGGCGGCGTAAGTGCAGAACTCGGATGTCGCGATCACCTCGGCGCCCGGCGGCTTCTCGACCACCTGGTCCTGATGGACGGCCGGGATGGTCACGCGCTCGGGCGCATTCGTCATCCAGGCGGGCGCGTTGGTGATTTCATAGTCGTGCAGCCCGAGACCCCAGCCCTTGTCCGACTTGACCACCTTGCCGCCGAGCGCCTCGGCCATGATCTGATGGCCGAAGCAGATGCCGACGACCGGCACCTTCGCCTTGACGCAATCGCGGATGAGCTGCTCGAGCTTCAGCATCCAGGGCAGCTTCTCGTAGACGCCGTGGCGCGAACCGGTGATGAGCCAGCCGTCGCAGCGCTTGGGATCACTCGGCACCTCGCCGTCGATGGCGGCGAAACTCTCGAAGGTGAGTTCGGGGTTCGCCTGCTCGAGCAGATCCTCGAACATGCCGGGGTAGTTGCGGTGCTTGTCTTTGAGGGCGTCAGGCGGACGGCCGGTTTCGAGGATGCCAATGCGCATTGTATTTCCGTTGGTATTGCGTCGCTACTATACTGAGGCGCTTCGCCCGTTCCGTCAAATCCGTCCGATCGTCTGGCGCTTGGCGCCCTTCTGCTCGGCCACCAGACAAATGATGTCGTGAAGGATGGTCGCGCCCGCGAGCGCTGTCACCTCGCCGTGGTCATAGGGTGGCGACACCTCGACAAGATCCATGCCGATCAGATTGAGGCTGCCGAGTCCACGCAGGATTTCCAGCGCCTGCCAGCTCGCGGGGCCACCCGCGACCGGCGTGCCGGTGCCGGGCGCGAAGGCCGGATCGAGGAAATCGATGTCGAAGGACAGGTAAACGGGCCCTTTGCCAACATGCGTTTTGATGGCCTTGATGGTGGCATCGACGCCGTTCCGGAGCACCCAGGGTGCGGTGAGGATCTCGAAGCCGTGCGCGTCGTCATTGGCGGTTCGCAAACCCACCTGCATCGAGCGATCGAGGTCGAGGATACCCTCCTTGGCGGCCCGCAGGAACATCGAGCCATGGTTGAGGCTCGTCGTGTTTTCGGTCCAGTCGGTCCAGGTATCGCAATGGGAATCGAATTGGAGGAGCGCCACCGGCCCGTGCTTCTTCGCGTGCGCTTTCAGGAGCGGGTAGGTCACGAAGTGGTCGCCGCCCATGGTGACCATCATGGCGCCCGCCGCGATGATCGTATCGGCATGCGCTTCGATCGAGGCGATGATGGTGTCCGGCATGTGGTGGTTGACGACGCAGTCGCCGTAGTCGACGACGTTCACCGTCTCGAAGGGATCGAAGCCCCAGGGGAAGGATTTGAGCTCGGCCAGGCCGTGACTGACGTTCCTCAGCGCGCGAGGCCCGAAGCGCGTGCCCGGCCGGTCGGTCGTCGCATTGTCGAAGGGAATACCCGACACGGCGATGTCGACACCCTTGAGGTTCTGGGTGTGCGGCCTGCGGAGAAAAGTCGAGATGCCGCTGAAGGTCGGCTGCCAGGCGCCGCCCTTGAGGGATTCCCACTTGAGCTGCGGCTTGTCCTTACCTGAGCGTGCCATTGTTCCGGCCTCGTCCCAATTTGTGATCAGAAGTGGCGCTTGCGCCGAGCGGCCCAAGCGATTGAGAGCAGGACCATAATTGGCCGGACCTGCTAGGTCCAGAGCCCTTGGTCTGACCTTGATCCGGCCTTGTGCGGCTGATATGTGATCACAAATTTTCGCTCGACCTGAGGTCACGATGTCCGAGCTCCAGACCCATGCCCGCTCCTACTACGCGGCGACGGTTAACGACCGGACGAGCTACCCGCCGTTGAAGGGCGATGTGACGGCCGATGTCTGCGTTGTCGGCGGTGGTTTCTCGGGGCTCTCAACGGCGATCGCCATGGCCGACCGGGGCGCCAAAGTCGTGGTGGTGGAAGCCAACCGGATCGGCTGGGGCGCCTCGGGACGCAATGGTGGCCAGGTGCTCGGCGGCCTGCCTGGTGCCGAGCGTTTCATCAAGCAGTTCGGCGCCGAGGGTCGGAACATCGTCTCCGAGCTCTGGTATCGGGGAAACGATATCATCGAAGAGCGGATCAAGCGCTTTGGGATCGATTGCGACTTCCGGCGCGGCTTCCTCGATGCGGCGGTTAAGGAGAAACACATCGCTGGGCTGGAAAGTTTCGCCGAGGAGATGGCCAAGAGCGGCCAGGGCCAGGATCTGGAAATGGTCGGCCGCGATCGCGTGCGCTCGCTGCTCGGCACGGATGCCTATGTGGGTGGCCTCATCGACCGGCGGAACGCGCATCTGCATCCGCTGAACCTGGCGCTGGGCGAAGCGCGGGGCGCGGCGTCCATCGGCGTTCAAATCCACGAAGGCACGAACGTCACCGGCATCACGCATGGCGACCGGCCGGTGGTCAAAACCGGGAACGGCAGTGTCACCTGCCAGTGGGTCGTGCTCGCCGGCAACGCCTATCATGCGCTGGAGCAGAAAAAGCTCGCAGGGCTGCTGTTTCCGGCCGGCTCCTATGTGATCGCGACCGAGCCATTGCCCGAGGAAACCCTTAAGCGCATCAATCCCGAGCGGCTCGCGGTCGCCGACACACGCATGGTGCTCGACTATTTCCGCCTCTCCGCCGACGGGCGGATGCTGTTCGGCGGATTGTGCCAATACGCCAACCGCGATCCCAAGAGCATCTCCGGCGCGCTGGTCCCGAAGATGCTGAAAATCTATCCGGAGCTTGCCTCCACGAAGATCGACTACGAGTGGGGCGGCCTCATCGGCATCGTCATCAGCCGCGTGCCGCTGCTCGGACACATCGCCAAGAACGTACTCTACCTGCAGGGCTATTCGGGCCACGGCGTCAACACCACCCACGTCATGAGCGAGATCATCGCGGACGCGATCGACGGCAAGCCCGAGCGCCTCGCCATCTACGAGAAGGTCAAGCAGTTCCGCGTGCCGACCAACCAGTGGCTCGGCTCCCAGATGCTGGCGCTGGGCATGGCGTATTACCGGCTGAGGGATCGGATGTAACGCGGGCTTGGGGTCAGACCCCGCGGATCTGACCCCTGGCTCGACCTCAGCGTGTAGGGGCAGACCCCCAGGGTCAGACCCACGGTTGCCGCTCCCAGCGATCCCTACACCCCCAGCCCCAGCTTATGCAACCAATCCGCCCCCTCGGGGATGCGCCGGTTCTTGACCTCCGTGGTGTTACCAGGTGGCCTCCGCGGTGCGGGGGGGGGGGGGGTCGGTTGCACCGGGGGCGGGGGACTCGGTGCGCTCCGGGGTGCGGCGGAGTTTGCC
>JANNSX010000328.1:0-16209 GCA_031403155.1 Hyphomicrobiaceae bacterium
CGAACTTCGGGATCGAGACACTGGAGCCATGGTGCCCGGCGGCGCAGGATCGTCAAGTCAGGTCAGTTGGGGATTTACAGGCGGACGACTGTGAATGTCAGGTCGGGCTCGGCTGGATCGCCGCATTCCAGGCCTTGGAGAGGTCCGACT
This sequence comes from Hyphomicrobiaceae bacterium, assembly GCA_031403155.1. Taxonomy (GTDB): domain Bacteria; phylum Pseudomonadota; class Alphaproteobacteria; order Rhizobiales; family Hyphomicrobiaceae; genus JANNSX01. Next base: position 151 of record JANNSX010000328.1, read on the forward strand.
CGGTATTCTCTTCCGGCTTCAGGCCCGTATTCGCCAGCAGCCCATAGGACTCATTGTACCAACTGCTGTTGGGGAAGTTGTGGCCGAGGATGGCGGCGGCCGTCTGCGCTTCGGGCAGGATGCCGAGCGCCAGATAGCATTCAGTCAGCCGGTGCAGTGCCTCTTCCACATGCCGCGTCGTCTGATGCTCGACGACGACGGTCTTGAAGCGGTTGATGGCGGCAAGATAGTTGGCCTTCTTCAGATAGAAGCGGCCGACATTCATCTCGGACGCCGCGATCAGATCCTGGGCGATGCGAATGCGGTTGCCGACGTCCTTGGCGTAGGAGGATTGCGGATACTGCTGGATCAGCGTCGTGTATTCCTCGATCGCCTTCTTCGTGTAGCTCTGGTCGCGCACCGAGTCCTGCATCTGGTCGTAGTAGGACGAGCCGATGACGTAGTGCGCGAGGGCGGCATCGTCGGTTCCGGCATGCATGGTCGTGTAGCGGCGTCCCGACAAAATCGCATCGTCGTACATGCCGGCCTTGTAGTAGGCGAAGGCGGCGAGTGCCAAGGACCGGCGCGCATAGGGTTTCGAGGGATCGTTCGAGAAGGGATAGTTGCGTTCGAGATCCTCGAACTTCTTGGCCGCGTCCTCGTAGGAGCCGTCGGCCAGCAGGGCGTCAGCATCCGTGTACATCTTCTCCGGCGGATCTGGGTTCTCGAGGCTCGCGGTTTCGTCGCCGCCGAACATCGAGCAGCCGCCGAGCGGAACCGCGGCAAGGAGGGCAAACAGTGCCATGGCGGCAGGCGATATCAGGCGCCGCCCGTATCCAGCGCCGCCCGCTTCCTCACGCCTCATGATCCCGAAACCCAAACCATCCCCCTCGGCACGCGCATGTTGAAGCTCAATAGGCCAAGACATCCGATAAGGCCAACAGAATATGGTGATTCTTGGCCTGCGAGAGGTTCCGGCATTCGCTCATCCGTGGACCGTTGCCGCATTACCGCGCCACGCTCATCAGTCGACGCGAGCATAACGCATCGCTCTATGGACGCGCCACGGTCGAGGCGAGGAATGGACTAGCAGGCTGTTGAAATGCGAATCACGAGAGATTTCTATGCTCTCCTACGTCGAGCAGAATCTCCACCGACGTGTTCGAGTACGCTCAGCTCGATCACAGACGGCGATTTCGTTCTCCCCTGGGGCGGTGTCGTCGAGAATTTCAACAGCCTGCTAGGTCCGGTCGGCCGCGAAGTTAGCCGCGGAGACCGCGAATGACGCTTCGGCTCGAGAAGCCTCGCGATGCCGGGGCGCCTCGACGAACGTCCAGGCCTCCTCGTCGGCGAGCAATGCCTTGACGACCATGGCGTTGAGGCGGTGGCCGCCGCGCTTGAGCGATAGGCGGCGAGCAGTGGTGCGCCGGCAAGCGCCAGATCACCGACCGCGTCGAGCGTCTTGTGACGCACGAACTCGTCGCGATAGCGCAGGCCTTCCGGATTGATGATCTTGTTGTCGCCGATGGCGATGGTGTTGTTGAGCGAGGCGCCGAGCGCCCGGCCGGCGGCCCAGAGCCGCTCCACATCACTCATGAAACCGAAGGTGCGGGCCCGCGAGATCTCAGCCCGGAAGACGCCGGGCGACATCTCGACGGCCATGCGCTGACGGCCGATGACGTCGGAGTCGAACTCGATCTCGACATCGAGGAAGAAGCCGGTGTGGGGGAGCAGCTCGCCCCAGCAGCCGTTCTCCTCGACCCGGATGGGTTTCAAGACCTTGATGAACCGGCGGGGCGCATCCAGCTCGCGGATGCCGATGTCGTCGATCGCCTCGACATAGACGCTGGCGCTGCCATCCATGATGGGGAGCTCGGCCGAGTCGACCTCGACCACGCAGTTGTCGACGCAGAGGCCACGGAGCGCGGCGAGGAGATGTTCAACGGTCGCAACCGTCGAGCCGTTCGCATCGCCGAGAGTAGTGCAGAGGGTGGTGCCGGCGACGGAGCGGACGTCGGCGGGTATGTCGGCGAGGATTTCGGAGTCACGAGTAACAATGAAGCGGATGCCAGTGCCGGCATCGGCCGGATGCAGGACCATCGAGACCGGGGCGCCGGAGTGGACGCCAATGCCGGAGAGAACAATCTCTCCAGCCAGGGTCGTCTGGCGCGCGCCAATAAATCGCTTCGACATTCGGGTGTCCCCCTCGTCCCCAGCGCCGGTCTTGGACACGTTGACCAGTCGCAAGCTGCGCGGCCGTCACTCACATTGTTCAGGGCTTTTCCACACCGCCCCTGGTACGCCGAGTGATCAACCGTTTACCTTGATGACGACCATAGCCTCGACCATGGTGTGGTCAAAATCACGCTTTCTTACACTCTGTTACGCAGATGGCGCGGGCGGCCGGATGAGACGCGAAAACACCGGCATATGCGTCGACTTGTGTCTACGCCCCAACCCGGACTGGCCACTTCGGCTCGCCACATTTGCGCGCGAGCGACTGGCGACACTTCAAGAAACCGTCACAATATCAACGTGTTCCGGACTTGGGTCCAAAACCTCCGAAGCCCGGGCGCCGGGGCCCGAGCAGCGGCTCGCCGCTCTCGGCGCGACCCCCGCTAGTGGAGCCGGACGAACCCGAACTCGACTGGTCATACCCATTGTTCGGGCCTGTTGGCTCTCCGCCCGGCGAACGCCTAGCGCCGCCCGGCTCGCCGCCAGCTGATTCGGCCAGCGAATCACTTGTCTCCTTCAGCCGGCCCGCCAGCCTCGCAAAGAGGCCCGGACGCCGCTTATCCACAGACGCATCGGCGGACTTGTGGGCCTTCAGCTCGCGCTGGGCGAGGGGAGGGAAATCGTCGGCCTCGGGCATGCGCCGGGGTCCGCGGCGCACATCCTGAGGCGCTTGGGGCGTGAACGGGCGATCGGGCTCGAGCGCTTGCGGCCGCCGGCCGGGCGGCATCGCCGGATGCGGCGTTCCCAGTTCGATGACGACATCGCCTTGGCGAATGGGCCCGCGCCCGGCCGGAGGGGCCGGTGCGGCGGACGCCGGTCCACCCAGGGCATCGCTCAGCCGGCGGGCCAGATGCGGGTCGGCGGCCGGCTTTCCCGCCAAAGCCGAGACCGGCTCGAGGCCCGAGGCCACGACGGAAACCCGCAACAGGTCGCCGAGGCTGTCGTCGAAGGTCGCGCCAACGATGATGTTGGCGTCGGAGTCCACTTCCTGGCGGACCCGGGTCGCGGCCTCGTTGACGTCGTAGAGGGTCAGGCTGCGGCTGCCCGAGATCGACACCAGGAGCCCCTTGGCGCCGCGCAGCGAGACATCGTCGAGCAGCGGGTTGGCGACCGCCAGCTCGGCCGCCTCGACGGCGCGCGTCGGACCAGCGGCCTCGCCGGTGCCCATCATGGCCGAGCCCATGCCCGACAGTACGGTGCGCACGTCGGCGAAATCGAGATTGATGAGGCCTTCCTTGACGATGAGATCGGTCACGCAGGCAACACCGGCATGCAGCACGCGATCGGCGAGCAGGAAGGCATCGGCGAAGGTCGTGCGCTCGGTGGCGATGCGGAAGAGGTTCTGGTTGGGGATGACGATCAGCGTATCGACGTGCTTCTTGAGCTCGCCGATGCCGGCCTCCGCCATGCGCATGCGCCGATTGCCCTCGAACTGGAATGGCTTCGTGACAACGCCGACGACGAGAATGCCGGCTTCCTTGGCAACGCGCGCGATGACGCCGGCGGCGCCCGTGCCGGTGCCGCCGCCCATGCCGGCGGCAACGAAGAGCATGTGGGCGCCCGACAATGTCGTCCGGAGCTCGTCGATCGCCTCCTCGGCCGCTGCCTCGCCGATCTCGGGCTTGGAGCCGGCGCCGAGGCCCTCGGTCAGATTTGCGCCGAGCTGAATGCGCTGCTCGGCACTGGAAGCGAGCAAGGCCTGCGCGTCCGTGTTGGCGGCGACAAACTCGACCCCCTCGAGCCCGGCCGCAATCATGTTGTTGATGGCATTGCCGCCGGCCCCGCCGACACCCATGACGATGATGCGCGGACGAAGCTCCGTCAGATTGGGAACCTGTAGCTTGATGCTCATGCCCGCCTCTCGTCTCTCCGATCGCGCGGCCCCTGGAGCCGATCGATGCCTCTAGCTACCGGACGTGCCGGTCTTCGCCTCGTCGTCCCAGAAACTTTCCCTGAACCACTGACCGGTACGCGCCATAAAACCCGGCGCGCGATTCCGTTGCCTCAGCACATCCCGCGCACCCCGGCCGCCGGGCGCCTGCGCCAGGCTCGCCAAACCAACGACCGCGGCGAGCGAGGGCGACGCCAGACCGGACGGCAAGCCCGGCAGACTGCGGATCATGCCGAGCCGGACGCTGCAACCGAGCTCGCGCATGGCGAGTGCCGGCAGGCCGACGATCCCACTCGCGCCCCCGGTCAGGACGAAACGGCTCGCCACCGCCGCGCCATAGCCGCTCCTCTGCAACCGATCCTGCACCAGCCCGATGATCTCCTCGATGCGCGGCCGGACGATCTGCCGGAGCCGCGCCTTGCTCGTATGATACAGCTCGCCCTCCCCGCCTCCCGCGACGGGATAGGTGACGAGGTCGTGCTCGTCGGCATGCGCCCCCATCAGATTCGCATATAGCGTCTTGATTCGCTCGGCCTCTGCAAGAGGCGTCGAGAGGGTTCGGGCGATATCGTAGGTCAGGTGATTCCCGCCGACCGCAATGGCGTCGGCATAGACGAACTGGCCGTCGAGGAAGGCCGCGACCGAGGTGGTGCCGCCGCCCATGTCGAGAACGGTGACGCCGAGCCGCGCCTCCTCCTCCGTCATGGTGGCGAGCGCGCTGGCATAGGGCGCCGCGTAGATTTCGGCGACGCGGAGCAGACAGCGCTCGACCAGCAGCGTCAGATTGCGCACCGGGGCTTCGTCCGCCGTGACGGCATTGACGTCGAGGGAGAGGCGGCCAGCGGCCATGCCGATGGGGTTGGCCACCGGCGTCTCGCCGTCGAGCCGGTAGCCCAATCCGTGCAGATGCAGCAGCGCGCGCCCGTCCGCGGAGACGAAATCCTCGGCTGCGGCGAGCACGCGATCGAGATCACGATCCGTCACGCGGGCGCCACCGACGTCGGCGCTTGCCGCGAAGGTCATCGAGCTGATCCGGCCGCAGGTGGCGGCGACGACGACCTCGTCGACCCGCACGCCGGCCTGCGCCTCGGCGCGCCCGACCGCCGATCGCACCGTCTCCTCGGCCAGATTGAGATCGGCGATGCTGCCAGCCTTGATGCCTTCGGAGCGGCTCTGGCCAATCCCCAGGATACGGTTGCCCGGCCGCGCCACGATGAGGCAGGTGGTCTTGAACGTGCCGACGTCGAGGAGCGAGATAATTTCCTCGGCGGGCGGTTTGGCGATTCTGTTCAGCATGACCAAGCCATCGCTCTAACCCGACGCCCCGGCGGGCGTCAGCACGAGTTGCGCCGGAGCCCGCAAATCGATGGCGGCAAGACTGCGATCGAGGAGCTTGTGCTCGCTCATGAGCGCTTCCAGCCGGGCCAGGGACGCTTCCGGATCGCTCGCCGAAAGCAGCAATTCCGGGCCGTTCTTGAGTTTCAGCGTCCAGCGGCGGCCAGCCACGCGAACGGCCGCTCCCAGGCGCTCGCGGATCTGGGGATAGCGCGCGACGAGGGCGAGGATCTTGCCCGCCTCCTCGGCGGCGCCGGCGCCGGCGACGATCGGCAGGTCTGGATAATCGGAAGGGGCTGCGGGCTCGAGGGTCCGCCCTTCCTGATCGATCAGGAACGGCATCTGCCGGTTCTGCCAGATGGCGAACGGCGTGCGCTCGGTCAGGCGCACCGTGACTTCGCCGGGAAGTGCGCGGGTGATCGAAACCAATTTGATCCAGGGCAGCGCCTTAAGACGTACGCTCGCGGCTTCGGCATCGAAGGCGAGGATCGAGCTGCTCGGCGAAACCTGGATCGCGGCAAAGACATCGTCCGTCAGGGCCCGGTCCAAACCGGTTACACCGATCTGCGTGACGCCGAGGCCGAGCTTGACCGCGAGCACATCCAGGCGCGCGAGCGCCTCGCTCCTTCCGGGCCACTGGGCGAGCGAGAGGGCGGCGAGGAGGGCGAGGAACCCGGTCAGGACCCACCGCGCCTTGCCCGCCGGCAAGCGTACCGATGGACGCGCGGAATGGTTCGCCACCGCCTCGATGCGGCGGCGGCGGAGCGGCAAATGTGCGGGCTGAGGGCTTGACCGTCTCAGCGGTTGCAAGAAGCGTCCTCCACCATCCAACCGACCAGCTCACCGAAGCTCAGACCCACGTACCGGGCGAGATCGGGGACGAGCGAGGTCTCCGTCATGCCGGGTTGCGTGTTCACCTCGAGGCACACGAGCTCGTGGCTGCCGTCGGCGCGCTCGTCCAGGCGGAAATCCGCTCGCGACACGCCACGGCACCCGAGAGCCCGGTGGGCCATAAGGGTAAATGTCTGTACAGAAAGGTAAATATTCGGTGAAAGGTCGGCGGGAAGGATGTGGAGAGAGCCTCCTTTGGCGTATTTTGCTTCGTAGTTGTAGAAGTGCAGCGAGCCGGTTGGCACGATGTCGATGACACCCAACGGCTTGTCGCCCATGACGGCGCAGGTGAGTTCGCGGCCGGGAACGAAACGCTCCACGAGCACGGTCTCGCTCAAGCTCCAATCGTCCGCCAGCAGCTCCTGGGGGGGATGCTGATAATCCTCCTTGACGATGAAGACGCCGACGCTCGAGCCCTCGTTGACGGGTTTCACGACATAGGGCGGCGCCATCAGGTGCCGGCGGCCCGCTTCGAAGCGCGAGGCAACGATGCCGTCGGCGACGGGCACGCCGGCCTGGCGCATGACGTCCTTGGCGCGTTCCTTGTGCATGGCGAGCGCCGAGGCCAGCACGCCCGAGTGTGTATAAGGAATCTGCAGATATTCGAGGATGCCCTGGATCGAGCCGTCCTCGCCCCAGCGCCCGTGCAAGGCATTGAAACAGGCGTCCGGCTTCACTTGTTGCAACACGTTGGCGATGTCGCGGCCGACGTCGATGCGGGTGACGCGATATCCCTCGCCCTCGAGCGCATCGGCGCAGGCTTTGCCTGAGCGCAGGCTCACTTCGCGCTCGGCCGAGAGGCCACCCATCAGGACGGCAACATGATCGTATTTCCGGCTCATGCCGCCACCCGTTTTGCTGCGAGCGCCTCGCCCTTCGCATGTCCCGGCAGCGGCTCGCCGAGCCTGATGATCTCCCAGTCGAGAGTGACGCCGGTGGTTTCGAGCACGCGCGCGCGCACGGTTTCGCCCAGCCGCTCGATGTCCTCGGCCGCGGCCGCGTTCTCGTTGATGAGAAAATTGCAGTGCTTCTCGGAGACAACCGCATCGCCGATCCTGAAGCCACGGCAACCCGCGGCATCGACGAGCTTCCAGGCGCTGTGGCCCGGCGGGTTCTTGAAGGTCGAGCCACCCGTGCGCGCCTTCACCGGCTGATGCGTCTCGCGATACTCCGCGACCGCGTCCATGGCGGCGAGGATTTTGGCGGGATCGCCCGGGCGGCCCTGATAGAGCGCCTCGGTGAAGATGAGATCGGGGGCCACATCGCTGTGGCGATAGCTGTAGCCCATGTCGGAGTTGCTGAGTGTGAGCTTCCGCCCTTGCCGGTCGACGGCCTCGACCTCGACCAGGAACTCGCGCGTCTCGCCACCATGCGCGCCCGCATTCATGCGCAAGGCGCCACCGATCGAGCCGGGAATGCCGCGATAGAAGGCAAGGCCGTCGATGCCGGCGTCGGCCGCAATCCGGGCAAGGCGCGCGTCGGGTACCGCGGTGCCGGTCCGCAGCCGGCAATCAGGCTCGACGGTCGTTTCCGAAAAGCCGCGTCCGAGCCGGATGACGACGCCGCGAATGCCGCCGTCGCGAACGAGAAGATTGGAGCCCAAGCCGATCACCGTCACCGGCACCGCGCCGTCGAGGCCGGCAAGCACGGCCGCCAGATCATCCGTATCGGCGGGCTGGAACAGCACCTCGGCCGGCCCGCCCGCGCGGAACCACATCAGATCGGCGAGCACCTGGCCTGCAGCGAGCCGTCCCCTGAGATCCGGCACGGCGCGCCGAACCTCGGCGGCGAGGCCGGTCTCGCTCACGCCACGCCCCCTGCCGCCAGACGGGCACCGTTGAGGCGTTGTGGCAAGGCGTAGGCCCAATCGGTGATGGTTCCAGCCCCGAGGCAGACAACCAGATCGCCCTGGCGGGCCATCGTGGCGACCAGCGGAGCGAGCTCATGTTCGCTGTCGACGATGGCGACCTGTTTGTGCCCGGTCTTGCGGATGCCCTCGGCCATCGAGGTGTGGGATATGCCGGCGATCGGTTGCTCGCCCGCCGTGTAGAGCGGCGTGACGATGACCGAGTCCGCATTCGAAAAACAGCTCGAAAACTCCTCGAACAAGCTCTGCACGCGACTGAAGCGGTGTGGCTGGAATACGGCGACGACGCGTCCCGACGTCGTCTTGCGCGCGGCCTTGAGCACCGCCGAGATCTCCACCGGATGATGCGCATAGTCGTCGTAGATGGTGACGCCGTTCCAGGTGCCGGTCGCCGTGAAACGCCGCTTGACGCCCGAAAAGCCGGCGATCGCGCGCTTGGCGACATCATCCGGAATGCCAGCCTCGAGCGCGACGGCGAAGGCTGCGATCGCATTCAAGGCGTTGTGCTCGCCCGGTATGGGCATCCGCATACCGAGCACGGCGCGCGCGCCGCCCGGCATGCGGCGGCCGACCTCGATGTCGAAGACGAGACCGCTGCCCTCGTAGCGCAAATTGCGGAGCCGGAGGTCGGCATCCTCGCTGACGCCGTAAGTCACGAACTTAGCCGAGCACTGGTCACCGATCTCGGCCAACATCTGGCGCACGACGGGATGGTCGATGCAGGTGACGGCGGCGCCATAGAAGGGGATGTTTTTGTAGAAGGTCCGGTAGGACGCGTGCATCGCCTCGACCGAGCCGAAATAGTCGAGATGCTCGGGGTCGATGTTGGTGATGACGCCGATCTCGGTGGGCAAGCGAATGAAGGTGTCGTCGCTCTCGTCCGCCTCGACCACCATCCAGCGGCCGTGGCCCAGCCGCGCATTCGTGCCCCAGGCATTGACGATGCCGCCGGTGATGACGGTCGGGTCGAGCGAGGCGGCCTCGAAGACATGGGCGATGAGAGAGGTCGTGGTCGTCTTGCCGTGCGTGCCGGTGACCGAGACGGTCGCCCGCATGCGCATGAGCTCGGCCAGCATGTCGGCGCGCCGGATGACCGGAAGCCCGCGCTGGCGGGCGGCGAGCAGCTCCACATTGTCCTTCTTGATGGCGCTCGAGATCACGACATAGCGCGCGCCGATGAGGTTTACGGCGTCATGGCCGATGTAGATGCGGATGCCCCGGTCGCGCAGCCGGCGCACATTCGCGTTCTCCTTGGCGTCGCTGCCCTGAACCGGATGTCCCAGCTCCAACAAGATCTCGGCAATGGCGCTCATGCCGATACCGCCGATGCCGACGATATGGAACGGGCCGATCTCCTTCGGCATTTCCATGATTAACAACTCCCTCGGACGGCGCCCCGCCAACCCAAAGGCACCCAGCTTGCAGGTGCCATGCCGCCTCAGCGTCGCCGCCGATCATAAGGTGAACGGAGCGGCGGTTGCATCGGACACTCGATAGAAACCGGCCGATTCGGCGAAAACAAGGTCTGTTCTGGCACACGCGACCCGAAAGGCAAACCCTATCGGGAGCGGAGCCGCACGCGCTCGACAAGGTCGGCCAGGCGGGAGACGGCATCGGGCCGGCCTTGGCCCCGGGCGGCGGCGGCTGCGGCGGCGAGCTTTCCAGGCTCACCGAAAAGGCCGGCGAGGAGTTCCGCTAGTCCGTCGGGATGGAGCCCCCGCTGCTCCATGCACCAAGCCCCTCCGGCCTGTTCGATCCGCTTGGCATTGTGGAGCTGATCGTTGTCGAGGGCGTGGGGAAGCGGCACAAGAATCGCCGGGCGGCCGAGCACGCCGAGTTCGGCGAGCGTCGAGGCTCCGGATCGGGCAATGACCAGCTGGCTCCGCGCCATCCGCTCCGGCAGGTTCTTAAAGAAGGCGCCGAGCTCCGCCTTGATGCCTTCCGAACCATAGGCCGCCTGGACGCGGGCGAGATCCTCCTCGCGGCACTGCTGCACGACCTCGAGGCGGGCTTTCATCTCCGCCGGCAACCTTGCCAGCGTCGCCGGCACGATGTCGGAAAAGAAGCGCGCGCCCTGGCTACCGCCGAACACGACGATGCGGATCGGAGAGGCGGACCCGATCGGCTCGTAGTTGAGGCGGCTCCACTCGATGACGGCGTTGCGCACGGGATTGCCGGTGACCGTGACTTTGGCCTCGGCACCGGGCGGCAATTTGGACGTTCCCTCGTAGGACGCTGCAATGGCGCTAACCCGCCGAGCGAGCACCCGGTTGGCGCGCCCCATGACGGCGTTCTGCTCGTGCACGATCGAGGGGACCTTGAGGAAGCTCGCGGCCAGCAGCGGCGGAAACGTCGGATAGCCGCCAAAGCCGACGACGGCAGAGGGCGCACGCTCCTTGATGAGGCGGCGCGCCCGGGTGAAGCCCCGCGTCAGCGTCCAGCCCGTCCTTGCGAGAGCCGCGGGCGAGCGGCCGAGGACCGTCGCGGACGGCACCTGATGCATGGCGCGGGCCGGAAAATCGCCGCCATAGTGGCCGGCACGCTCGTCGGTGACGAGCTCGACCTCGATCTCGCGGCGCTTCAATTCCTCGGCGAGCGCGAAGGCCGGAAAGAGATGTCCGCCCGTGCCGCCGGCGGCAAGGAGAACCATGCCCTTCGTCATGTCCGTCGTATCCCTTCTCGAGCGGGCTCGACCCTAGGCATCACGCGGCGCGCCGGCCGCGGCACCCCGCCTTGCCGTTCCGGATCGACCCGCCGGCGCGTCAGCGCGAGCATAAATCCAAGAGCGATCGAGGTCCCGAGCATGGAGGAGCCGCCGTAGGAGATGAAGGGCAGCGTCATCCCCTTCGCCGGCAGGAGCCCGACATTGACGCCCATGTTGATGAGCGCCTGCGCGGCGAGAAGGAGCGCGAGGCCCGACACCGCCAGCCGCACGAATGGACTGGGCTCCGACCATGTGTGTGCCATGGCGCGCCAGACGATGAAGCCAAACAGCCCAACCAGCAAAAGACAGGCGATCACGCCATACTCCTCGGCGACGACGGCGAATATGAAATCGGTATGGGCATCGGGCAACGATGATTTGATCGTGCCCTCGCCGGGGCCGCGGCCGAGCCAGCCGCCGGCAACGAAACTCTCGCGGGCGCGGTCCATCTGATAGGTATCGCCCGAGGCCGGATGCAGAAAACGGTCGACGCGCGAGGCCACGTGGCCGAAGCCGAGATAGGCAACCGCCGCCAGAACCGCCGCGATGGCAAGGAGGCCCGCCATCCATTTCAGCGGCCGGCCCGACAGGAAGAACAGGCCCATCCAGACGATGACGAGCAGAAGCGCCTGGCCGATGTCGGGCTCGAGCGCCAGCAGCAGCACGGAAGCGGCGAGCAGTCCGCCGGCAAGTGCCAGAGCGGCGATCTTGCGCACGCCCGGCTGCGAGAGCAGGCTCGCCACCAGCACGACGAAGGCCGGCTTGAAGATCTCGGAGGGTTGCAGCTGCTGGCCGCCAAAAACCAGCCAGCGCTGGGCGCCGTTGATCTCAGGTCCCACGAGCAGCACGGCGAGCAACCCGGCGGCACCAAATCCGGCCAGCACCAGGCTCAGCCGCTTCACCTCGATCGGCCTCAACATCGAGATCGCCAGCAGCACGGCGGCGCCGATGAGGACGAACACCGCATGACGCTCGACGAAGTGGTAGGGATCGAAGCCCTTGCGGACGGCGACGGCGGGGCTGGCGGCGAGCGACAGCACGAAACCGACCATGAGCAGAGCGAGCACGGCTGCCAGTAGCTGACGGCTCACCGTCCACCACCACTCCGCGAGGAGACTGCGATCGTCGCGAGCGAGCGCCATGCGGGTCATGGCTCCCGCGCCGTGCCGGCCATCAGCCGTTCGACGATCTCGACGAAAGCGCGGCCGCGCGCCTCGAAGTCAGGGAACTGATCGAACGACGCGCAAGCCGGCGACAACAGCACGACCTGTTCCTGACCCGTGCGCTTCGCAGCGTCGGCGGCGGCATCGGCCGCACGTACGACGGCGACATCCAACAGCCCGCAGCGCTCATATCCGGCCTTGCCGTCGAGGGTCGCGGCGAACTCTTCCGTGGCTTCACCGATCAGGAAGGCCCGTTCGATACGCGGGAAATAGGGCGCAAGTATCGTGATGCCGCCCGCTTTCGGCCGCCCGCCGAGGATCCAGAAGATGCCGCCCGGAAAGGAGGCGAGTGCCTTCCCGGTTGAATCCGCATTCGTCGCCTTGCTGTCGTTGACGAACAATACATCGCCGATGCGTCCAACCTGCTGCAGGCGATGGACCAGGCCCGGAAAGCTGCGGCAGGCCGCGAGGTGCTGCCCGGGGCCGACGCCCGGCGTGACGGCCGTGACAAGCGCAACAGCGGCCAAAGCGTTCTGCATGTTGTGGGCGCCACGGAGCGCGCCGACCGCTCCGAGGTCGCCGATTTCTCTCGATTGCCCTTCAGCCGTCAGGACAATTCGCGTCCCCTCCGCTTGCAAGCTCATCGGGTAAGCGCCGGCATGTCCAGCGACCGATAGGACCGCGAGCGGTTCGCCCGACTGCCGCCGTCGCTCCGCAATGGCCCGGCACCAATCGTCGTCGACACCGATGACGGCCACGACGGCATTGGCGACGAGCCGCTCTTTCACCTCGGCGTAGTGTTCCATGGTACCGTGGCGGTCGAGGTGATCTGGGGTCAGGTTGAGAAGGGCCGCCGCATCCGCGCGGAATTCCGGCGACAGGTCGATCTGATAGGAGGACAGCTCCAGCACATAGGCATCGATCTCGCCAAAGTCCGGCAGGCCGAGCACCGCCTCGCCGATGTTGCCGCCGAGCGCGACGCGAAGGCCGGTTTCCTTCAAGACGTGAGCCGTCAGCGCGGTCGTTGTCGACTTGCCGTTGGTGCCGGTGATGGCGACGATGATTGCTGCGTGCCCGCGGTGCCGGCGCTCGAGATAGAATAGTTCGGTGTCGCCGATGATCGGAATGCCCAATGCCTTCGCCCGCTCGACGGTCCAATGGGGCTTGGGATGCGTCAGCGGCACGCCGGGCGCCAGCACGAGCGCGGCCAAGCCGGTCCAGTCGGCCGTCGATAGATCGGTCAGCGCGAAGCCTTCGGCTACCGCCCGCTCGCGCGATTTTTCCCCGTCGTCCCACGCCCAGACCTCCGCGCCGCCGGCGAGAAGCGCGCGCACGGACGCCAGGCCCGAGCGCGCAAGCCCGAAGACCGCGACCCGCCCGCCGGCGAATGTCGTGATGGGAATCATGCAGCCGAGCTTAGCGCAATTTCAGCGTCGCCAGGCCGATCAGCGCCAATATGACCGCGATGATCCAGAAGCGGATGACGATTGTGCTCTCCGGCCACCCCTTCTGCTCGTAGTGATGATGCAGCGGCGCCATGCGGAACACCCGCTTGCCCGTCAGCTTGAAGGACGCCACCTGGACGATGACCGACATCGTCTCCAGCACGAACAAGCCGCCGACGATGGCGAGCACGATCTCGTGCTTGGTTGCAACGGCAATGGAGCCGAGCGCGCCGCCCAGGGCCAGCGATCCGGTATCGCCCATGAAGATCTGCGCCGGCGGCGCGTTGAACCAGAGAAATCCCAGCCCCGCGCCGAGCAGCGCTCCGCAGAACACGGCGAGCTCGCCGGCTTCGGGAACATAGTGGATTTCCAGATACTTGGCGAAAACGGCATTGCCCGAGAGATAGGCGATGAGGCCAAAGCTCGCGGCGGCGATCATGACGGGGACGATGGCGAGCCCGTCCAGGCCATCCGTCAGATTGACCGAGTTGCCGGCTCCGGCGATGACGATGACGCCGATGGCCAGGAAAAACAGGCCGAAATTGATCGCCGTATCCTTGAGGAAGGGCACCGTCAACGCTGACGACAGCGCCGGATCGCCCAGGTGCATCACCGCCCAAGTCGCGAGCAAGGCCACCAGGATCTCCAGCGCCAGCGTGATGCGGCCCGAGAAGAAGTGCGATGCCCGTTGCCGCGTCACCTTGAGATAATCGTCGTAGAAACCGATGGCGCCATAGGCGAGCGTCACGCCGAGCACGATCCAGATGTACTCGCTCGCCCAGTTGGCCCAGAGCAGCGTCGCCACCAGCACGCCCGCAATGATCATGAGACCGCCCATGGTGGGCGTGCCCTTCTTCGTCAGGATATGGCTTTGGGGGCCGTCCTCGCGGATCGGCTGGCCCTTGCCCTGCTTGATTCGCAGCAGGTTGATCAATGGCTTGCCGAACAGCATCACGAACAAGAGCGCCGTCATGGTAGCGCCGCCGGTGCGGAAGGTTATGTAGCGGAAGACGTTCAGCGCGCTGATCTGGTCGCTGTAGTTGACGAGCTCGTAAAGCATGCCGGCCCTCTGGACCTTCGACGGTCCACTGATGCTTGCAAGCGCACGGTCCACGGCGAACCGGCAAACCACTTCGCCTGAACGTGCGCCGCTTGTTTTGCGCACGGTCCACGGCGAACCGGCAAACCACTTCGCCTGAACGTGCGCTATCCCCCAAGCCGCGCGAGATGCTCTTTCAGCATCGCCACCAGAGATCCCATACGGCTCCCGAGCGAACCCTTTATCATGACCACGTCGCCGGGTTGAACCGTCTTGATGACGCTCTCCCGCAACTCCTCGGCCGACGCGGCATAGCCGCCACGCAGCCTTGACGGGAGTTTTTCGTAGAGTCGGGCCATGTGGGGACCGCAGGCGAGCACGAGGTCGGTGCCGGCGCTTTGGACCGGCTCGGCGAGCCCTGCGTGGAGGGAATCGGCCTTAGCCCCCAACTCGCGCATGTCACCTAACACCACGACCCGGCGCGGGAATTTCTCGCGTGGCGTCGCCGCCATGGCCGCGAGCGCGGCGCGGACCGAGAAGGGGTTCGCGTTGTAGCTCTCATCGATGAGGAGGACCTTGCCGCCCTTGACGGCGATCTCCTGCCGGGCCCCCCGGCCGATGGGGGCCGCGACCTTGGCGAGTTCGGCGGCCGCCCGGGCGAGGTCGCCGCCAATGACCGAGACCGCCGAGAGCACGGCCAGCGAGTTCATCACATAGTGCTCGCCCGGCGCGCCGATCCGGTAGGCGACCTCGCGGCCGTCGATGAGCGCGCGGACGGAGCTGCCATCGGCGTCGGCGGCGACGTCGATGAGGCGGGATTGGGCCTCGGGCGCGCGGCCGAAAGCGAGGATACGGCCGGCGCCGGCTGCGCGCGCGGCTTTGGAAAGGCGTTCGAAATGCCGGTTGTCAGCGTTGAGGATGGCCGTGCCGCCCGGCTGGAGACCAGAAAAAATCTCGGCCTTGGCGTCGGCGATCGCCTCCTCGCTGGCAAAAAATTCGATATGCACCGGGCCGACGGTGGTGATGATCGCGACCTCCGGCTCAACCATGCGCGACAAGGGCGTGATCTCGCCCGCGTGGTTCATGCCGACCTCGAAGATGCCGAATTGGGTCGCCGCCGGCATGCGCGCGAGCGTCAGCGGCACGCCCCAATGATTGTTGTAGGACTTCTCCGAGGCATGGGTTTGACCCAAGGCCGTGAGGCAGAGCCTGAGCGCCTCCTTCGTGCCGGTCTTGCCGACGCTGCCGGTGACCGCGAGCACGCGGGCTTTGGTGCGTGCACGCGCCGCGATGCCGAGGCGTTCGAGCGCTTTCAGGGGATCATCGACGCGGACGAGCGCACCCGCGTTTGAGGACGCTTTGAAGTCCAATCGAACCAGCGCCGCCGCCGCGCCGGCCTCGAAAGCCTTCGCCACGAACTCATGGCCATCGCGCTCGGCGGCGAGCGCCACGAACAGGTCGCCCGGTTGCAACGTCCGCGTGTCGATGGAGACGCCGCCGATGGGTCTCG
>JANNSX010000329.1:0-2246 GCA_031403155.1 Hyphomicrobiaceae bacterium
GTTGGGGCGACGGGCGGTCGCCGGGCCAACCGAATGATTGCGGTTTTTTTTGGTCTATATGTAGGGGCCACCGCGGGTCGCCCCTACAGGCTATAGCGCCGACTAACAATTCCCATTCGAAGTGAGCCCTACAATGCCCAAGTCCAAGACCACAGTATCAAAAACAACCGTGCACGCACTCGATCCGCTGAGCGATGCCGAAATCCGAACCGCGGTCGCGATCGTGCGCGCCAAGGGCGGGCTCGACGATACAGCCTGGGTCGAGACGGTCGGCACGCTCGAGCCCGACAAGGCGACACTCAGGAACCCGAAGAGCCGTTGGCGCAAGGCGCATGTCTGTTTCTACGAGCGCTCGAGCAACCGGACATTCGAAGGCGTCGTGGATCTCAGCACCGAAGCGCTCGAGGGTTGGCATCATGTTCACGGCATGCAGGCTCGCATCACCATGGACGAGTTCGTCGAGGGTGGAAAAATCGCCGTTGCGGACACAGCGTTTCAGGCCGCACTTCGCAAGCGCGGCATCACCGATTTCGACCGCGTTGTCGTCGAGCCGTGGGCTGCCGGCAATTTCGGTATTGCCTCCGAACAGGGCCGGCGCATTGCCTATGGTCATTGCTGGCTCGCCTCCGAGGATGGCGACAACCCCTACGCCATGCCGATCGCTAATCTGCACCCGGTCATCGATCTGCAAGCCCGCAAGGTGCTCCGCATCGACGACTTCGGTGCCGTGCCGCTCCCGCCCGAGCCCGCCAAGATCAACAAGCGCGATCCGAAGACGCTCCGCAAGGACGTGAAGCCGCTCGCCATCACACAGCCAGATGGCCCGAGCTTCACCGTCGATGGCTACGCGGTCCAATGGCAGAAGTGGCGCATCCGGCTGGGCTTCAATCCCCGCGAGGGCCTCGTGCTGCACGAGATCGGCTACGAGGATCAGGGCCGCGTTCGCCCCATCATGCACCGCGCCTCGCTCTCCGAGATGGTGGTGCCATATGGCGATCCGACCGGCGGCAGCTTCCGCCGCAACGCCTTCGACACCGGCGAGTACGGCGTCGGACAGCTCCTCGACAGCCTGGCGCTCGGCTGCGATTGCCTCGGCCACATCCACTATTTCGATGTCGCCATCCACGACTGGCACGGTGTACCACGCACGACGAAGAACGCCATCTGCATGCACGAGGAGGATTTCGGCCTTTTGTGGAAGTATTCGAATTGGCTCAACGGAGATGTGACGGTGGCGCGCTCGCGCCGGCTCGTCATCTCCTCGATCGCCACCATCGGCAACTACGTCTACGGCTTCTTCTGGTACTTCTACCAGGACGGGAACATCGGCGTCGAAGTGAAGGCAACGGGCATTCCGTTCCCAACCGGCATCGCGCCCGGTGAGACCTCTCCCTATGGCGAGTTCGTCGCGCCCGGCATCGTCTCGCACGCGCACCAACACTGCTTCTCCTACCGCTTCGACATGGCAGTCGATGGCGACAAGAACGCTGTGCGCGAGGTCGAGACGCATGGCGCGCCGATCGGGCCGGGCAATCCGCACGGCAATGCCGCGCGCGTCGTCTCGACGCCGCTCGAAAGCGAGCTTTCGGCGCAGCGCGATATGGACTTGGGCACGTCTCGCTATTGGAAGGTCATCAATCCGTCGGTGAAGAACACGCTCGGTCAGCCCGTCGGCTACAAGATCGTCCCCGGGGTCAACTCGAAGACCTTTCTCGATCCGGCATCGCCGGTCGGCAAACGCGCCGCCTTCATGTTCAAGCATTTCTGGGCGACGCAGTACCAGCCCGACGAGCTGTTCGCGGCCGGCAAATATCCCAACCAGCACGCGGGCGGCGACGGGCTACCCGCTTGGACGCAGCGGGATGCCAAGCTCGAGAACGAGAACGTCGTCGTCTGGTACACGCTCAACTATCACCACGTGCCGCGGCCGGAGGATTTCCCGGTGCAGCCGGTGGTCTATGCCGGGTTCCACTGGATGCCGGCGGGCTTCTTCGACAAGAACCCCGCACTCGACGTGCCCCCGCCGGAGGACAAGACGAGCTGTTGCTCGTAGGTTACCGCCGGCCCGTCAAGCGTGCGCTCGGACCAAAGAAATCTCCGCCGAAGCGGCATCCCGCTCCGGCGGAGACATTCAGGACGGCAATCCGCTCGACGTGGTCTACTTCCGCGCGATGAGTTCGATAATGCCGTTCTCTTTCAAATTCTCGAATTCGATCTTCAAACCCGCCGCCTCGACCATCGCTTTC
>JANNSX010000330.1:0-37552 GCA_031403155.1 Hyphomicrobiaceae bacterium
TGCGCTGGCGCGACCGGTCACCCGCATCGACAAGCATCCGGGCTCCTGCCTCGGCGCGGCCTTCGTCGCCGGCATGGGCGTTGGTGCGATCAACAACTGGAGCGCCATCGGCCGCTATGTCGCGCCGGGTCGCACTTTCACGCCGAATGCCGGCGCGAGCCGCGTTCTGATCACCAAGTACAAGCTTTGGCGAGAGACCTACGAGCGACTCAGAACGCTCTACCCCGAGCTCAGCCGCCTCGGCTGAGGATCACGTTCCCCAACCCCAGAAATCCTCGCCTTCCTTCCGGTAGCTCCGCGCCAGGATCATTTTGTGCACCTCGTCCGCCCCATCGAGGATGCGCGCCTGCCGCGCGTAGCGATAAATCCATTCGAGGATCGTGTCCTTCGAGTAGCCGCGTGCGCCGTTGAGCTGGATGGCGGTGTCGACCGCCTTGTGCAGCAGGTTGGCGACGTAGATCTTGGCCATCGACGTCTCCTTCATGGCCTTTTCGCCCCGGTCGAGCGCCCAGGCCGCCTTCATGACGAGCAACCGCCCGATCTCGATATCCTTGGCGACATCGCCGACCATCATCTGCACGCTCTCCTTGTCGGCGAGCTTGGTGCCGAAGGCGTGCCGGACCTCGATGTAGTCGTTGGCAATCGCCATCGCACGCTTGGAGAGCCCGAGCCAGCGCATGCAGTGCGTGAGCCGTGCTGGGACCAGGCGCGCTTGCACCACCCGCATGCCTTGGCCAGTTTCGAGCACGCGGTTTTCGTCAGGAACTTCCAAGTTCTCGATCTCGATCTCGCAATGGCCGCCGTGTTCCTCGGGTCCCATGATCGGGATGCGGCGGGCGATGCGAAAGCCCGGCATGTCGCGGTGGACCATGAAGGCGGTGAGCTCGCGCCGCGGCTCATCGGAAGTGCGGGCGAGCAGAATAAAGTGCGACGCCCAGCCGGCGCCGGTGATGAACCATTTGCGGCCGTTGATGATCCACTTGTCGCCCTGGCGGACGGCGGTCGTGCGGATCATTGTCGGATCGGAGCCGCCGCCTGGATGCGGCTCGGTCATGGCGATGGCGCCGCGCGCCTTGCCGTCGATGATCGGCTGCAGCCACTTGTCTTTGAGCGCGTCGGTGCCGAGCAGCTGATTGAGCACGCGCATGTTGCCGTCATCGGGCGCGGCGCAGTTGAAGGTGACGGGGCCAAAGAGGCCATAGTTGGCCTCCTCATACATGACGGCCTGGCCGGTCATTGGCAGCCCCATGCCGCCGCGCGCTTTCGGCACCTGCGGCGACCACAACCCCGCCGCCTTGGCCTTGGCGCGCATCGTCTCCAGCAAATCGCCACGGATGTTGTCGTGATCGTCGTAGTTGGCGCGGTCGCCTTCGAGCGGGATCAGATGCTCGGCGACGAAGGCCTTTGTGCGCCGGCGGATGTCCTCGATCTCGGGCGAAAGCGAGAAGTCGATCATGGGTTTCTACTTTCTGGAAATGGTGATCAGATCGACAGCATGGCGCCGCCGTCGGCGAAGAGCGCTGTGCCAGTCATGAAGCTGCCGGCGTCGGAAGCGAGCAACAGCAGCGGCCCCTCGAGTTCAGCCAGATCTCCAAGCCGGCGCATCGGCACCTTTGCGATGAGTTTCTGGCCGGCTGCTGAGTTCAGAAACTCATCGTTGAGTTCAGTCTTGAAATAGCCCGGGGCAATGGCATTGACGCGGATGCGATCGCGAACGAGCTCCAGCGCCATGGTCTTTGTCAACGCAACCACGGCGGCTTTCGAGGCAGCGTAGGCGGCGAGTGTCGGCATGACGGCGTGGCCGATGACGGATGCGGTGGCGATGATGGAGCCGCCCTGGCCGTGGCGCTTCATGGCGCGCGCGGCCTCTCGCGCCACCCGGAACACGCCATCGAGATTGACGTCGAAGACCGATCGCCACGCCTCGTCCGTCGTGTCGGCGACCGCGCCGGCCGATGGCACACCGGCATTGGCGACAACGATACCTATGGGGCCGAGAGCGACCTCGGCGGCGGCGTAGCCGGCGGCGACGGACTGGCGATCGGTCACATCCATGACGATGGGCAAGGCGCTGCCCCCGCTGGCCTCGATCTCGCCAGCCAACAGCTCCAGCCGCTCGCGCCTGCGGGCGGCGAGGGCCACTTTGGCGCCCGCGCTCGCCAGAACGATCGCAAAATGCCGCCCGAGGCCACTGGAAGCGCCGGTGACGAGCGCGGTCCGGCCGGTCAGATCAAAGGGCGTGCCGCGATAGTGCGACATGGCGGGCGTGTTTCCGATGCGTGGCGATCGAGGGAATTGACCAGAGGCGGGGAGCGCTGACAAGGGATGATCCGGTGTAAGGTCCGAAGTCGAGCAGGTGCTACACATCTCACAAGAAAAACAGCTTCATGGCTAGGGATGGATTTTCGCAGGCACTGCAGAAATTCTCGGAACAACTCATAGAACGTCAAAATAAGCCTCTATTATTACTAACAAATTCGGCGACGACTTATGTCTGCATTGAATACTCGAGCACTAGAACTTTGGTCCCGAACAGAAAAAAGGACTGCCGGCCCCGGCTGACCGGACGGTCACATGACCCGCGGCATTGCCGCATGGAGACCAGGGATGATTTACAATTCGAAGCCTTTTCCGGACGACGATCTGCTAACGCAAATGAACGAGGAAGGGATTACGCGAACACTCTTTCCGAGATTGACCACTGCGCCGTCACCCAGGCGGCCCGAGCCAAGCGGCATTTCAGGCCGGGCCTTGGCAGCCTCGATGGAGCATTCGCACGAGGCTGTCGCGAGATCCGATGCAGGTGAAGCCCAAGCGGTCTCGAGAGACCCCGAATTCGATCTGATCAGCGACGCGCAATTCGCCTCCGGCATGGTGGGCGCGCGCTTGGTCGCCGAAAGCAATGCCAAGGCCATCGTCTTCATCGATGCGGGCGTAACCGACATCAACGCCATCGTCAGGGCCGCCAGCATCGACGCGGAAATCGTAATGCTCGATGCCAAGTCCGACGGCATCAGGCAGATCGCGGGCCATCTGCAGAGCCGCGCCGGTATCCAAAAGATGCACATCGTCAGCCACGGTGCGCCTGGTGAGTTGCAGCTCGGGAATGCAACGCTGAGTATGAGCTCGATCACCGGCGCATATCGCGACGAGTTGGCGACCATCGGATCGGCGTTGGCACCTGACGCCAGCATCATCGTCTGCTGCGGTGACGTATCGGCGAGCGTGCCGGGAAAGGCTTTTGTCCAGGCGCTCGCGGCCGTGACAGGTGCCAATGTTTATGGTTCGGATGATCCGGCCGGGGCGAGCATACCGGACGGCGATCGTAACAATGATATCAGTCAGAGAGCGAGCGGCGCGTTTATAAACGTGGTGCCGGACTGGACCCGTCTTTTGACACCGCCAGTCACGGGAAACGACGGTCTGGCGACGGTCACCACCGGTCGGACATCAGGGGGGTATCGCCGCATGGCCTGACCGGGCGCCGGTGCTGCGCGGAAGGGGGCAGAACGCGGCCCTGTCCGGCTCGGCCTTACTTGTCGGCTGTCGTGAGTTGTGGTCTATGAGCGCGCCCGGTCCTGACCGGCCATTGGGGCGTCGCCAAGTGGTAAGGCAGCGGACTTTGAATCCGCCATTCGGAGGTTCGAACCCTCCCGCCCCAGCCAATAAATTCAACAAGTTGGCCGGGGGCGGCCGGATCGGTCGCCGTCGGGCGCCTCCCCGATCCTGTCCGGCATGCTGGGCAGGACGTGACGGCAGCGCCGGCTAGTGGTGCGTTGCTGACGGATGTGTCCTCATCCGGCAGCCCAATCGCTCCACCAAGCAAGGGTCTAGAGCGCTATTCGATCTGACGGAATCAGATCGGCGCTCTAGATCATTGGTTTTGAGCACTTTCTTTCGACCAACCGGTATCCACTTGGTCGGAAAGTGCTCTAGTGTTCCGTCGCAGGGACCCAAGTGTCAGAGCCGGACCACTAGAGTGCGCGGCTCGATCGGGATGCTCCAAGTGCGAACGGGCCTGTCGACCAGGGCCGGACGGATTTCCGTCAGTTTGTCCGGCTGGTATTCAAAACTGACGAAGTGGTCTAAGAGATCGAGGTGCCGTCGGCCGGCTTCCTGGTCGACTTGAGAATAGCGCCTGTTCGAGGTGTGAAAACCATCTCCATGAGCCGAAGACTTGAGACCGCTTTGCTGATGCTGCCCGGTCTGCTCTGGCTGACGCTGTTCCTTGTCATCCCGTGCACGTTGGTGCTCGCTTACGCCTTCATGACGCGCGGGGTCTATGGCGGGGTGGTCAGCGAGTTCTCGCTCGAGAACATCACGCGAGTGTTCGACGCCGTCTACATCAAGATTTTCCTTGTCTCGGCGCGCATCGCGATCCTGGCGACGCTCTTCTCCCTCCTCATCGGCTATCCGGCTGCCTATGCCATGTCGCGGGCCCGGACAAGTTGGCAACTCCCCCTGCTGTTCCTGGCGATCCTGCCGTTCTGGAGCAACTATCTGATCCGGACCTATGCCTGGATCGTGCTGCTCAACCGGGCGGGCCTCATCAATCACGGCCTCATCTCCTCCGGACTCATCAGCGAGCCGTTGGAGCTTCTCTACAACGAATTCGCAATCGTCATTGGCCTCGTTTACAACTACCTGCCGTTCGTCATCTTGTCGGTGTTCGCGTCGATCCAGCGGCTCAATCCTGAACTGCTGGAGGCAAGCGAGGATCTGGGGGCTTCGGCCTGGACGACGTTCCGCCGCGTGACCTTGCCGCTGACCATGCCAGGTGTCGTCGCTGGCGCCGTCTTCGTCTTCGTGCTCTCGATCGGGAATTTTGTGACGCCCGACGTGCTGGGCGGCGGGCAGATCACGATGCTCGGCAATGTCATCTACGACCAGTATCTGGGAGCGCGCGACTGGCCCTTCGGCTCGGCGCTGGCGCTCACTGTGCTGACCGTGATGTTGGGACTGCTTGTGCTGCAAGCAGCGCTCGCGCAGCGGCTGCGTCGCATCGAAAGCGGAGGCAGCGATGCCTAGGCGCAACCGTGCCCTCTTCGGCCACCTCTGGGCGACCTACCTGTTTCTCTACGGGCCGATCCTCGTGCTCATTCTCTTGAGCTTCAACGAGTCAGGCCTGCCGACCGCCTGGACCGGGTTCTCCTTCAAATGGTACCAGGCGCTCGCCAGCAATCCGGAGATCCTTCAGCCGACCCTCAACACGCTGATCGTCGCGCTGATCTCGACGGCCATCGCCACCGTGCTCGGTACCCTGCTTGCCATGGGAGTCGAGCGGTTGCCGCCATCGCCCGGGCTCGATGCCGCACTGTTCGCGCCAATGATCATTCCCGATATCGTGCTGGCGATCGCGCTTCTCTCGATGTACTCGGCGCTCAAGCTGACGCTCGGGCTGCACTCGATCATCTTAGCGCACGTCGTCTTCAACATCGCCTTCGTCACCGCCGTCGTGCGAACGCGTCTCAATAGTTTCGATGCCTCGCTGATCGAAGCTTCGATCGACCTCGGGGCAACGCGCTGGACGACGTTCTGGCGCGTCACGCTGCCGATCATCTGGCCGGGTGTCGTCGCCGGCGCGCTACTCGCTTTCACGCTGTCGTTCGACGAATTCATCATCGCCTTCTTCACATCCGGGCCGACGAGCGCCTCGCGAACGCTACCGATGCACATCTACTCGCAGCTGCGTTTCGGCATCCGGCCCGACATCAATGCGCTTGCCGCGCTCATCATCGGCGTGAGCTTCTTCCTCGTCATCATCGCCCAGCGGCTCAACCGGGAGGCTGTGACAGACAAATGACGGCAAGGCCGGTCATCGCGTTGAAGGGCATCTCGCTCAACTACGGGCCAGTGAAGGCCGTCGACGATGTCTCGATCGATTTTCGCGAAGGCGAGTTCTTCGCGCTGCTGGGGCCGTCGGGCTGCGGCAAGACCTCGCTGCTCCGGATCATGGCGGGCTTTGCGGAGCCGACGGGCGGCACGATGTTGCTCGATGGCGCAGACCTCACCGGCATTCCCGCGCGCAAGCGGCCCGTGAACATGATGTTCCAGTCCTATGCGTTGTTTCCGCACATGTCGGTGGAAGGCAATGTGCGCTACGGGCTCGAGGTCTCGGGGCGGCCGGGACCGGAGATCGATCAGCGTGTCGCGGAGATTCTCGGAACGACGCATCTGACAGATCTCGCCACGCGCAAGCCGGCTCAGCTGTCCGGTGGTCAGCGGCAACGCGTGGCGCTGGCTCGCGCGCTCGTCATGCGGCCCAGGGTCCTGCTGCTCGACGAGCCGCTCGCCGCCCTCGACAAAAAACTGCGCGATGCGATGCAACTCGAGTTGAAGCGGCTGCAGAGCGAGCTCGGCATCACCTTTATCATCGTGACCCACGACCAGGACGAGGCGCTCGTGATGGCGGACCGCATCGCGCTGATGCGGGATGGGCGCATCGAGCAGATCGGCTCTGGCGCCGAGCTTTATGAGGAACCGGCCTCCCGCTTCGTTGCCGATTTCGTCGGCAAGACGAACTTCTTTACCGGTACCGCGGCGGGTGCCAAGATCACCGTGGCAGGTCTCGGCGAACTCATCGGCAACAAGCCCGCATCTGGCGAGGTCACCTATTCGATCCGGCCGGAACGGATCCTAGTCACCCCGGAGAGATCGCCCTCACACGAGAATGGTTTCCAAGGCGAGGTCAGGGACATCGCCTATCACGGTCAGGACGAGAGCGTCCTCGTCAAGCTCGGTGACGTGCATGAGCTTGTCATCGCAAAGGTCTCAGCGCGAGATGCCGCGATGGCTGAAATCCGGCCCGGCTCCCGGGTCTGGCTCAACTGGAACGGCCTCGATGCGCGCGTTCTCACGAGCTGATCGGGCGACCTCCCATCGAACAAGGCGATCACTGCGACTGTGAAGTCTTCGCGGCCGGTTCTCGCCGGTTGAAAGGGAGTGACATGCAACAATCTTCTGCGCTAGTCTGACCCGCGCGTACGATAATCGCCCGGTTGGTACGTTTCGGCATTCCAGATCGGGCCGGGCGATGAATAAGGCAAAAAGCCAATCAGCTTTCAATTGGGAGGATACGAATGAAACCCTGGAGTGGTCTGACGACTGTGGCCATCGCCGCATTGTTCGCCCTCGCGCCGGGCGTCGCCTCGGCCGAGAAAATCGTCATCATGAACTTCGCCAACTACATGCCCGAGAACATCCTCAAGGATTTCAAGGCGGCGACGGGCATCGACGCCGAGCTCGTCACCACCGCCCAGAACGAGGAGACCATGGGCAAGATGGTGGCCTCGAACGGGGCCGGCTACGATGTCGTGTTCGTGACCTCGCCGTTCGCCGAGGCGCTGAGGAAGCTCGACCTCATCGGCGATCTCAATCATGCGAACATACCCAACAAGGCCAATCTGGCCGACGAGGCGACGACTCTCGCCTACGACCCCGGCAACGTGTTCACCATGCCTTACTCCTGGGGCACAACGGGCCTGTGCTATCGCTCCGACCTCGTCTCGTTCACGCCCGACAGTTGGAACGACCTGCTGAAGCCGCGCGACGAGCTCAAGAAGAAGATCACCATGCTGGCGACCGATCGCTGGCTGCTGGCGGCCGGCCAGCTTGCCAATGGCTATTCGGTCAACGATGTCACGCCCGAGCATCTGGAGATGGTGAAGGCAACGCTGATCGAGGCGAAGAAGAACATCCTCGCCTATGACGACGTGACCTTCTATTCGAAGCTCGTTTCTGGCGAGGCGGTCCTCGTCCATGCCTGGGACGGCTGGTGCAACTACGGCATCGCCGAGAACCCAGCGATCAAGTTCGTCGTGCCCAAGGAAGGCTCCGATCTCTTCATCGACGTCATGGTCGTGCCGAAGGCTTCCGAGCACAAAGAAGCGGCAGAGAAGTTCATCAACTTCATCCTTGCGCCGGAAAACCAGAAGTGGGTGTCGGACTCACTTTTCTACAAGACCCCCAACAAGGCCGCCATGGGGCAGCTCTCGCCCGATCTTATCGCCAAGTATCCCAATCTCGGCATCTCCTCGACAGAATTGCTCAAGTCCGAAATCATGCGCGATCTGGGCGCCGATTTGCCGCGTGTTTCGAAGGCTGTGACCGAGATCACCTCGTCGAATTGAGGACAATCGAGGCACGAGCAAATGCGCCGGCGGGATCGTGTTCCGCCGGCACAGTTTTTTCCGGCCCTTGAAACGCGCGAACCCAGGAGCCGCAGATGCAGCCCATCTACGACTTCATCGTCGTCGGCGCCGGTTCGGCCGGCTGTGCCATCGCCGCGCGCCTGAGCGAGGATTCCTCCGTCTCGGTCCTCCTGATCGAGGCCGGTCCCGACAGCCGCAGCTGGAAGATCGACATGCCGCTCGCGGTCGATCAGCTACTCACCTCGACGACCTTCAACTGGGGTTTCGAGACGGTGGCCGAGCCGGGGCTCGGTGGTCGCAAAATCGCTCATCCGCGTGGCCGCGTCGTCGGCGGCTCCTCGGCCATCAACGGCATGGTCTACACGCGCGGCAATCCGCAGGACTACGACGCGTGGCGCGACGAGCATGGCTGCGCGGGCTGGGGCTATGCGGATGTGCTTGGCTATTTCAAGCGCATGGAAACGGCGCCCCGGAAACGGACCCGGTATCGCGGTGGCGACGGACCAATGCGGGTCAGCTCTCCGGATGCCGCCAGCAATCCGCTCAACGCGGCTTTCCTGCGCTCCGCGCGCCAGTGCGGCTATCCCCTCTCCGAGGATGGAAACGGCGCGCAGCACGAAGGCTTTGCGGCGAGCGAGATGTCGATCCGCGATGGCCGCCGGTTGAGCACCGCCAAGGCGTACTTAACCGATGCGGTGCGGCGGCGGCCCAACCTCACGATCGAGGCCGGCCTGTTGACGGAGCGGCTTCTGTTCGAAGGACGCAAGGCGGTCGGCGTGGTGGCGAGCCGCGGCGGCGAGCGGCTCGAGTTGCGTGCGCGGCGCGAGGTCGTGCTGGCTGCCGGTGCCGTCGGATCACCGCAGCTGCTGATGCTTTCAGGGGTCGGTCCAGCCGCGCATCTCCGCCTGCACGGCATTCCCATCGTGCTCGATCAGCCGGCGGTCGGCTCCAATCTGCAGGATCACCCGGATCTCGCAATCCAGTTCGCCTGCACGAAGCCGGTCTCGCTCCTGCGTCACGCTCGCGGCCTCGGCCGCATCCGCACGGGCCTCGCCTGGTTTCTGGCGAAGCGCGGCGTGGCGGCGACCAACCAGTTCGAGGCTGCGGGCTATTTTCGCACGCGGGCGGGGATCAAGAAGCCCAACATGAAGCTCGAGTTCTTTCCGCTCGCCGTCTCACCCATCGACTACCGGCCCTACGCCGAGGATGCCTTCCAGATTCACATGACCATGCAGAATGCACGGTCGCGCGGTTCGATCCGACTGCAGGGGCCCGATGTACGTACGCCGCCGGAGCTCAAGCTCAACTATCTGTCCGACGAAGCCGATCTCAGGACCTACCGTGAGGCGATCGCATTGACCCGGGAACTCGTCGCCTCGGCGGCCTTCGACGCGTTCCGTGGGCGCGAGATCGATCCGGGCGCGGCAGTGCAGAGCGAAACCGATCTCAATGCCTGGATCCGCAGCCGCGTCACCACCGCCTATCATCTGTCCTGCACCTGCCGTATGGGCAAGGCCGCCGATCCCACTGCTGTCGTCGGCTCCGATCTGCGGGCGCATGGTCTCGAAGGCCTGCGCATCGCCGATGCCTCGGTCATGCCCGAGATCGTGACGGCCAATCTGAACGCGACCGTGATCATGATCGGCGAGCGCGCGGCGGACTTCCTGCTGGGCAAGCCCCAGCTCGCGCCCGACAACGCGCCCTACTGGGTGCATCCGGCTTGGGAGACGTCGCAGCGGTAGATTTGATCTGGGATGGGCGGTTGGCTGCCGGTGTGACAGGCTTCGTGGCAAGCGACGGCTCGTGTGGCGTCGCGCCATAGTTGACCAGTAGCGCTGCCCGGTCGGAGTCAACTATGGCGCGATGAACGCCACACTAGAGTGCTTCCGGAAAAGTGCGAAGCGGTTTTCCGATAAGAAGCACGATAAGCCAAGAGCCTAGGGTGTTGGAGTGATTCAACGAAAAACGGAAACACCCTAAGCTCATGATACTGCTAGTGGCCCTCATGTCGCGCCAAAATCGGACGGACGCCCGGCGAGCATGCGACTTTGGCGCGACGGGCCACTAGGTTGTCGTTTAATCTGCTGCCGAGTCGAAACTCGCAACCGCCACCCAGCCATTCCCCCTGTGCACTTGCAGGCCGGGCGTTCGCTCTCCAAGATGACCTCCATCAAAACCGGGGAGAAGCCACATGTCCCTCGACAAGGACCGCGACATTCTGGATGTTGCCGCGCACACCGAGCACGTCACCTTCCAGAAATCGACGCGGCGCACCGCCAACGGCTACGACCTGCCGATGATCCTGCACGACCGGCTCGCCTTCTCACCGGAAGAGTATGTGCGCCGCTATGACGTGATCCAGGCGGGCATGGAGCGGCTCAGGCTCGATGCGGTGCTGGCGCGGGGCCCGGAGAACATCACCTATGTCGGCGGCTACGAGACGCCCGGCTACTACAAATACCACTGCGTGATCGTGCCGAAGAACGGTGAGCCGGTCTTCCTCGTCCGCGACTTCGAGTGGATCAACACGCCGGAATTCGCCTGGTCGACGAAGCTCGCGAAGGTCTACGACTGGGATCACCCGCCGAGCGTCACCGTCAACGTGCTGCGCCAGCTGGGCTTGAGCGAGGGCAAGCGCATCGGCGTCGAGAAGCAGGGGTTCTTCTATACGGTCGACGAGCACGAGACGCTCATGCGCGATCTTCCCGGCAACACCTATCACGACGCGACTGGCATCCTGTGGGATGCGCGCATGATCAAGTCGGAGGAGGAGATCGCCGTGATGCGCCGTTCGGCCGCCCTCGTCGACAAGGCGATGCTGGCAGGCTACGAGGCGACGCGGCCGGGGGCCAGCGCGGACGAGATCAACGGCATCGTCAACAAGGTGCTGCTCGAGAACGGCGGAGAATACATGGGGCTCCCGCCCTTCGTGCTGGCGGGCGAGCGCTCGTGCCTGCCGCATCAAACGGGCGGGGCCAATCGGCTGGCGAAAGACGATCTCATGTACTTCGAGATTTCCGCCTCGCAGCGCCGCTACACGGCGGCACTGATGCGGACGATCTTCATCGGCAATCCCAAGGACGAGTGGGTGCGGGCGGCGGAAGCCTGCATAGGCGCGGTGACGCGGGCGCTCGAGGTCATCAAGCCGGGGGTCACCCCGCACGAGGCCGACACTGCGGCGCGCGCGGTGACACAGCAGGCGGGTTTCGGCGACTATCACCGCAATCGGCTCGGCTACTCGATCGGTGTGAGCTACCCGCCCGACTGGGGCGAGGGCGAAATCATCTCTTTGCGCCAGGATGAACATCGACCGCTCGAGCCCGGCATGACCTTCCACATGCCCCCACTCGCGCTCAAGTATCGCGAGTATGGCATCGGCTTCTCGGAGAGCATCGTCGTGACGAAGACCGGTTGCGAGCGGTTTTCGAAGCTGCCGCGCGAGGTGGTGATCAAGCGGTAGGGTGCCTCGACGGCTACCGGTGCATGAAAAGGGGTCGAGGCCGCCGCGACGCCGCCAATGCCCCGCGCGTCAAACCAACAAGCCCGGCTGTTAGAGTGCTTCCGGAAAAGCCTGTCCCGGCGACGGCCGGGATCCGAAGCGGTTTTCCGGAAGCGCTCTAGTGGCCCGTCGCGCCAAAATCGCATGCTCGCCGGGCGTCCGTCCGATTTTGGCGCGACATGAGGGCCACTAGTACCCGCCATCAAAAATGGCTGGTACTAGCTCATTTGCTTAAGTACCCGATTCACGCGGCATTTTCGTGCCACGACGTGTGGCACTCAATTCTGCGATCGGGTACTAGCAATATCATGAGCTTCGTGTGGCGTTCATCGCGCCATAGTTGACTCCGACCGGGCAGCGCTATTGGTCAACTATGGCGCGACGCCACACTAGACGCAAGCTGTGACAACCTCCAATCCTCATCGGGTGCGGTCTCTTCGCGTAGATTGATGTTCGCGAAGAGCCGAAAACAAAGCCCGTTGGCTGAAGTTCAGTTCCCTTGCAACAAAGAGCAGACGGGGCGGCGCGCTCCGAGGGGAGAGCATGGGTTATGAGCGAACTACTCTGACGTTAGCGGATTGCGCCAGCGCTGCGGATCAACAAGCGCATAGAACGTTGGGTCATCGAGCTCACCTGTCTCTGGCAGGCCGTTCTCGCGCTGCAGTCGACGCAGGGCGTCCGCCACCTGGTTCTCGGTCGCCGAGGTTTCGGCGAAGCGTTCAAGAAGGCCGTTGTCGGTCAGGGCCTCCGCCACGTCGGCGGTCGCGAAAGCGTCATCTGCGGATTCCGCCAGCTGCGAACCAAATGCGCGCTGTGCTTTTGTCAGCCAGAGACGGGCGTGGGCCAGGCCATTGGTACCGCCGTTGACGCAAAAGCGCGTGGCTTTGACATCGTCAGTGTCCGCGGGAATGTTGCACTTGCGGGCGTTCCAATAGGCGGTGGCCGCCAAGAGGCCTTCAGTCGCCTGGCGCGCCAGCTCGGGATTTTCCTCCAATGGCAGTCTGACCTCGTTTCCACGCTTGCGGAAATTCTCGCGGCCGGTGAGCTGCAAATAGCCCGAGCCGCGGTATGTCCAACCGTCATCGGTATGCTGGCCGAGATTGCCGAGGCGGCCCCCGTACACATGATTGGCGATCTCGCGCGGCCTATGGGCGAGTTGCCTGGCCTGCTCCGGCGTCACGCGTGTCGGGAATATCTCGCGAAGCCGTTCCGCCGAGTAGTTCATGTTTTCTTCGATAATGAACATTCCGCTCGTCTCGGCGGCCACCTGCGTCATGAAGTGGATCACGCGCAACTCCGTGGTCAGATCGGCGTTCACCAGGAACCGCGGGTGGCACAGCAGCGCGGCAATCATATCTGCCCGGGCCCGCGGCGAGAACCGCTTGATGCGCTGCTCGGTGAGAAGCGAAGCCGTTGGCAGGATCGAGGGATCGGTGCACGCGATACTGCCGCCGCCGGTTGCGCCACCACCTGAAGGATCCGGACTCGGTCCGGGCTCCGGCGTGGTTGGCCGCACGGCAATACTGACGGTCTCGAGAAACTTCAGCTCGACCACCTGCTCGATATAGGTCGGCTGGTCGCAACCCAGGGCGGGATTGGGCCTCCGCGTTGCCAGCCTGATCGCCGGCCTGCCTTCCGAAAGCGCGATCGACCCATTGCCTTGCGAACGGCGCTCACCACAGACCTCCTCGGTCCAACGCAGCTCGCCAGTGTAGGTGGATTGTGAGGCATTGCCGCTGAAGAAGAGGGGATCGGCCGCCACCTTGCTCCTCAACTCGGCACGTGGCCGGTAATAGAGGATGCGCAGCTGCCCAGAGTCTTCGCTCATGCCGAGGACCGAGCCTCCGAAGCACCAGAGCGAGGAAAAGGTGTGCTCGCTGGTAAAGGTGAGTGGCGGCTGGCTCAGTGCGCTCGTGCACGAAGTGTCGGCGATCGGCTGATCACCCGCATCATCATCGGTCAATCTGGCCACGTACTCCAAGCTCAGCTCTTGCCGCAACGTATCGATGACGGAACAGTTTTCCCGCTGGCGCCGGCGCTCACCCGATAAGACGATGGCGCGTTTGCCTCCAATGCGCGATTCAACACCCGCGACCTGATACGCCGGGTCGTTGCAGGATGCCTGGAAGTGGACCGCCGAGCCGCCGTAGCGGCCATCGCGCAACTCACCATTGTAAAGCACGGGTTTCCGATTCGCAGACTCCCGTAGCGACTCCTTGGGTTTGAAATAGACGAGTTGCCGCTTGTCACCTTGCATGGCGAGGCCCACCAGCGAGCCGTTGTGGCACCATAGCGAAGCAAACTTGAAGCGTTGGTGGTCCTGGATGGGATCTCCAGCGGTGACGGCTGCGCACGGGCCTTCGACGGTGACGCCAAAGACAGGCTCGCTCACGGGCGCGCCGGGCTCGACGGGCGCCTGGAACGCCCGCACGAAGCTGAATTGGAGCGTGGCGTCGACAAAGCTCGGCCTGTCGCAGGCGCCATCGAATGTTGGGCGTGCGCCGGTTAACTCGATGCGCCGAATGCCGCCTTGAGTGGCCTCACGGCCGGACACCGGAAACGTGCCGTCGCCGCAGCGCACCGAATAGTGGGTTGCGTTGCCCGAAACATTGCTCAGCGGGCCAGCGCCCAGAAACAGCATGGGGCGTCGCTCGGCTTCCGCGCGCCGGTCGGGGCTCGGCTTGTACTGAACAAAAGAGAGCTGGCCCGCTTGGTTGACGAGACCGACAATCGAGCCCTCATGGCACCAGAGCGATTCGAACTTCGCGACATGCTCCGTGACGATCGGATCCGAGAGCTCACTGGCGGCGCAGGGTGCCGTCGTCTGCTCCGCCATGATCTCGAACCGGGGATCCATCGCGATCTCGCCGTTAGAGAGGATCGGCGTGGTCCGCTTGTCCGCATGCTCGGCGTCCTTGGACAGGCCCAGGACTGTGCGTTGGTAGGCGAGCACGAGCGAAGGCAGATTATCCCGGTCGCTCGCGGCGGGCCGCTCGCTCTCGATGTGCAGATGGATGGAGGTTGATCCCAGGTCGGTGATCTTGGCGAGGCGCCTTCCCTTCTCGACGCGTACACCAGTTTGCCCTGGAACGATGTCGGCGAGCGGCGTGCCGCCGTGACGGTATTTCCACAAGATTCCGGAATCGCCCTGCAGCCTTATCTCGTTGCGCTTCGCAAGGACGATCCTCCCGCCTTCGACCGCGATCATGAAGTAGGTATCGGCGAGCGGCTTCGGCGGCCGGCAATCGGAGCCCTGATGGGACTTCAGGCCGCCGCAGCGCGCTGTTTCCTGGTCGAAGGTACCATCGAAGTCGCGCCGCTCGCAAAACGTGCTGGTCCAGGGGAAGGCAAAATTGGCGATATGGTTGGTCTTGCGGTCGCCGGTTGGCTTGCCGTCTTTGTTCAGCCCATAGACTTGGCTGTTGCAGAACATGTGCTCGCCATTGGCGTGGTCCATCTCGATGGGCAGGGCGAGGTCCGGATGGATGACGAACCGTCCCTCGAGGTAGTTCTTCCAGCCCGACCTTTCTGGGACATGCTTGCCCAGCTGATAGTAGCTGAACTTTGCGGGCGAGCGTTCCAGGTCGTCGAGATCGAACTGATTTGCGGTCGAGGTGCCGGCGAGAGCCAGCAACGCGACGGCAGCGAGAGTTAATCGGAGCAACATCGGTCAATTCCCCAATTGATCGATGACAATCTGCGATGCGCGTGCCCGCAGATAGGCTTCGTTGCAGCGGCTATCGGCCGGGCCGCTGCAATAGTGGGTCAACGCGCAATCCCGATTGCCGGCGAGCGTCACCTTGATGGTGACATCGGGGAAGCCGGTCATATGCTCATCGGCGGGATCGAAGATTTCGACATCGTGCTCGGCGACGGTGCCCGTGTCTTCGGCTTGGCTTGCCTCGGCCTCCAGCTGCTGCTCGGCAATGATCGATTTGCTCGCGCGGCTAGCGCTGTCCTCGATCCAGTTGCAGTGGAGTGTCAGATCACACGGCGCGCCATAGTTCTGGGTGAACCAGCCACGCAGGTTGGTCCTGTCCCAGTCGACCAGCTGTAGCGGGCAGCGCTCATTGACGAGGTTTTCGGGGACCGAAGACTCGCCGAAAACAACTTCGCTGCTGGGATTGATGGATGCGAAGAACTGGTCGGCCGGGAGGCCTTCACCGATCGCGAACTCCAATACGTCGCTGGGCGACTCGGAAGACCGGCTGCGGAAGGTGACGACATCAGGGGCCTTTTCGTCGATGGGCGCCACCGTCAAGCCCTGGTCCTGCGCTGCACACGGCATGTTGGCGCCGGCGAGCAGCACCATGGCGGCGATCGCTACGGCGGCTAGCCTGCATCGGTATATCCCTTCGAACCCGTACATTGAGGGAACTCCTCGTGGATGGTTGCATCAGACCAGTCATACCCACACGGCATCCGGCACGGGCCGTCGCCGCTATTGAGCGAGCAATTCCGGAGGCAACGGGATGCCCCGCGATCGTGCCGCGGCGGCAATCTCCCGAGAATGCGGCGTGCCGTTCGTGAGATCGAGGTCGTCATCGTCGGCGAACAGCATCAGCTCGACGGCGTGCTTGATGTTGTTAGGATTGAGCACGGCCGTTTGGAGGGTCAGACTCAACGCCGTGCTGCGTGCGGTGGTGGGATCAATTGCGGTCAGTGCCTGGAGCAACTCCCAGGTAAAGCCGGAATAGACCATGCTCAGCTTGTAGAGAGCCAAGCCAGGCTCGCCAAATTGCACGACAGTTTCCACTGGGTCTCTCATGCAGGTCCCGGCACCCTTGTGATTGCGCCCATAACAGCTACTGTTCTTGAAGAGCATGGCAAGCGAGTCGCCAAATCCCTCCGAGTAGGCCTTCGCCTCGACGTGGTTGAGGACACCGCCGAACGCGTAGTCGATGGCGTGCCCATACTCGTGAAACACCGTATCCAGATAAGCCTTGTTGATGCAGTTCCGGCCGTTGCCTGCCGGGCTCGCCCGGAACAGCTTGATCCGGTTCTGGAGGGCTAAGAACTCCGCGTTACACTCGCCACTGTAGTTCGTCGCGAGGCGCACCTCGCGCAACTGATCATCCTTCAGCACCTCGGCTGCGAATTTGCGCGCCTCGTTGGCCCAATAGAATGCGCTGGGCTGGGCAACCGCGAACTCACTCTCGGCATCGAAGCTCAGTTGGACATCGCCATCTCCGGGCAAGACCTCGACCAGCACTTCCGTTCCGGAGTGGTCCTCGACGGTGAAGTAGTCGTTCTTCAACTCGACCTTGAGTTTGACGGCCGAACCGTCCGAGGGGAGTTGGAACGTGCCGTCAGCGCCCGTATGGGCGAGTTGGAGCGTCTCGTCTTCGCTCTCCGCCATCGCGACGGGCACCTTGACGATGCGCACGTTGCTCAGCGGGCGCTGCGGCAACGGCTGGTCGAGCGGGGTCGGGTCGAACACCTTGGCCTGCACGACCCCGCGAAACTCGTAGAAACGCAGCGACTTGACCGCGAAGACGGCCGGTGGTGAGCCGGCTGCCGCCATGGCCGACACATATGCTCGAACAGCAGGAGCCGCACTCACATTCGGATTGCCCAAGTCGAAGGCCCAAACGAGATGCCCGATCGCGGTGGCCGGATCGACCCAGATTTCCAGACGCGTCGACAGAGCCTGCAAGCTCGGCAGGGCCGCGCGCTGCGCGGGCGGAACCGTGAGCCGGTCCACTTCCTTGAGTGCGACGGACTGAGCCGTCGGAGCGTCGACGGTCGGCGCTGGCACCGACCCGTTCTCGATCTGGAAGCTGTACGACTTCGGCAGGTTGCGCTCGCGAACCTGAGTCGCGCCGTTCTTCTCCAGGCGGATGACCACCACCTCGGAACCATCGCTCAACGGAATCCCGCCCAGGGCCAACTTGTAGGCGCCAATCCACTTGTTGCCGACCTGACGCGGCGGGACCCCGGCGAGGATCTCCAACTCGAGGTCCTCCGGTGCCTCGCCGATCTGGAAGCGCAAACGGCCGCGGCGTATCTCGTCGCGCAACATTTGGTCCACACTCTGCTCGTCGAGCAGCTCGCGGGTCGTTTCCATAAGGATGGTCTCGGGCGGAACGGTCCGCACGACCTCCTCGCCGGAGATAGATTTCGTGACGACATCACCCTCTTGCGCAGCGGCCAAGTGCACGCTGACCAACAGCGCCGCCGCTGCGACAGACCAAGCGGCGAATGCACGTACGCGATCAATCGACCAGCAAAACACCCTACTCATCTCTGGTTCCCCGCAAACTCGCTACGCCACGGCACCCCCAATTTCGATCCAGCACCTGCACGCGTCCGATCGTATCGATGGAGATCGGAGCGAAGGGCGATCTTTCCGCAATCTGGCCGGCCCAGTAGGACAATTCGGACTGCGGAAGATTAACAATGCACAGCCTTTGAGCTTAGTAAAGCAAGGACTCTGGTTGCAATCAACTTTGCTCCACAAGCGACGACCTCGAGCCACGGCCGACCGCGGGACGGCCTGCCGCCAGATCGCATTTCGCAACTCACTGCGGCATTCTCCACACGCGCAACCCTGCCCACTGCAATTGGATTTGAGCTGATAACGGTCTCCAAGACGTCTCAATCGTTCCAATCATCGTTCGGTGTGGCTCCACGCGGCACCCTGGTTCGTTGCCCCGGCGAGCCGGTCCATTCCGGATCAGTCGATATCTCCTTCCAAGATAGGACCGTCCACGTAAGTTACTGTGCCCGGCCGCTGTTTGCAGGTGATGGAACAATCCGACGCGTGGGGTGCGTCGCAATTGGTGAGACCGCATGACTGCTGGTCCCCATTGTCCGGCCAGCAATCGAATGCCCGCCCCAGCGGTCAGCTCTCCTACGACGGCTTTGCCCGCCAGAGCTTGTGCGGCGAGGTCTTCTCGTAGCCGAGGGATTTGAAGCTCGCGATCTCGAGCATCTGGCCCCAGGGTGCCCGGAAGTAGATCCACTCAAAGCCGAGCCACATGCGCCGCCTAAGCGCCGGAGTTCTCAATGGGCTTTTGCCGAGGAAGCTCAAAACCTCTGCTTCAACTTGCGCACGCTGCGATGAAGGTGACATCGCTGCCGCAGGCGGTTGCGACGATGCTCGATCTGGCCGATTGCGGCCCGGCCTTCATCGGCCTGCCGCAGGACACTCAAGAGATCGCCTGGGACTATCCGGCGGCGTTCTTCGAGAAGACGGTGCATGAGATTGCGCGCGCGAGACCTGACCGTAGGCGGATGGCCGGGGCTGTTGCTCTCCTCAAGTCCGCCAAGCGTCCGCTCATCATCTCGGGCGGCGGCGTCCGTTACTCGGGCGCCGAGGAGGTGGTAGCGCAATTCGCCATCGAGCATGGCATTCCCCTCACCGAGACAATTGCCGGCAAGAGTACGGTCCCGCACGGCCATCCGGCCTACGCCGGTCCTCTCGGCATTGTGGGATCAACCTCGGCCAATGCGCTGGCCGCGGAAGCCGATGTGATCCTGGCGATCGGCACGCGTCTCATGGATTTCACCACCGGCTCCTGGACGGTTTTCAACCATGACGCACGCTTCGTCTCGATCGATTTATCGGCAAGGATCGCCTCGCTCGTGCGCGCCTCGGCGCCCGAAGCCGCCGCGAGCGTCGTCGCCGCTTCGGCATTGACGTCCGACACGGCGATCAGGCGGCTTTGCGGATGGGCGAGGATCGCCTTGGCATGGACGTTGCCGATGCGACCGGCGCCGAGCAGTCCGACGTTGAGCATGTGATGTCCCACTGAGGGTCAGACAGTTGGAAGGCAGTACGCGTTCCCCGGTTTGCGAGCAACGTCATGCGCGATCATATCGTAAACGCCGACCGGAAGGCCTCGAGCGCCGCCTCCGGATCGTCCGAGGCGAAGGCTTCCATGCAAACAACGCCGCGATAGCCCATCCGGTCGAGGGCGCGGGCGACGCCGGCATAATTGATCTCGCCGGTGCCTGGCTCCATGCGGCCGGGCACGTCGGCCACCTGGATCTCGCCGATGTAGGGAAGGCAGCGCTCGCACCAGGAGATCAGATTCCCCTCGCCGATCTGTACATGATAGAGATCGAGATTGAGCTTCAGTCCCGGCCGGTTGACGGCCGAGACGAGCGCCAGCGTGTCCTCGATCCGTGTGAACGGCACGCCCGGATGATCTAGGGCCGAGTTCAAATTTCTCGATCATGAAGACGACACTGTGCGCTTCGGCGAGATCAGCGATCCGGTTGAGCGTATCGCGGGCCTTGAGCCACATGGCGCCCGTCACGGTTTCACTCAGACAAACCGGCAGTCCGCGATCACCGAGCCCGGTGCCGTGCAAATCGAGGCGCGCGACATTGAGGCGCTTGCCGATCTCGATCGACTGCCGTGCCGTGGCGAGCAGCTCATCGGCCCCAGCGGCATCGGCGAGCCGGCCAGTGACGTACCCGGTCATCGACGAGAATTTCGCGCCGGATCGCTTCAGCATGGCGAGGTCGTGGCTGCTCCAATTCCAGATGCCCACCTGGTAGCCGAGCTCGGTCAGGCGCCATCCAAAAGGCTTTTCGGGCCAGAGCATCTCGGCACAGGCGGCAAGCGTGAAGGGCTGGCTCATCTTGGTCAGATCTCGATCAACACGCGGCCATTCTCGACTTTGGCCGGATAGGTCTTGAGGTCGACGCATGCCGGTGCGCGAAGTGCTTCGCCTGTGCGGTAATCGAACTGGCCCAGATGTTTCGGGCATTCGATGACATTGTCCATCACGAACCCCTCGGCGAGGTGCACGGCCTCGTGGCTGCACAGGCCGTCGGTGCAGTAATATTCACCGTCGGCGCCATGGTAGATCGCGAGGGTTCGGCCCTCGTGGTCGAAACGCTTCACGTCTTCTTTCTCGATGTCCGCGGCGGCACAGGCGTCGATCCAGAGCGTCATGGGTCTAGGTCTCGAAATGTTTCGCTGCCGTGTGGATGTAGGCTCAGCGGCGTACCGTCAAGACCTGGTTTGGGACCGCTCACCCGCATGCGCCATATGGCGCTCGATTCCCGCCTTGCGCTCGACCATGCGCTTGCCGCCGGCGACGGCTGGCTTGATCAGGGTGCCAATGTTCTGCTCTTTGGCCCGCCGGGCGGGGGCAAGAGCCATCTTGCGGCAGCGCTCGGTCTGGCTCTTGTTCAGAATGGCCGGCGCGTGCTGTTCATCCGCACCACAGACCTCGTCCAGCGGCTGCAGGTGGCGCGCCGGGAACTGGGGTTTGAAGCCGCCATCACCAAGCTCGACAAGTATCAGCTGCTGATCCTCGACGATATCGCCTACGTCACCAAGGATCAGGCCGAGACCAGTGTTCTGTTCGAGCTGATCGCCGCCCGCGAAGCACGACAAACCAAGGAATTAGGGTGTTGAAGTGATTCAACGGAAAACGGAAACACCCTAGCAGTCGCCGATGCCTCTAGCAGGTTTGCGGGCCCCCTCGACCGAAGGCCCGATGGATCCGCCGGTGAGCCAGCGCCGGAATTTGTACGCCTCGCTTCGCTTGCGGATCAACTCGACAACGGCCGCGGATTCTGCCCTCGAACCGTTCGGTAGTATGGCGATGACGCGCACGAGATAAGCAGTGCCGGGTGAGCGCACGCGATAGACCGGCGGCAACGGCAGGGCGGCCCGGTCTGCAACGGCATCGACGGCGGCACTGAAGTCCACCGCGCCGGTGAGGCCTCGATTGAGCACGTGTACGAGCTCCATCGGCGCGACGCCGAGATCGATCCCCGAGCTGCCTGAGTCGACGGTCACCAGCGGAAGGAGGCGCTCGGCCGTTGCCGCCGGCATGCCGAGCACCTGGGCCAACTCCTCGACGGCAAGGAAGGGACCATCCGCTGGTCCGGTGACCACGCCGGCACGGCGGTATTCCTCGCGCTCGGCGCCATTCAGGCGCCGGAGCTCGTCAGGGTCACGATAGTCGAGGGTGCGGTCGGCCAGCCGGCTTGCCTCGCTCAGCGAATGGCCAAGTCCGGCAAGCAGATACCGGAGCAGCGTCTCGTCGGCGCGGTTGAGATCGACTTTTCCGCCTTCGTCCTCGATCGCTATCACGATCCGGGCGCCGTCCGGCATCTGGCATTCGACCGGCGTTCCATCGACAGGAATGCGGCGCCCGGCGCCCTGGCGGCGCGAGGCTTCGACGAGGTCCAAGACCGCGATCGAAACCCCGGCCTCGGCCAGTGCTGAAGCCTCGGCGTGGCCTGCCGTGTTCGAAGCAATGCGAATGGATGTTCGCGTGGCGGCGAGGAAGGCGATGACGAGCATCGAGGCAAGCAGCAGCGACCAAAGCACCACCGGCAGTGAAAACCCGGCGTCGCCTAGCCGGAACATCGGGGTCCCCTCGCGAAGCCGAGTACCCGATCGCAGAATTGAGTGCCACACTTCGTGGCGCGAAAATGCCGCGTGAATCGGGTACTTAAGCAAATCAGCTAGTACCAGCCATTTCTGATGGCGGGTACTAGAGCACTTTCCGGCCAAGTGGATACCGGTTGGTCGAAAGAAAGTGCTCAAAGCCAACAAGCTAGAGCACTTTCCGGCCAAGTGGATACCGGTTGGTCGAAGACAAGTGCTCAAAACCAACAACCCAGAGCGCCGATCTGATTCCATCAGATCGAATAGCGCTCTAGACCGGTTTTCCGATTCGCAAGGATCGGAAGACGGTCTAGAGGGGGCCATGGCAGCAACCTTAGCGCACGATTAGACGTTTGATGTTCTCGCGCCGGCCAGGGGGACCGAGATGCGCCGGCCGGAGCGACAAGTCGAGTTCGCGGCGGAACTCCTCGGTCGCAGCGCTCGCCTGCTGCGCGTCGCGGATCACCTTGGGCGTGATGATAATCAGCAACTCTGTGCGCCCAATCCGGTCGTCCTTGCTCTTGAATAGATTGCCGAGCACGGGGATGTCACCGGCAATCGGTATCTGCGAGCGGTCGAGCGTATTGCGCTCCTGCATCAGCCCGCCGAGGGTCAGGCTCTCGCCGTCCTGAACGGAGACTGTCGTACGCACGCGCCGTTTCTGGATCGTCGGCGAGTCGATGCCGGAGGAAGTAGTCTCGACGGCGATGCTCACTTCCTGCTCGATGTCGAGCACGACGCGACCGGAGTCGCTGACGCGCGGCGTCACCGACAGCAGCACGCCGGTGTTGCGGAAGCCGATCGAGTTGACGACCGGCGCACCGGGGCTGACGACGCCGATCGCCTGCTGTATCGCAACCGGCACCTCGTCGCCCACCTGCAGCGTCGCCTTGCGATTGTCGAGCACCATAAGCGAGGGCGAAGAAATGACGTTGACGTCGGTGATAGCCGCGAGCGCGTTGACGGCGACCTTCACATTTGCGGCCGACAGGAAATAGGAAAAGCCGGGAAACTGCGAGACGACGGCGCCGGTAACGAGGTCGGAGAATTGGAAATCGCTTTTTCCGGACTCGAAGAACCAGCGCAGGCCGAACTTCAGCTGATCGTTGAGGGAAACCTCGAGGATCGTCGCTTCGATAAGCACCTGGTTCGGCACCATGTCGATGCTCTGAAGAATGGCCAGTACCTTCTCATAATCGGCGGGCTTGGCCATGATGAGGAGCGAGTTGTTAGCCTCGTCGGCGACAACGCTGACATCAGGTTGCTTGGTCGCCGGCCCTGCTTGCGGAGCGGCCGTCTCCGCAGATGCTGTCGCGGTTTCGACCGGAACTGCGGCGTCGAAGCTCGACTCGAGCGGCTCGGTGGTCGAGCCGGCTTCAGCGGCGGCGACCTGGGCAGCGGCAGCCTCGGGCGTCGCGGCCACGCTGGCCGTTATCGTCGGCTCGCCGGAGGCGCTGCTGCCGGCGGCATAGATCTTCTCCAGGATGTCGGCGAGCTCGCGGGCCGGACGGTTTTGGATATGGTAGATGTAGAGCCGCCGATCGACCGAGCCGCCGGCGGCATCGAGCCGGCGAATCCACGAGGCGGCCTTGTCGAGATACTGGCGCCGCGATGCCACGACGAGAACCGAGGACAGGCTACGGTTCGGCACGAATTTGACGAGCCCTTTGCCCGCACCACCCTTGCCGGTCGAGAAGACTTCCTCCAGCTCCTTGGCGACATCGGTGGGGTCGGCGTGCTCGAGCTTGAAGAGACCGAAGGACTTGCCCTCGAGCCAATCGGCATCGAAGATCTGTATCGTCTCGAGCAAGGTCGAAAGCTCCGCGGAGTTGCCAGAGAGAACGAGCAGATTGCGTTCGCTGTCGACGCGGCGGATGGCTGTCGGCGAAGCGATCGGTTTCAGGATTTCGGCCATTTCCGATGCCGAGACGTAAGTCAGAGGTACGACCTGAATTTGCTCGCCAGGTGCCGCGCCGAGGGTTGCCGCGTCCGTCGAGATGTTGACACCACTCGAAACGCCCGCGCCCGCTGAAGTGATCTTGTAGAATCCTCCGGCCTCGATGAGTGTGGCGCCTCTCGTGCGAAGAGCCTCCTCGAAAATCGCAACGACGGTCGAGACCGGAACGGGCCGGCCGGTCTGGATGGTAACGGTTCCCTGGACAGCTGGATCGAGCACGTAGCTCGACTTCAGAACCTCGCCGATGACCGCCTTCGCCGCGTCATCGATGCTCGCATTGACGAGATTGAGCGTCACGTCGCCATTGGAGTCGATGTCGGATGTCGGCTCCCAGGAGGCGGCGCTCGTGAAGACATCGGTTCCCTGATAGAGCGCGCTCTTGGGCTGGCTATCCTCCTCGCCCGCGAAGATCTGCCCGCCGGAAGAGCCGCCCGATCGCGAAGGAATGCCGCGGACGTTGTCCATCGGCGTCGAGATGATCGTATTCGGATAGCGCAAGCCGTCCGTCAGCTCGCC
Source organism: Hyphomicrobiaceae bacterium (assembly GCA_031403155.1). Taxonomy (GTDB): domain Bacteria; phylum Pseudomonadota; class Alphaproteobacteria; order Rhizobiales; family Hyphomicrobiaceae; genus JANNSX01. Next base: position 24,483 of record JANNSX010000330.1, read on the forward strand.
ACTGCAGCCGGCGATCAACGCCAAGCCCAGAGCGAGCACGACACGGGACATCCACACGCCCCAGCCGATGAGACAAAACCCGACCAATGCAACCCCGCTCCGACTGAATCTCCGGCAACACACACACCCGGCACGACTCGCAAAGCGGTATCTGATTCGGTTCCGCACAATAACGAGGAGCACGGATGAGATGGCCGCGTCTGCACAGGCTATCCACCGGTGGTGGAGGGGCTATCCACAGGGCGCGCGGATGTCGTCGGAGGGCTCCCGGTGGTCACGGGCTTCGCCGTTTCGGCGACCGGCTCGCAGCTTTCGTGCGCAGATGCCGTGGGCGAGCAAAGCCCGGCAATGGTCATTGCCAGCAAGAGCCCGACCGAGCGCGACGACAGTTTGTTCATCACTGCACTATTCCACGCGTCAATTACATCACCCCCTTAGCCGCGTCGCGAGGTCGGCAGCGAGCGCGTCGGGGGTGATATTGTGGTAGTAGTAGTTGGCGACCTTGCCGGCGGGATCGACGAGATAAATCCAGGTCGTGTGGTCGATCCTCATACCCGCCTCCTTGCGGCCATAGGCGAGCGGGCTGTGCTCTTGACGCACCCTGTAGTGCCGCAAGGCGCCGAACACGTTTTTCCGGGTGCCGGAAAGCAGCAACAGGCGGGGGTGAATCTCGCTGGCGAACGTGACCGGATCGATTTTCTGCTGATGTTCCGCGTGCTTCTGGTGCATGCGCGAGTAGACCACCGAGAAATCGACGAAGACCGGCTGGATCTTCTCGCCATCTGGGCCGAGCCCGTCGAGTGATGCGGCGATGGTCTGAAGCGCGACCGGGCAGGACTCAGTGCAGCCGGCATAGCCGAAGTAGATCAGCGCCCAGCGCCCTTTGAGCGACTGGTCGGAGACCGCCTGGCCATTCTGATCAGCGAGCGTGAATTCGCCGCCGAGCGTCGACGGCTCCGGTAGCGCTACTTCATAGCCGTGTTGGTGCCCACCCTGACCTTCCTCGATGACAAGCGGGTTGGGGCCAATGGTTTTCGCGATTTGCGCCGCCGCGCCGCATGCCCCCCCCAAGGTTGAAAGGCCGGCAATGACCACGGCAGCCGTGACTTGAAAACGTGAGCGCATGCTCAAGTTACCTCGATTTCGGTGTGAACCACACCTTCGTAGGGGGTGCCTCGATTGCGAGCCTCGAAGGAGGTGAAGTGCCTAAACTCGGCTCCGAGCTTGTAGACGGTGCCGACCGAAGCGGTCGCCGGCACGCTCACCAGCACGTCATACCGGCCGGCCGAGCTCAGAACGATCTTCTGACCCCCCGACAGTGCAAATGGTTGCGACCAGGGCGACGACAGGCCACCGGGCAGGCCAGCGCCTCCCGTGCCGAGCGGACGGCCGTCGATCGACACCACCTCCATGGCCGGGCCATTGGGCATGCTCAGCAGCAGCTGCGAGTAGGCGCCGTTGAGTAGCCGCAGCAGGATCTTCTGGCCACGTTTGACCTTGGAGCGGACGGCCCCCGTCTTTGTCTTCGTATTGTAAGGCTGTCCGTTGACGAGGAAGTACTTCGGCTCGAAGCGGTTGAGCCCGACATCGTCGCCGCAAAGGCCTGCGTCAAAGTCCAGGTTGTGCCAGCGGGCGTCGACATCGTCGAAAACCCAGGCTGCCTCAGCCTGATACCAGGGGCCGCCGACGAAGCACTGCTTGCTGCCCGCGGGAACACCAGCCGGTAGCGGCGCCGGCGGCGGGTCGACGATGAGGAAACCATACATCCCCATCTCGAAATGCAGCACAGTGTTCTTGTGACAATGATACAAGAAGGTGCCGGCAACGGTCGGCTGCATCTGATAGGTGTAGGAGCCATTGACCTCGAAAGAGACATGCCCGACACCGTCGTTCACCGTCGTCGGCTCGATGCCGTGATGGTGAATCGTGTGCGTGCCCTTTCGCGTCTCGACGGTCGAATGCACGAGCTCGCCCTGACGCATGCGCAGCGTCGGCGCCGGAAAGCTCGCCTTCACCTTCGTCGTCGGATCCTCAAAGCTCCAAAACGCCACCGTCTTGCCGTCCCACATCTTGCGTGTGGCGTCGAAATGGACCCTACGGCGGAATGACTGCGTCGGCGCGATGCGGTCCGGCGTATCCGGCTGGGCTTGCTCAAACGTCTTGCAACCGAACGAGTCGAACGTCAGCGGCCCTGTCACGCCAGTCTGACTAAAGTCGATTGTCGCCATGCGATTTCCTCCTCGAGCCTGCGGCAGCTCAAGCCAACCTTAAATGAGCACCTGGCCCATCAACTCTCTTGGGAAGATTTCCCAATGGCACATCATGCCCTGCGGATAGTTGCCGCCGCCTGCCGTCAAAGACACTTCCGTATGGTCGTGCATGACATAGCGCAGAGGAGCGCGCGTCTGCTCCGTCTCCTGTGCAGGCGGATAGGCAAAATGCCAGCGCACCTCATCCGGAATATCCGGCGGCCGCTCGTAGGGGATGAGCATGTCCTTCCGGTCGAGCGGGGCCATCGTCCAGACGTCGCGATGGATGAGGTTCTTGCGCACGGCGACGCTGCCCTCCGGGCTCGACGTCAATGGAAGCTCTTGGGGCGAGCTAATGCCTTCACTGGCGCTCCTGGCGGTGCCCGCCAACTCGAACACATGGTTGCCGTGAATGTGCGGAGAGTGCCAATTGAGTCCGGCGTTGACGTTGCGGATCAGCATCGGTTGGCCGACGAAGCCCGTCGCGACGATGCTCGGGTCGTGCGCCGCCTCGAATCCACTCACGCCGTTGATCGTGAAGTAACGGGCGAGGAAGTCTCGCTGCATCGTGCTCGCATTGATCGACTCGCCGCGCTCGGCCATGGCGTGGAAACGCGGATCGAACTGATGGAACACCCAGACGAGCTCGCGGCTCGGATGCCAGGGGTCACCCGGGAACCGGCCGGTGGGGACGCCGAAGGCGTCGAAGAGCGTCGCAATGGCCGGCGTGTGCGTCGCGCGGCTGTAAGGTGTGACAGCACCGGCGATCGTCCGGCCGTCGGCCGGCTCGACGATCATGACGCCGTGCAACCCGAGCATCCGGTTGACGGGCGCATTGATCGGATCGAGGTAGAGATAGGTGCCGGCGACCGGGGCCGTGAACGTCACGCTCGTCGACTGCTGTGGCGCGGCTGTTCCGGAGCTCGCCCCGGCGACTCCCGGAATCTCGAGCTTGTGCGGCGTTTCCGTGTTGTTGAAGAGCGTGATCGTGATCTGGTCGCCCTCTCGAACGCGGAGGACCGGGCCAGGCACGCGGGCCGAGGTGCTGGGCGAGCGGAAGGCCAGCATGAACACTTCCTCGCCATCGATCATCTCGGCCATGATCTCCTCGGCCGAGAGGTTGATGGTGACCGCTGCAGCCTTGGCGCTACCGGAGCCGCCCTCGACGAGGCGGAGCGCGCTGCCGCCAAAGGCCAGAGTGAGGAGAGAGGCGCTGCCGTACTTCAGGAACTCTCGACGTTTCATGGGCTCACCGTAGGAGTAACGGGTTTCGAAAACCGGTCCGGTCACCGCACGCAGCCAACCGAGACGCAGCTGGACCATCCAGCCGCGAAAGTGGGTTTCGAATAGGGAAAGCGTACTGCCCACCCCCGCCGGGACCGGCTCGGATGCTCATTGCGCAACCTCCAGCGCCTGTCGGCACCGCGCTCGAAATGATTTCCAGAGAGCGGCTGACCACCGAGCTCCTTGGGCTAACGTCCAACGAGAATAGCAGAGCGCTTTCCAGCCGATAGGGACGTTGGTCCGATCGCGGTAGGGACCTTTGGCCCAAAATATTGTTTTTTGCTGTATGTCGGCCCGCCCCAGCCCGAGCGGACCGACAGCGAAAATAAGCTGACGTGGTTAACTGGAGCAGAGCCGGTGTGTTTGTGGGGATCTTACGGCGCGCTCGTTGCCGGCTTGTAAAGTTCGATCGTGATCGCCTGGGTCTCGCTCGCAAGCTCGGCGGCGCTGGGATGGATTCGGCGCACCGTCCAGCCACTGATGCTCTGCCCCTCGCTCACCCACTCCGAGGGAGCATCGGCCGCGGCGATGAGCGCGCGCGCCTTGCCGTCCCGGAGCATGATTCCCGACAGGCGGAACTCTGGTGTACCGGCTGCGACTTGCGAGGGAGCATCTGTCACTGCCGGTTTGTATCGGCGTCCCGCCACGAACAGCGGGCGATCGCCAATGACGGCAAAGCTCGCAAACTGCGGTGCCTCCGTCATTTGGCCTGCCGGAGCAGACGGTGACACTTCGTCAGCCATTGCAACAGGCGCCGGCAAAGAGGGCGGCGCCTCGACGGGCCAGTTCAACAGCCGCCAATCCATCCAGCCCAGGCCGGCGACGGCCAACGCCAGCACCGACGCCGAAAGAGCCGACCGCAGGGTATTGCCGCTCCTCATGGCTGCTCACCCGGCTTCGGCTCGAACGCCGCGTAGACGTCGAGGTTTGCTTCGACCTGGGGCTCTGGCTCCATTTGGCCGCCGCGGATGCGCGCACCCTCGATCAGCAGGACCGGACGCACGGTTTCGATGCTGTGCAGCATCTTGCCAACAGCTGCGTCCTTGCCGCTGACCTCGATGCGAAGCCCGATCAGCTTGAGCGGTCCTTCATCGCGGGAAGGCAGGCCGCCGGAGCTTTCAACCCTGAGCCCCGCGGCCGAGGCCAGATCGGAGAGACGCGCCTGGAGCGCGGCGATGGCGAGGCCCTCGCTCTCCTCTGCAATCATCACATCCGCGGTATCAACGGGGGCGGCAGTGTCGCCTGGCGAAACGCGCGCAACGACTGCGGCCGCCTCGAGGCGGCCGAGCAGCACGCGCCCCTCCTCGATCCGAGCCTCGATCGATCGGTGCTCTGCCCAAATCACCTGCCCCACAACCACAAAGCCGGCTGTGACCGCACAAAGCAAGCCGATCGCCAGCAACCGCCGGCCGAGGGTTTTCGCCCAGCGCATCATTGGATCGCGCCCTCCGCCGGGATTGCCGCCGTCGTCGGACCTTGCTCCAACCCGAGCGTGATCGTGAATCGTTCCAGGCCGCTGTCCGGCTCGAGCACGACCGAGGATGACAGTCCGGCCTCCTTGAAGAGTGGCGAAAGCTCGAGTGCCGGAACCAGCGCCGCGGCCGACTTCGCACGGCCATCGATCGTCAGGCGACCGTTCTCCAGAGTGAACTCCTCTGCATAGGCATCGTCGGGCAGCGAGCGGGCAATCTCCGCCCAGAGCTCGATCAGCAAAGGCTGCTCGGAGCGTCGCTGGACGAGGGCATTCGCTGCCGCATGCCTGGCACCGAGACGCTCACCCTCTGCGCGCGCGGTCTGCAGGGAGGCGCGTGCCTCGTCGATCTGTGCGTCGAGCGCAGACAAAACGGACATCCGATGCGCGTGCCAGATGAGAGGTGCGGCCAGGACCAGCGCGACAGCGGCGGCGGCCAGCGCGCTCTTGAGGGTGCGCAGTCCATCGGAGGTGCGAGCCCTGCCGAGCAAATCATTCGACAGGTCGACGCCAAATGAGCGCGCCTCGTCCTGCCAGCAATCGATGAAATCGGGCCTCAGCCGGACTGCGGCGAGCCTCTCGGTGAGGCCCTCTACCAGCTTCCGCTTGCAGACGATGAGGTCGACCGGCAGGTGGCCGTCCTCGGCCTTGCCGTCATGCGCGACCCAGTCAAAGACAATGCTCGATACGTCATTGGGCAGCAGGCGCTCGAGCTCGAGCCGGACCATGGCCGCGAGACGGGACTTGGTCCCGATGGGCAGATTGAGATGCCGGACGAGACATTGCTTCCGCGCAAGCCGCAGCCCGAGTTTGGCGCCGCGGGCCTTGGAAATCCGAATTGCTCGGCGGGCCAACAACGCCAGCTCTTGATCCTGATCCAGGCTCGCCGAGCCGATAACACGGGGGCCCCGCCAACGCTCCTCGACCAGCTCGACGGCCCGCTCGTTGACAGAAACAATGATGGTCTTCGGCCGCCAAAGGGCTTTGACGAACCCTGGCACGACTGCGTTGAGCTCGCGCTTCCACCAGTGGAGAAAACGCACCACCCCGCTCGCAGCACCCGCGATATTGGCATTGATACTCATGGCCGACCGACGCCGCTGCTCGCATTGGCTGCCGTCCGCGGCAGCCACAGCGGTCCTAACTAATCTTCAGGATAGTGGAATACAGCATTCCCTCCAACGGCTATTTTGTCTTGGTCGCCCATCCTTTGGTTGTTAGGCTAACGTCCGACACCGCCCCGCGCAAACTTGTCACCATGAACGTTCCGATGACCGTTTCCGTTAATGCGAGCGACGTCGAGGCGCGTCTGCTGGATCTCCTCATCGAGCGGGGCGTCATCGATGACGCCGTCGCTGAGCGAGCGCGACGGGCGGCCCGGACGAGCCGCGAGCGCATCGATGTCGTTTTGATCCGCCTTGGGCTCGTCGCCGAGCGGCCAATGGCCGAGGCACTCGCAAAGTGCCTCGGTTTCGGACTGTTTGAGGCGAGTGATCTGCCGGTCTCGGCTTTGCTTACCGATCAGCTTCCAGCCGATTATCTGCGCCGGTGCCGCGCACTGCCAGTCGGTCTCGAAAATGGTGAGCTGCGGCTCGCCATGGCCGATCCGCTGGACCAGGATACGGCGGCCGCCGTCGAATTTCTCGTCGAGCACCCGGTCGTGCGCCTCGTTGCGACACCCTCGGACCTCGAAGCCGCATTCGATCGGTTATTCGGCGAGAAATCGGACGCCGGCAATCGCGATGAATGGTTGACCGCGCGGCACGACGATGCCAACGAAGGCGACGCCGCTCGCCTCAAAGATCTCGCCAGTGAGGCGCCGATCATCAGACTCGTGGAGGAGACCATCGCTCGCGCCGTCGACGAGCAGGCTTCCGACATCCACTTCGAGCCCGGCGAGAATGCGGTCCGCGTCCGCTTCCGTCGCGACGGCGCCCTGAGCGTTGCGGAGACGCTGCCGCTCGGCGTGAAAGCGGCGGTCATCTCGCGCATCAAGATCATGGCGCGGCTCAACATCGCCGAGAGGCGCATGCCGCAGGACGGCCGCATCCGTCTTGCCGTCCGCGGACGCGATATCGACATGCGGGTTTCGACCATGCCGACGATGTATGGTGAGAGCGTCGTTCTGCGTATTCTTGATCGCTCTGCGCAGCTGCTCGATCTCGATGCGCTCGGACTCTCAGCACCGGTGTTTTCCGGATTTCGAGCGGCACTCGAACAGCCGAACGGCATCGTTCTGGTCACCGGGCCGACCGGCAGCGGCAAGACCACCACACTATGTGCCGGCCTGTCGCGGATCAACCAACTCGACACCAAGCTCTTCACAGTCGAGGATCCGATCGAGTACCACCTTGAGGGAATCAATCAGATCCAGGTGAACGCCCGTATCGGCCTTACCTTCGCGACCGCTCTCAGGTCGATCCTGCGCCAGGATCCCGATATCGTCATGATTGGCGAGATTCGCGATCTGGAAACCGCCGAGATCGCGGTGCAGGCATCCCTCACCGGCCATCTCGTGCTGTCGACCGTGCACACCAACAGCGCTGCCGCTACCATCACGAGACTGGTCGACATGGGGGTCGAGCGCTATCTGCTCGCCTCGAGTCTCACCGGCATCCTGGCGCAACGCCTCGTCCGCCGCCTCTGTGGGGCATGCGCCATCGGGCGCACCATGCCACCGGTCATGCTCGAGCGCCTGGTCGCCGATGCCGGGCTCACGTCCGATGCCACGGTCCATATCCGCCAGCCGAAGGGGTGTGCCAAGTGCCGGGGGACCGGTTACTCGGGCCGCACGGCGATCGCCGAGCTCATGCCCATCACCGACGAGGTTCGCGGGGCGATCGTCCGCAACTCGACCGAGCGCGAGATCGAGGATGCCGGACTCCAGGCCGGCATGGTTGGTATGTATCGCGATGGTCTCACCCGCGTTCTTACCGGCGAGACCACCATCGAAGAGGTTCTACAGGCGACGCGGATCCGCTGATGCCCAAATTCACCTATCGCGCCTACGATGCCAGTGGCCGCGCGCTCGATGGCGAGCTCGATGCGCCATCGCTGGCCGATGCGCTGGAGCGGCTGACGCGGCAAGGTCTCAGGCCCTTCGAGACGCGGCCCGCCGGGGCCTCAGACGGACGCGAGAGCGCATCGGGCTCGGGACGCCCCTTGTCGCACCGGGCGCTGGCGCAACTCGTGCACGAGCTGGCGACGCTCGTCTCCGCCGATCTACCGCTCGACGAAGCGCTGCGCCTGGCACTGCTCAACCAGCCGGCGGGCCGCACCTGGACGGTCTTGAACAAGGTCTTGGATGGGGTGTTGGCCGGCACGTCGCTGTCGACGGCACTCGCCACGACCGGAGCATTCCCGAGCTATGTCACCGACATGGTGCGTGCCGGTGAGAGCACGGGCAACCTTGCAAGCGTGCTCGAAGAGCTGTCCAGGCACCTCGAGCGCACGGGCGATCTCCGCGACAAGGTTGCCTCGGCGCTTGTCTATCCGGCCGTTCTCATGAGCATGGCGCTGATCGCCGTTGCCACGATCCTTGCGATGCTCGTGCCCTCGCTCGCCGGCATCTTCGCCGACGCCAATGTCGATCCGCCGGCAACGATCCGCGTTCTGCTGGCGATCCGCCAGATCTTCGCCAACGACTACCTCATGGTGATCGCTACTGTCCTCGCCCTGTCGGCCGCACTCCTTACGCTCTGGCGGATCCCCGGTTTCCGCCTGTCAGCTTCGCGCCTGCTTCTTTCAATTCCATTCATCGGGCGGATGATCACCGAGGCCGATGCCGCCTTGTTTGCCCGGGTGCTCGCGGTTCAGCTGAAAGGCGGTGTGCCGCTCGTCGGTGCGCTCGGCACCGCTGTCGGGCTCGTGCGATCAGCCTCGATCAAGAGCAGCCTCGCCGGGCTCGCTGGCGAGGTCGCGGAGGGACGCGGGCTCACTCGTCCGCTCTCCGCAGCCGGCGTGCTGCCGCCGCTCGTGGTGCGTCTCGTCAAGGTCGGCGAGGAGACCGGGCAGCTCGAGCGCATGCTGCTCCATGCCGCTCGGGTCTACGAGAGTAAGGTCGAGCGCAACCTAGAGCGCGTCGTCGCGCTGATCACGCCCGTGCTGACGATCCTCATCGGCATTGGGGTCGGAAGCCTGGTGCTGAGCGTGATGGATGCGGTGTTCAGCATCAACGAGATGGTGCTGCGATGAGCAGCGGCACTTTCCGCGATGAGCTAGAGCACTTTCCGACCAAGCGGAAACCGGTTGGTCGAAGACAAGTGCTCCATGCCAACAACCTAGATCGACTTTCTGACAGCCAAGGATCGGAAAACGATCTAGGCTACAGTCTTCTGGAGCTGCTGATCGTCCTCGCTGTGCTGGCGCTCGCGGCGGCCGTGACGATACCTCAGATCTCCGGTTCGCGCGGGGCGACGGCGCGGCGCAGCAGCGAGCGCGCAGTCATCGAGCTCGTGAGACAGCTCCGCGGCAAGGCCATCGGCACGAACAGCGTCGCGTGGATCGAGGTCGAGCCCGGTGGTCGCGCGCTCCGGACAAGCGCCGGCCGGCGCCTCGGCCTGCCCGCGGGCGTGACGATCGCACCGGACCGGCCGGCGGGGCTGGCACCCTCCCGCCTGCACTTCTATCCCGACGGCCGGTCGAGCGGGACGAGCTGGCGGCTTACCGATGGCGGAGTGACGACCGTCGTGACCGTCGACTGGCTCACGGGCCGCATTCAGACGAGCGCCAGGACGCCATGATCGAGCCACGCAACGACGGCGGCTTCACTCTCATGGAGGCGCTCGTCGGCCTGTTGATTCTGACCATTGGCCTGACGGCGCTGTTCTCCGCGTTCTCCGGCGGCGTCGGGGGACTGCGCCGCAGTGAGCGGCGCGAGATCGCCATAGCGGTCGCGCGTTCTCTGATGGAAGAGGCGGGCGTCACGGCTCCACTCGTCGCGGGCGTGCGCGAGGGCCGCAGCCCGGAAGGATTTCCGTGGCATGTCGAGATCAGGGCGCGTGCAAGCTCATATGCACTGCGCGCCAACCCTCACGTCGAAGGATTTTGGGTCGACGTCATCGTGGCGGACGGACCGGCAATGGTGCGTCTCAAAAGCCTGAAGGTCGCACAGTCGCCATGACCCGCGTTGTCTCCAGCACTCCATCTGAGACCGAGAGCGACGCCGGTTTCACGCTCGCCGAGCTGCTCGTGGCCCTTGCCCTGATGGCGGTGGTACTCGGGCTTGCGAGCGGTGGCATTCGCTTTGGCGTCAGAACCTGGGAAGCCACGCGCACGATCGATCGGAACGATGAACTCGCGGCGGCGCGCGACATGCTCGCGGCTTGCCTCAAGACCGCCGCTCCCTTGAGCTCGGTCGATGATGAGGGCCGCGTCGCACTGGCGTTCCAAGGCTCGCGCGACCGGCTGTCGCTCGTCTGTCCGCTCGGGTGGAAAGCGGGCACGTATTGGCGATTGGACGTGCATCTCAGCGGCAGCGGTCCGGTGCTAAGTCTCGTCGCATCGACGGCGCCATTTCAGCGCCGGAGACGAGCGCGGCAGATCGTGATGGAGGCCGAAAGTCACCTGTTGGCCAGCCAAGTCGCCGGCTTGGACATCCGATACTTCGGCGATCTCGACGACGGGGCCGGAGCCAAGTTCCACGATCAGTGGACCCATCCGAACCGGCTGCCGCAGCTCGTCGCCGTCGCGGTGCGATTTGCCGGCGATGACCGCCGTGTCTGGCCGGTGCTGGCGGTTGCGATTGGAAGTAGCGGGAGTTAGAGTGCTTCCGGAAAAGTGCGAAGCGGTTTTCCGAAAAGAAGCACGACAAACCAAGGAATTAGGGTGTTGAAGTGATTCAACGAAAAACGGAAACACCCTAGCTGGTACAGTCTCTACTGCGCCGCGATGTCTGCATTCTCGCCCTCGCCGCCCGGCACGCCGTCCGCTCCGAGCGAGACGATCTCGAAGGCCTTGGCTCCCGCCTGCCATTTGTAGAGATACGGCTGCCCCCAGGGATCGACGAGGCCAGCGGCTTTCTTGAAATAGGGCCCGCTCCATCGCTTGGCGTCGGCGGGCTTCGCCATCAACGCGCCGAGCCCGGACTGCTCCGAAGGATAGGATCCATTGTCGAGATAGTAGAGCTCGAGGGCGCTTGCGATCTCGCGCATCTGAATTCTGGCGGTGTCAGCCTTGGCCTTGCCGAGATAGCCGACGAGGCGCGGCCCGACGACGGCGGCGATGAGGGCGATGATCGACAGCACCACCAGAACTTCCAGGAGCGAGTAGCCAGCATCGCTCCGGCGATGGGCCGGACTGCGCCGGCGAATCACGCCTTTGCCGGTGCATTGCAACTTTCGCCAATGTCGCCGGCTGAGTCTTGCTCGCATCATCGTGGCCGCCTCCGCGCTCCTCGTCCTAAACCACCGGTCCAAAGAGCCAAGTCATCCATAGCGCAAAACAGAGAAACGGGCCAAAGGGAAGGCGCGTCTCCCGGTCGATCCGCCAGCCCAGAAGCGCGGCCGCCGCAAAAGCGGCGAGCGCCATCAGAGTCGATACAAGAAGCACGCCAACGACGCCGGCCGGTCCCGTCCACGCCCCTGCCGCCATGAGCAGCTTGGCGTCCCCGCCGCCGATGCCGTCCTTGCCTCTCAAACTATGGTAAAGGGCGTTCGAAATGGCAATGAGCGCAAATGCTCCCAAGGCCGCCAGGGCGTGCCAGGCAAGATCCAGCGGATCGAGCCAGTAGGTCCCCATGAGTCCGATCGCCGTAAGCGTCAGCGTGCCGGCATCGGGTAGACGCAGCGATCTGAGATCGACGATCGTCAACCAGGAAAGGCCGACACCAAGTACCCCTGTCCAGATCATGGCCTCGTGTGGAGTAGGCGCGTTGTACTGGGCAAGGGCAAATGTCAGGAGGAAGGCAAGGGCACTTCCAATGCTCACGACAGACCGCGTCATTGGCTATTCAATGTGAGATCAGGAGACTGCCGTCAAGCGCCGGTTGCTGGCGGGGTAGCCCGCACACTCCAGGTCCTCGATCCATCTGTGGATCATTGGTTCGAATTGATAGGTCGTGCGGACATTCCAAAACATCTGTTTGTCGACAACTCATGGCCCTGAGCGACAGGTGAGATTTTGACGGCCAGCCTTCGCTTTCGGGGCATTGCGGACATGGCTGGACCTGCAGGTTGCCCGGCCCAGTCGCGATTGACAGGCGGCAACCAACGGCCGGCACCCTCAAAAATGGCTTGCACCGGCCTAGTGGCCCGTCGCGCCAAAATCGCATGCTCGCCGGGCGTCGGTCCGATTTTGGCGCGACATGAGGGCCACTAGCAATATCACGAGCTTAGTGTGGCGTTCATCGCGCCATAGTTGACTCCGACCGTGCAGCGCTACTGGCGATCTCATCCAGATTGTCGCGGCATACGAGCCCCAGCGCGACGCGCGTTGCTGCAGTCAATGACATCTGTTGTTCGCCGAGCATGACTTTTTTCGCCGCAACAACGGTCACAGTTGTGTCAGATACCGTCGACACGAGCTGCGAACTGATCGGAATTCCCATTTCCTCGAAGTCGAGGTTCGGTGCCGACGGCAGCACAAATCGTGGACATTTTCCGAGCTTGGCGTCACAGCGCTCGCAGCGGTGGCGCCGCCAGCCCGGCGGCCTGCCTTGCCGAAGGCAGAGACGAAGCCGCTCGGCGAAGAGGCGGGGCCTGGTACTCATTGGCCGCTTTGGCCCGGAACCCGAACTCTGGCGAACGACGTCATTGACCCTGGCTGCGTGAAAACACACCTCCTGCTATGATTCTCCTGTTGAATCGGTGGGGGATACGATGAAGCGGTTCATCGAAGGGACGGATCGTAGTCAATCGACGCTGTTGCCGGAATGCCTCGATGACTGGATCGACGAGAGCAATTCTGTTCGCGTGGTCGATGCGTTCGTCGACGCACTCGCTCTGGGCGAGCTGGGCTTCAAGGATGTCGAGCCGGCGACGACCGGCCGGCCCGGCTATCACCCATCGCCGCTACTGAAGCTCTACATCTACGGCTACCTTAACCGCATCCAGTCGAGCCGGCGTCTT
>JANNSX010000331.1:0-6517 GCA_031403155.1 Hyphomicrobiaceae bacterium
CGGGCGTGGTGATGCGGATCGGCGCGGGCGCGGACGCGCATCTCGCTGCAGCGCTCGTCAGGGTCATGAAGGAGCGCGCATGATCATTCCGCCGGGGCCCTTGCGCGTGCTGATTGCAACCAGGCCCGTCGACTTCAGGAATTATGCGGCGTCCATGATTATGCGGAGTCGGCGGCGCAGACGGCCGGTTTTTCAGGCTTCATCACGATATCGTCTCCGCATAACTGCGCGCTATCCGGAAGTGAGCATGGCGATCAACTTGTCCGGTGGCCGGAATTTTCCGGGCTTGATCCCTAGCGGCTCCAAGGCGTCGAGCATCTCGAGTTTTTCTGTAGGGTCAGCGCGCAGGTAAATCTCCGTACTCTGAAGAGTGGCGTGGCCGAGCCAGAGCGCCACCTTGCGTATATCGCGGGTGGCCCGAAGCATGTGCATGGCGCAGCTATGCCGCAGCACATGGGGCGATATCGACTTTGTGGCGAGCGAGGGCGCGACGGCCGCCGCCGCCGCAACGTGCTTTGCCAAGATGTATTCGAAGCCGGCGCGCGTCATCGCTCGGCCAGCGTTGTTCAGAAAGAGCGTCGTGTCGCCCCCCTTTGGCCTGACCGCGATCCAGGCGCGGATTGCAGCCGCGGTCTCCTGCCAGAGCGGCAGCACGCGCTCCCGTCGTCCCTTGCCGAGAACATGGATGCTGGCCGGCGCACGCCCGTCGAACTGGTCGAGGGCGAGGCCGACAAGCTCGGAAACGCGCAGACCGCCGGCGAAGGCCAGATGCAGCATGGCGCGATCGCGAATGCCCGATGGCGTCCGCCGATCTGGCGCATCAAGCAGGGCTTGTACTTCGATGCGCGAAAGCGATGCGACCAGCGCCTCGTCAATCTTCTTCATCGGAATGGCGTGCACCCGAAGGGCTTGGTCGAGAACCACGGGCACGCGGTGCTCAAGATAGCGAAAGAACGACTTCACGGCCGCCAACCGTGCGTTGCGCGAACGCGCTTTGTTGCCGCGCGCGTCCTCGACATGTTCCAAGAAGGCAAGGATCATCGCGACATCGAGATCTTCGATCTGCAGCAAGCAGGGTCTCTTGCACAATCGTTGCGCGGCGAAGGTCGCCAGCAGCTGGAAGCTGTAGGCATAGGCATCGCAGGTATGGATGCTGGCGCGCCGCTCACGGGGAAGATGCTCGCGGAGGAAAACCGTCAGGTGGGGGGCGAGTTGGGTCAAGCCGGCTCTCCCCGATGCAAGGTCTCGCCGGCCGCCGCCATGTGCGCCATCAACTCGGGCGTCGCCTGCAGATACCAATAAGTGTCGCTCACATGGGCGTGGCCCAGATAGGTGCTGAGGGCGGTGATGTGACGGGCGACCGCCTCAGCATCGTGCGCGCAGCTTTCGAGGGAACGAACAGCGAATGTATGGCGAAGATCGTGGATCCGCGGTCCTCGCGAGCCGGGAGCGCCGCGCAAGCCGATCGATCGAACGACCTGCAGGAAGACGGTAACTACCGTCGGATAGGCGGGCGGAGTTCCCTGTTGCGAAACGAAGAGCGCATCGCTCGGACCTGCGACTTTCAAGCGAGTCGCGAGATATCCGTCCAAGGCGCGCCGAGTCGTTGAATGCAGGGGCAGCAACCGGCTCTTCTTGAACTTGGTCTGGGCAATGATCAGCCCATCGTCGGTCACGTCTGACAGCCGGAGAGCGAGCGCCTCCGAAACGCGCATGCCGGTTGCCGCAATCAGCCCGAACATGGTGGCGTAGGTGAGCGGTCGAATAGAGCCGTCGGGACCGAGGCGATGCGCGGCGTCAATCAGCCGTCGGATGTCGTCCAGACTGTAGATGAATGGCGTACGGCGACGTTGAAGCGCACGTCCGAAGAGGTCAGCCGAGGGCGCCTCATGGCGCGGATCTTCGGCATGCAGTGCGATCGCGAAGCGGCGCACCGTCAGCAGGCGGTTGCGCCGCTGCTCGGGAGACGGCGCCTGCAGCGCCCACTCGCGCACGCTTGCCGTCGTGACGACACGCTCGCCGCGACGTTCGGCGAAGGTGACAAAGTTGCGCAGGAGGATGCCCGGCGTCCGGAACTTAAATCCCAGCGCGCGCTGAAGCGCTGCATGATCGGCGAGGAGCTGACTCAGCATGCCGGCTCTCCCGGCCAAGGCTGGGCAACCTGCTCCAGCATCCGAATATCGACCTTGGCGTAATGCGCGGTCATATCGAGCGATCGATGACGCAGCACCGTGCCGACCGCTTCGAGCGTGGCGCCTGAACGCAACATCGAGGTCGCCGCTGAGTGGCGCAGCAGGTTCGCGCCTCTGGTCGGTGGATCGGAAATACCCGCCCGCTTCAACGCCAACGCCACGATCGTGGAGACGTGACTGGACCGAGAGAATGACCGGTATGGCGCGACCACCATGAGAAAGACCGCCTCTCGATCGACGCGCGGTCGTTCCTGCTCGATGTATTTGAGAAGGGCGTCGCCCACATCTTGCGGCAGCGGCAGCCGAACCTCGCGGCGCGCCTTGCCGCTCAAGCGCAGCGTGCCGGACTCCCAGTCGATATCGCTGAGTTCAAGCCCCGCGACGTCCCCGGCCCGAAGTCCCAGACGCGCCAACAAAAGCAGGATCGCTTTGTCGCGCAGATGTCCCCTGGTGAGCTGATCGCAGGATGCAATGACCCGATAAACATCGGCGGCGACGAGGTAGCGCGGCAACGACGAAAGGCGCCATTGCAGGACTGTCGGGATGGCGTGATCGAGGTTGGGGCGGCAGAGGCCGGCGCCCGCGAGGAAGCGAAGATAGCTGCGCAGGGCGCTCGTTATGGTCCGCAGGTCGGCCGAGCCAGTTCGCTCGCGACACTTGCGGACAACCTCACGGACGAGCGCGGCATCATAGTCGTGGGTTGCTGCGCCCAGCTCCGGCAGCAGCTTATGCAAATGGCGAAGATGGCGGGCGATGGTCCGCTCCGACAGACCCCGGTGAGCGCGCAGCCAGTTTTGATAGTCGTCAAGCAAAGGATATGGCGACGGAACCTTCAAGGCTGCCCGTGCGACGCCGACTTGTTGAAGGAAGGCGTAGAACCGCTTGGCGCGACGCCAGTATTTAGGCGAGATTCTCCGCCATCGTCGCCCGCCTGGGCACCGGCAGCGATGCTCGGCAAAACGGCGAATGACATCGTCATCTATGGCGTCGATCGGAATGCCGGCGCTACCGAGCCAGGCTGCGAAATGGCGCGCCGAAGCCGCGCAGCCTTCAATTGTCAACGGCGCATATCTCTGAGCGACAAGCTCGGCCGCAAACTGCTCGATCCATGGCGACAACGGTCCCGGATCGAGGAACCAGTGATCAGAATTTTTTGCATCCATCTTCGTTCTCCTCGCGATGTTGAACCATCACGAGGAGCATGGTTATGCGGAGCAAACGCGAACTCGCGCCTTGCATAAGCCTCTGCGAACACGGCATTTATCCACAGATCGGCAAAGCCGACTCCGCATAATCATGGACGCCGCATAATTACGGAAATCGACGGGTTTGAGCGCGACCATGACGCGAACCGGGCCAGTGGGGACGATCATCGGCGCTCTTTCATCACCCGCAGCAGCGACGCGGCGAGCATGGCGTCCGCCCCGGCCCCGATCCGCACGATGACGCCAGCGCCTTCGATCTCGATCGGCGCCGACGAGCTCAAGCGCGGCGCCGTCCCCAGACTGGGCGCTAGCGGCGGCAAGGCGGAAGGCGGCGCCGGCGGCGCACCGCGCCGAGGCGAAGGCGGCGACAATGAGTCGTCGACGACAACCGGCGCGAAGGCGAGCCGCAGCGCACGCGCATCCTCCGCCGGCAGAACAAGCCGGCCTTCGCGCGCCTCCCGCCGCCAGCCGTGAATCTGTTGCGCCCTTATCCCTCGCCGGCGCGCGATCCCGGCGACGACGGCCCCGTCCTCGAAACTCTCCAGAACAATCGAGACCTTCTCGGCGTCAGACCACGATCGCCGCCGACCGGCGTCCGCCAACACCTCAATCCGCCGAAACGACGTCCTGCGGTCGTCACTACGGTCGACCATAAGGTGCACCCGATCGCCAATCGACCAGGACACTCGCCCCTCACGCCGCAAGCTTCAATGTGGGGACGGGGCTTCGCTTACTCTTTTTTCGATTGGCCGGGCATTGCCTCGTCAGGGCACCTGGGGCGACCATAGCTCCGATCGTCATTTTCGGCGACCGGCAGGGTCGCCCTATCTGTGTCGCCTTATACCTGTCATGGGGCGGCCATGCCGCCACTCGTCGTGATTTCGCCAACAGCCGCCGTCGCCGCGAACCCGCACTATCGCTCGATCAGAATCCAGACCTCGTTGCGCCGCATGAACCAGGGCGTCCACGGTGGATCGTATCGAGCCAGAGAAGGAGGACTGACAGCGCGAAGGCCCTGCCGCTCAATGAAGGCTCGCAGCGTTACGGTTCTACGGTCGACGTCAGCCGCTCGCGCCAATCCCGAAAAACGCACCACTGCATAACGTGCAGGTGAAATGGGAACGAGGCGGACGCGTGCGTCATTTGGAGTTGGGAGAGTCTCGAGCGTGTATGTGCTTGGCATAATGAAGCGAACAACCCACGAACCGGGCCCGCCGGATTGGGTGACAGGCGCGGTCATCGGTATGGTTTCGCCAGTCGAGCGCTTCTGCACAACGGGCGCCGTCATCGCTATTTTTTGACGACGCGTGTTGCCGCCAAAAATGTAATCCGCCAGCAACCGGAAGCCCTCGTTCGACGCTTCATCACGGCTGCCGACGACGCTAACTTCCGCTGCGATAAGAGCGGGATAATCGCGAACTTCGAACTTGCCCTCGTGAAGCGCAACGACGAACGCCGGTTCCTCGGTCGCCACGGCCACTCCTCCAAGCACCAACAAGCCGCACAGTAAGGCGAGCCAAGCGTTTTTCATCCGGAAATTACGTGCGGCAGTTTCCATCGCTTCCCTGCCATGGCCCTTTCAAGAAGACCTCTCAGATAACCGACCCCTCGCGCTGGATGGCAACCCAGGCGATTATTTTTTTGGCGACTTTGATCGGCAGCACACGCCAGTACATAATGAAGGGCGTGCCGTCCTTCTTGTAGTTAATCGCTTTGCCTTCAAATTTTTCACCAGACTGCAGTGCGCTGGAAAGCCTGGCGATCACCTTATCGTCGGTTCCCTGACCTTGGAGGATCCGAGGCGTCTTGCCGATGACGGAGGAGAATGCGTGGCCAGTGAGCTTTTCAAACGCCTCGTTGGCATAGATGATTCTTCCTTCCGCCGTAGCGTCGGTGATCAGGATTGAATCAAAGCTATTTTCTGCCAAAACCTGAAGCAAGGCCAACGCACCATCAGTTCCATCCATCAGGCTTTCAAACTTATCAGACATTCTAGCTCCCTATTTGAGTAGGACGCGGCGCCCGAGACCAAGCCGGTCCGAAACGGCGTTTGAGATGCCGGTGAAAGAATATGGAGAGCAAAAACTTACTCATGCTCGCCATCGTGACGACGACCGGACGGTCTTTTAAATACGGCTGGCTTTACTGTCGCTGCCGTGTACGTTGCGACGGTAATTGCCGCAGCGCTAATTAAAACTACATGCCCGATAATGTTCGCAAACGCCAAAGTGTAGCTGCCAAGCGCCACGCTGAAAGCCACGGCCCACATAAATCCAAGAGCCTGCAATACATAGTGTCTCATCGAGACGTCAGTAATGTGGCGAAGTGGGCTCACTTCAGCGTTAAAAATGTAGTTCCATGCGAATACAACCATTCGTTTCATTTGAATTTCCCCACGATGCTTCGCCTTATTTGACTGCGTGAACCAATCGCCCACTGCTGTCGGGCTGGGATCGGCTGCACATTATTGCTAATTTGATACGGCCAGGCGGCGCGATCGGATCAACGCAGTAGATAAGCTCCATCGCCAAATCAACCGAAAGCTATAGCCATCCTTGGCTTCTCGTGATCGGCGGCGTCCGTCAGGATGCTGACGCGGCCCCCTTACCGGCCTGTCCGCTCCGGAGGGTGCCGCTCGACATTTTTAGCGCCCCGCCACGTCACTACCGGGGCCGGGAAGCACGCGACGCTCGAACCATCGGATAATAAGCTGTAGGAGCGGCCTCACCCTTAGGAAGCCGAGATAGAGGCGCTCAAGCGCCCAGAGCCCCGCCGGAACCCGGGCTATTTCTCCAAGCGGCCGCAAGACGGGAATTGCACGCCACATTGCGGCGAAAGCCGCAGCGCCCGAAACGATGGGCGCGCCTTTTTCCTGCGCGTGGAAACGGACAAGCATTTGCGCACGATCAATGGGACAAACAGAATCGGCGTGGCTAATGTCCTCAAAATGGATGAGGGCGCACCGGTCGAGGCGACGCAATATTGCGACCTCACGCGTGCAAAGCGGACAACCGCCATCAAACCAGACTGTGAGCTTTCCCTCTTCAACAAGATGCCGCGCCTCGGCAGACGGCTGTTCTCGAAAGTCGATCTTAGTTGTGAGCATGGAATGGGCTTTCA
>JANNSX010000332.1:0-8222 GCA_031403155.1 Hyphomicrobiaceae bacterium
CCTGCGCTGCGGCAAGTGCATGCCGGTCTGCGCCACCATCTCCTGCCACCATTGCAGTGTCAGCCCTTTCATCGGCAGCGCCACATAGATGGAGTCGTTGAAGGAGAAGACCGGCAGTATCAGCACCGGAAGATAGAGGAAGACGAGATAGAGTACGGTGTAGAGCCTGAGGCCGCGGCTGCCGGAATTCATGCGACGGCCCTCCTCAGGCGGCCGACGCTCCATAGGAACAGGCAGACCATCGCCGTGACGACAAGCATGGCGACGACAGCGATTGCCGCGCCAAGCGGCCAGTTCTCGAGCTGCCCGAAGGAGAACTGGATCAGGCTTCCGATCATGATGCCGTTGGGGCCGCCGACCAGCTTCGGCGTCACATAGTCGCCGACGGTCGGAATGAAGACCAACAGAAAGGCCGAGATGATTCCAGGCATCGACAAGGGCAACGTAACGCGCAGAAACGTCATGACCGGCCCCTCGCCCAGATCCTGCGCCGCCTCGATCAGACTTCGATCGATCTTCTGCAGGGAGACGAAGATCGGCAGGATGGCGAAGGCCGCCCAGGCATGCGCCAGCGTGACGATGACAGCGAAAGTATTGTGCAAAAGGAACTCGAGCGGCTCATCGATCAAGCCGAGGAAGACGAGTGCCGAGTTGATGACACCGTTGAAGCCGAGTATGAGCTTCCAGGCAAAGACTCGGAGCAAGTAGCTCGTCCAGAACGGCAGCGTGATCAGGATGAGCCACGTCATCTTGTTGCCGGTGACGTGGAAGGCGATGAAGTAGGCCGCCGGATACGCAAGCAGCACGGTTAGTGCCGCGACCAGCGCTGCGACGCCTGCCGAGCGCGCAAGCACGCGCTGGTATTGAGTGCCCTCGATCACTTGACCGTAGTTCGCGAGCCCGACGTGCCAGCCTTCGGGCGCTTCAACGACGAAGCTTTGTGCGATGAGCATGAGAACCGGTAGGAGAAGGCCAGCAAGCATAAGGAGCAGGGCGGGCGACAAGAGCGCGTAACGGCGAAGGGTGGGGGTACGGTGCCAAAGCGCAGCAAGCGGGCCTAGGTCTGCCGCCGGCACAACCGGGTCTGCCGATGTCAGCACCACGCCTTGGCCTCCTATTTGTAGGATAGTCGTATTATATGTTTGTATTACAATCAATCGCCGTGCTAGGAGAGGCGTGGAGCTGGTGCATCCCGAAGGCGCCGGACAGTGGACGAGTCACAGTATGAAGGTTCATGGCGAAAATGGCAGCGCCAATCGCAGTAGCGGCCGCTCGATGCGCGTCGAGCGAAACTCCCTGACGCTCAGGGAGCGCGCCGCCGATGTCATCCGGCAGGCCATCATCGATCATCGGCTGCCGCCAGGCACTCATCTCAAAGAGCGCGAGCTCTGCGAGATGCTGGGCGTCAGCCGGACGTCGGTCCGCGAGGCGCTGCGCCATCTCGAAACCGAGCGTCTGATCCTGACCGTGCCGCACCGCGGTCCCGTTGTCGTCTCGCTGACAGCCGAGGACGCAAAGCAGCTCTACCAGGTACGCGCCGTTCTCGAGGGGCTTGTCGGCGAGCAGTTCGCGCTCAACTCGACGCGAGAGCAGATCGCGGAGCTCAAGCGGTTGGCACGAGAAATGGCGATGTCGGCGCGGCGCGACTCGCCGGACGCGACGCTCGAGCACATCGCAGCGTTCTATTCGGTCATGTTCGAAGGCGCCGGGAATCAGGTTTGCGCCGACATTCTGATGTCCCTCAACACACGCATCTCGATTCTGAGGCGTCTCTCGCTCGCGAGCAAGGGGCGGCCCAAGGCGATGATCCTGGAGGTCGAGGCGATCGTGGCGGCGGCAGAGGCGCGCAAACCCGATCAGATGAAGCAGGCCTGCATCCGTCACGTGGAAGGCGCGTGCAAGGCTGTCTTGAGTGAGCTCACAACGGCCGCGGCGAGACCGGCCGGCAAGTCGAAGAGTCTCGCGAAGTGAAAGGATCATAACTGGGAGGAAACAACATGCTTGGATTGAAAGACATGTCGGTCGATCGGCGGAAGATACTGAAGGGGCTGGCCGCCCTCGGCGTTACCTATGCGGTGGTGCCGGCCGGCGCTCGTCGCGCAAGGGCCGCCAATGAGGTGCACTATCATACCTGGTCGGGCTATGACGCCCCCGATCTCGTCAAGGCCTACGTTGAGAAGTATGGCGGCATGCCCGAGGTGAGCCATATCGCCACCGAGGAAGAGTCGTTCACGAAGCTGAAGACCGGTTGGGCACCGGACCTCATCCACCCCGGCAACTACAACGTCCGCCGCTTCAAGGACGCCGGCTTGCTTCAGCCCTTCGACACGGCCCGTGTCAAGAATTGGGCCGGCATCATCGACAGCGTCAAAACGGACGATTCCTGCATCATCGACGGCGCCCACTACATGATCCCGAGCGAGTACGGCAACAGCTCGATCATCTATCGGAAGGACCTCGTCGACGCCTCCTTCGCCGCGGCGCCGAGCTGGGCCATCCTCTACGACGAGAAGTACAAGGGCAAGCTCTCCAACTACGGCACGGCGGCGGCCGTCGTGCAGTGCGCGGCCCTCGTCCTCGGCTACGACAACATCTACACACTCTCCGATGAGCAGCTTGCCGAGGTGAAGAAGCTCGCTTCCAAGCAGCGCGACATGCTTCGGATGTACTGGAATGACGCCACCGAGCTCGAGGGCGCCATCGCTTCCGGCGAGGTCGTTGCCGCCTATGCCTGGAACGCCTCGCTCGCCAATCTCAAGAAGCAAGGGATTGACGTCGAGATGGCGATTCCGAAGGAGCGCATGTTCACCTGGGTCGCCGGCTTCGTCATGCACAAGAACTGCAAGAACCTGGACGCTGCCTACGATCTCATCGACGCCTGGACCTCGCCGCAATCGGGTGCCTGGTTGATGGAGAACTATGGCTATGGCTCGACCAACCGCGAGGCCTACAAGGTAGCCAACGCCGATAAGCTCAAGAGCCTCGGGCTCAGCGATCCGGAGGCGGTGTTGAACGGTAGCCTGTTCTTCAAGTCGCTCGCCCCCGACATCGAGAAGAAATACCAGACGGTCTTCACCGAGGTGCAGTCGGGCGGTTGATCTGTCCGGCCGACAGGGAGGGTGGCGCATATTGGGGTGCGCCACCCTCCCTGCTCAATCGGCAAGAGTAACGAGCGCGTCAATGGCGACAACGCCACTGGGCATGACGAACAGCGGATTGATCTCGATCTCGACGAGATCGCCCGACTCGATGAAATGATGGGCTAGCATTTCGAGCGCCCCCAAGAGGCCGTCCGTGTCACCACCACTCTGGCCGCGATAGCCCGCGATCAGCTTCGACACTCTTAGTCGAGAGATGGCTTCGCCGATTTGGGCCCGATCCGAGGGCAAAAGAACCGTCACAGCATCAACGAGCAGCTCGGCGAGGACGCCGCCACTGGCGATGGTCATCGTCGGGCCGAAGACCGGATCGGCACGCAGGCCCACGAGCAGCTCCGCGACCGGCTTTGCCGCCATGCGCTCGATGAGGAAGCGTGGGTGAGCAAGATCGAGATCAGTCCTTTGCGCGGCAAGTCTTGCGAGCATGGCCACAGCGGCCGCGTCAACCGCCTCTACGCAGGCCAAGCCAAGTACGACGGCGCCCGCCTCTGTCTTGTGCGCGAGGAACGGCTCGGCCAGCTTCAATGCAACGGGAAATCCGAGATCGAATGCCACTGAGCCAGCGGTTTCGAAATGTGCGAGAGCACCTTTTGGAACGCCGATACCGAGCTTCTGCAGATATCGCTTGCCATCGCGCTCGCCAATCGTTCGATGGAGTGCGTCAGCCGTAAACTTGCGCCTGGCGAGGCGCCGTTTGTCGATGCCGGACGGCTCCGCCTCCACGCGTCGCCTGAGACCACCAACCCAGGCAAGCCCGCCGATCGCCTCGATCGTCTCGCCGATCCCCTGCATGGGCGCGACGCCGATGGAGACGAGAAAGTCGCGCGTCTCCTGATCCAGATTCTCGGGCAGCGTGCTGCAGACGGCGGCTGGAACTCCGGCCTGTTTGGCCGCGTTCGCAAACGACACTGTGTCGTTGCGGTAATAGGGCTTGCTCTCGTCGATGCCGGGCAACGGATAGTCCTGGACAATGACCGTGCTGTCATAGCCGTCCGCCAGGAAGGTCGAGATCACCGGCGGCAGGCGCGCGGCATCGCCCCATATCGGAGTCGTGTAGTCGAGTGGGTTGGACACGGTCGCGATCGGCGGTAACAGTCCTCTGAGCTTCGTCTTGGTGGACTCCGCGGGAGCGGGAAACTGCAGGCCCTTCGTTTCCGCCAGATCGGCGAGCATGGTCGCGCCGCCGCCAGAGCAGGTGAAGCCGGCGACGCGAGAGCCACGCGGCACACCGGCAACGACACCGAACTTCAGCGTCTCGATGAGCTGAGCCGGTGTAGCCACGCGGACAATGCCGAGCCGATTGAACAGGGCGCCGTAGAGGGCGTCGGACCCGGCGAGCGAGCCAGTATGGCTTTCGGTGAGCTTGGCGCCGATGCTCGACGTGCCTGTCTTGAGGGCCACCACGGGCTTGCCAGCTGCGAGCGCCTTCAGCGCCGCCTCGGCGAACACCGAGATGTCCTTCAAACCTTCGATGTGAAGGCCGATGGCGCGGACTTCCTTCTGTTCGACGAGCACCTCGAGGAAGTCCTCGAGCCGCAGTGCTGCCTGGTTGCCGGCGGAGATCATGTAGGCGAAAGGCAGCGAGCGCTGGCTCATCGTCAGATCGGACGAGAGCATGCCACTCTGCGTGACGATGGCCGCGCCATAGCCCGGGCAGGTGCCGCCGCGCGCGAAGGGCCAGAGCGCCACGCGGTCGATGAAGTTGATGATGCCGTAGCAGTTGGGTCCCACAAGCGCCATCTCGCCAGCCGCCGCGACGAGGCGTTCTTCCGCATCGCGGCCTTCTCCGGGACCCAACTCGCCAAAGCCTGCCGCGTAGCAGACGATCCCACCTGCACCCATGTCACGGAGCTTCGCGGTCGCCTCGATGGCGGCCTCGCGTGGCACAGCGAGGAACACGGCATCGGGTGCCTCGGGCAGATCCTCGATACGGGCGACGCAGCGATGGCCACCGATCTCCGGCCGTTTCGGATTGACCGGCCAGACGGGACCGGCAAAGCCGATGCGCCTGCACTCGCCAGCGACGATCTCGGCATCGCGTCCCCCGATCAGCGCGACGTGACGCGGGCGCAGCAGCCGTTCAAGGTTTCTGCGGCGCGCGGGGGTCATGCGCCGAGCGGCCTCAGGATCGAGCGCGTGATGATGTGGCGCTGGATTTCGGAGGTCCCGTCCCAGATGCGCTCGAGCCTGGCGTCCCGCCAGAGACGCTGAATGGGCATCTCCTCCATGAGCCCCATGCCGCCGTAGATCTGCACGGCCGAATCGGCGACGCGACCGAGCATCTCGGAGCAGTAGAGCTTTGCCATCGCGGCATCGACCGGCGTCATCTCGCGTCGGTCGGCCTTGGCGACGGCATCCTGCACCAGCAGATCGGCAGCCCGAAGCTCGACTGCCATGTCGGCGAGCTTGAAGCCGGTGGCCTGGAACTGACCGATCGGCTGGCCGAATTGCTTGCGCGTCGCGGCCCACTCGCTGGCGAGACCAAACAGCCGCTCGGCCTTGCCACAGCACGTCGCGCCGACCCAGACCCTGCCCATGCCGAGCCACTTGTCGGCCAGCTCCAACCCGCGTCCTTCCTCACCGAGAACCTGCTCGGGCGCCAGCCGGACATCGTCGAACATGAGCTGGAAAGTTTTGTAACCGCGATAGCTGACGCAGCGGTTGCCCTCGCGGATCGTGAACCCCTTCATGCCGACATCCACCAGGAACGCGGTGATGCGCTTGCGCGGACCGCGTTTCGTCTCGTCGTGGCCAGTGGCGGCGAAGACTATGGCGAAGTCGGGCATCACCGGGCCGGAGACGAAGTGCTTCGAGCCATTGAGAATCCAGTCCATGCCATCACGCCGCGCATGCGACTTCATCGACATGATATCGGAGCCGGCATCGGGCTCGGTCAGTGCGAACAGCTCGCGCTTCTCTCCCGTCACACACGGCGCGAGGTAGCGTGCCCGCTGATCGCCCTCGCAAGCGAGAAGCAACTCGGTCGGGCGGGCGATCCAGGAGTGGAGTGCGTGGCTTGTCTTGCCGTATTCCCGCTCGACGAGCGCCATGCCGCGATAGTCCAATCCGCCACCGCCGACATCGACCGGTAGGTTTGCCGCGAACAGACCGACGTCCTTCGACCGCTTCTCGATCTGCCGGCCGAGCTCCTTCGGCACGTCTCCGACCCTGTCGACCAGGTCTTCGTGCGGGAAGATCTCCTTCTCCATGAAATTCTTGACGGTCGCGAGGAGGAGATCGCGCTCGTGCGCTCGTTCATCGATCATGATCACTGCCTCATGCACCCTTGAGCCTCAGCTTCTTGCGCGCCTCCGCCGGTGAGAGGATGCGCGCGCCCATGCGGGTCACGATCTCGATGGCGCGCTCGACGAGTTGGCCATTCGACGCCAGCACGCCGCGGTCGAGATAAAGGTTGTCCTCGAGTCCGACCCGGACGTTGCCGCCCATCAGCACCGAGCAAGCCGCCATCGCCATCTGCATCCGGCCGATGCCGAAGCCGGCCCAGTTGCATCCGGCTGGCAGCTGCTCTTTCATGGCCTTCATGGAGTCGGCAGTGTGATCTGCGCCCCACGGAATGCCGAGGCAGATCTGGATCATCGGCGGATCCTCGATCAACCCTTCGGCGATCATCTGCTTTGCGAAGCGGAGCTGGCCCAGCTCGAACACTTCGAGCTCCGGCTTCACGCCCCACTCCTTCGTCAATGCCGCCATCTTGCGCAGATAGGGAGGCGTCGAGACATAGATCGTGTTGCCATCGCCGAAGTTCATCGTGCCGCAATCGAGCGTGCATATTTCCGGCATCGCCGCTCTTACATGCGCGAGCCTTTCGATGGGACCGATCATGTCGGTGGGCTTGCCCGGCATGGCCGGGTTCTCGTCGGAGGGCGTCCAGTCACCGCCCATGCCGGAGGTGAGGTTGAGGATGACGTCGGTCTTGCTCTGACGGATGAGCTCGACCGTCTCGCGGAAGAGCTCTGGATCGCGTGAGCCTTTGCCCGTCTTCGGATCGCGCACATGGATATGGGCGATCGCGGCTCCAGCCTTCGCGGCCTCGATGGCGGCGTCGGCGACCTGCCGCGGTGTCACCGGAACGCCCGCGTGCTTGCCGGTCGTATCACCGGCTCCCGTAACGGCGCAGCTGACAATGACATCGTTGTTCATGAGCGCTTCTCCGTTGCCCAGTGGCCGTTCCGTCGTCCTCACTTCGTCGTCCACGATCCTTTCCTTGGAACGCGGCGCGCAATACGAGTTTTCCGACACTTGATTCGATTTTTTCGCCGTGCGTTACTCGGTTTCGCACAATGGAGCCGTGACATGCCGAACCCACATGAGTTCGAGGCCGCTGACCCATTCAAGGTGGCCTTCGCTCTCATCCCGCGCTTCAATATGATGGCGCTGACGGCTGCCATGGAACCGCTCCGGATCGCCAATTATCTCGCACCCCAGTCTCTCTATGGCTGGCACTTCGTGTCCGAGCGCGGTGGACGGGTGCAAGCGAGTAATGGGCTCGACATCGCGACCGAGCCGGTCAGCAGCCATCGCAAACCCTTCGACCTCGTCGTCGCCTGCGGCAGCTGGGGGGCGGAGCACTATCAATCAAGGGAGCTCTCGCGCTGGTTCAGGCTGCAGCGGCGCGCCGGTGCCCGGATCGCGTCGATGGATCTCGGGGTCTACCTACTGGCCGAGGCTGGGCTCCTCGCCGGCCACGCTGTCACCACGCACTGGTCCTGCCTTGCAGGCTTTGCCGAGCGTTTTCCGGATCTCGACACACGCGAGCAGCTCTTCACTCAAGACGAGACGGTCATGACCATTAGTGGCGGCACCGCGGGCATTGACCTCATGCTGCATCTCGTCGCCGAGCAGCATGGCCGGCAGCTCGCCTCCGAGGTCGCCGACCAGATGCTGCACCATCCGATCCGGGACGCCGCACTGCCGCAGCGCCACACGTTGGGCGGCCTCACGAGTGAGACGCATCCGCAGGTTCGGGCAGCCATTCGTCTCATGGAGGCAAATCTCGCCGAACCACTCTCCATGCCGGAGCTTGCGAGGTCAATCGGTACCTCG
>JANNSX010000333.1:0-4150 GCA_031403155.1 Hyphomicrobiaceae bacterium
ATTTGTCTCTCGACGAGCGGTGTCCAGACATAACCGGGCGAGATCGCATTGCAGGTGATGCCGTCCTGGGCGAGCTCCAGCGCCACCGTCTTCGTCAACCCGATCAGCCCGTGCTTCGCCGACACATAGGCCGACTTGAAGGGTGAGGCGACGAGGGAATGGGCGGACGCCGTGTTGATGATCCGGCCCCATTTGCGTGCCTTCATGCCGGGCACGGACGCGCGGATGGCGTGGAAGGCGGAAGACAAGTTGATGGCGAGAATCTGATCCCATTTCTCGATCGGAAAGCTCTCGATCGGCGAGACATGCTGGATGCCGGCATTGTTGACGAGGATGTCGAGGCGGCCTAAGTTTTTTTCGGCCGTGGCGATCATCTCGGCAATCTCGTCGGGCTTCGTCATGTCGGCGGGGGAATAGAGTGCTTTATTGCCATTGGCGGCAACTTG
This sequence comes from Hyphomicrobiaceae bacterium, assembly GCA_031403155.1. Taxonomy (GTDB): domain Bacteria; phylum Pseudomonadota; class Alphaproteobacteria; order Rhizobiales; family Hyphomicrobiaceae; genus JANNSX01. Next base: position 447 of record JANNSX010000333.1, read on the forward strand.
GGCCCTCGCCGCCTCGATCTCTTCGGGCTTGCCGAAACCGTTGAGCATGACATCGGCGCCGGCTTCGGCAAGCGCCGTGGCGATGGCGAGGCCAATGCCGGAGGTGGAGCCGGTGACGACGGCGGCTTTGCCGTGGAGCATGGAGGAACTCCTCTCGTTCAGGGTTTCGGTATGAAGCCATCGAGGCGGTACAGATTGGTCGGCCGCCAGTCCCGCCCCACATATGAGCCGCTTCGGTGCGTGAGTCGCAGCTCCTTCGATTGGAAGTCGTCGAGAACGCCGCGCAGTTTATCGTCTTGACTGACGAGCAGTGCCGGCGCCCGGCCGTCATAGGGCCGCGTCAGCTCGTAGTGATCCTTGGGCACAGGCCCGCTCCGCCACGCCAGAATCGGCGTATCGAGATCCCGGAGATAGTAGAGATGCTCCGCCAAGGTTCCGCGGTCGTCGATGAGGATTGCAGCGTAAGGCTTGCCTTGGCTTGCGGCCGACTTGACCTCACTGCGAACGCGATCCGCCATCTCCCGCCAGCCGAGCATGCGGCGGAAGGGATCATTCTCGACCGTGAAGGGCCGCCGGCCAGCAAGCAACGGTGAAAAGGCAATGACCACGGTCAGCACGGCATGCATGCCGAGCGAGACTCGGAACGCCCGCCGTGCCCCATCGCGAAACATCGTCGCGACCACCAGCACCGTCGCCGCGACATACCCCGCCGCGGCCCAATTGGCATGCGCCCGCGAGACAAAGGCCTGCGCGATGTAGATCAGCAGGATCGGCAGCACGAAGCAGAGCAGCAGGCGGTCGGCGTTGAGCAAGATCCGATCCTGACCCGCATTCAACTCTCGGCTTTCTTCCCTCCCCCCTTGAGGGTAAGGGCCAAGCGCCTTGGACTTGGGCGCTTGGGGCGGGGGGGATGCGGTGGCCGCAGTGCTCGAAGTACGCCCCCCACCCTGTCCCTCCCCACGAGGGGGAGGGGACGTTGGGGTGAGACCAATCTCAATGGTGTTAGCGCGGGAAGGAGACACCGTATCGCAACTCGATAGGTCATCCCTTGCCACATACACTGCTGTAGACCCCCCTCCCCCTCGTGGGGAGGGTTGGGGTGGGGGGTGAGTTTCTCCGCGCCCTGACGTGCGCAACTTGACCGCCCGCCAGACAATAACCAGCAGCGCGCCGAACAGCACCGGTCCGAACACGCCAAATTGCGCGCCAAAAAATTCGAGCGCCTTCAGCGGATGGAACAGCGAGCCGCCCCACTTCGCGTTGTCGGCCGTGTGGCCGAAGGTGGGAAAGCCGTGGGCGGCGTTCCAATAGAGGTTGGGCGAGACGACGAGCAAGGCGACGAGCGCGACGGCGATCCAGCGCGCGGCCCCGATCCGCGCGCCACTTCCCCGCATTGTCACCAACGCCAACAGCGTCGAGCCCACGAAAAACACCATGCTGTAGCGCGCCATGAAGCCCGCTCCGATCGCTGCGCCGAGCAGGAGCGCATCACCGAGGTTGCCGGTCTCGCGAAGGCGCACGAAGCCCCACAGTGCCAGCGCCCAGCAGAGCAGGAACGGCACGTCGGTCGAGATGATCCCGGACGAAAGGCCAATCCCCGGCAGAGTCGCAAAGACGATGCCCGACCAGAAACCGATGCGCGCGTCGTAGAGCCGGCAACCGATGAGATGTACGATCCAGGCCGAGACCGTGTGCAGGACAGGCGCCGCCAGCCGTACGCACGGTTCGCCATCGCCGCACACCGCCGTCGTCGCCGCGATCACCCAGGCGATGAGCGGGGGCTTCGAGTAGTAGCCAAGGTCCAACTCCTTAGCCCAGCTCCAATACTGCGCCTCGTCGAAGAAGAGATCGGTCTGGGCGAGCCAGAGCGCAACGAGGCGTACGGCCAGAATGCCGAGCAGAATCAACGCCAGTAGTCGCGGCGAGCCCGCCCCGGCGGCCATCGTCCCGCCCGTTTCCCTGCTTATCCGACTGGTCATGCGGCGCGCCCGGCCCCTTTCGCTCGTGCGTCATTAACAGGCTTGAGAGGCCGAGCGGAAGCCTGATATGGCTCACCGCGAACACCTAATTCCAGCGCACGCTCAGGCGAAGTGGATACCGGTTCGCCGTCAGAGCGTGCGCAAAGCCAAGCAACACGATCGACGCCTTCCAAGGACAGGGACGAGGATGGCGAAGCGCATTACCGTGGTCATTCCAGCCTTGAACGAAGCTGGCAATATCGGCCGTCTCGTCGAGGAGACTTATCAAGCGGTGCCGGCGGAGATGCTGGCCGAGGTGATTGTCGTCGATGACGGCTCGTCTGATGGAACCGCTGCCGAGGTCGAGGCACTGATGGCGTCGAAGCCGGGATTGCGCTGTCTCCGGCACGACCGGCGCAGCGGCCAGAGCACGGGATTGCGCACCGGCATCACCGCCGCCCGCTCTCAGCTCATCGCCACCATGGACGGTGACGGGCAGAACGATCCCATGGACATCCCGAAGCTCATCGCCCGCTTGGCCGAGCCCGGCACGCCAGGTCCCGCCCTCGTCAACGGCGTCAGGACCTCGCGCAAGGCGACGGGGTCGCGCCGCTTCGCCTCGCGCTTCGCCAACGGCCTGCGCGACTGGATGTTGAAGGACGATTGCCCCGACAGCGGTTGCGGCATCAAGGCCTATCATCGCGATGCCTTTCTGCGCCTGCCGTTTTTCACGTCCATGCATCGCTATCTGCCGGCGCTGTTTCAAACCTATGGCCTCGAGGTCGCCTACGAGCCGGTGAACGATCGGCCGCGCACGGTCGGGCAATCCAAGTACACGAATTTCGGCCGCGCGCTGGTCGGCATCTACGATCTCTTCGGCGTGACGTGGCTGCGAAAGCGCACGCTGGTGCCGAAGGTGAGCGAGCAGGGAAGGCGCGCGCCATGATCGACGCCTACCTGCAACAACTCAGTGCGTGGTGGGCAAACATCACCACCGTCGAGTTGGTCTGGCTTGGGATCGGCTTCTTCGCCCAGGGCCTTTTCATGATGCGATTCATCGTTCAGTGGATTGCCAGCGAGCGCGTTCGCCGGTCGATCGTTCCTGAGACATTCTGGTATTTCTCGCTGGCGGGCGGAGCGATGTTGCTCGCCTATGCCATTTACCGCATCGATCCGGTAATCATTCTCGGGCAAGCGACGGGCCTCATCATCTACATCCGCAACATCCAGCTCATCCGCAACGGCAAGCGGCGTGAGCGGGAGGACGGGGCGGCGCCGTCCTGAACCACCGCTTGCGCGTTTTGCCGGCGAGTGGCGAGTAGTGAATGGCGAATGTGGCACTAGGCACTGGGCTCTAGGCTTTAGGCATGAGTTGTAGAGGTGCGTGAGGACGGCGACGCGCGGCTGGTTCGGAACACCAAAGCCTAAAGCCAAGTGCCTAGTACCATTCGTCACAGACAACGCTCCGCCGTCTTCCGACGGGCTCTCCGCCAGGTTCAAAACAGATGAGGGGCGCGGGGCGATCTCAAAGCCGCGGGCCGAGGAAGACAACAGTGAGCGACCTCTCGATCGCCCCGCCGGCGTTTTCGATGCTGGCCTTGGTCACCTCAAGAGCCGAGCTGCTTCGGGGAAGGGAGTCTCACCCCTTCCGGACCAAGGTGCACCCTACCCTCAGCCCTGCGTGGGCCTCCGGCAGGCGCCGGTCACGCCGCGCTTCGTCAGACGCCTCTGCAGAAACGCCCCTCG
>JANNSX010000334.1:0-11244 GCA_031403155.1 Hyphomicrobiaceae bacterium
ACCGAGCGAAGCCGGCGGGGGGCGCCGGGCGATGCGACGAGCATCCGCGACAACATTACGATCGCGCGGCTGAGGTTCCGCCGTTCCATCGATGCCGTTGGCCCCGAGCTCGCCGGCATTCTCATGGATGTCTGCTGCCACCTCGTCGGGCTCGAGGAGTTCGAGCAGAAGCGCGGCTGGCCGGCACGCTCGGCCAAGCTCGTGCTGTCGATGGCGTTGACGAGTCTCGCCCGCCACTACGGCCTCATCGCGCCGGAACAGCCTGCAGGCGGCATGAGGCCGGACATCACACATTGGGCGGATACCGGCTACCGCCCGACGCTAGAGGCCTGGGAGGGGGGTGCGAAGCCGGCGGCAGGGGAATGATGTGCTTTTGGCGAATGAAGCGTGCCATACGACGCGAAGATTGATCGCGCTCTTGAGCTAATGCACAGAACGGCAGTGCGGTTGCCGAGCCCGCCGGTAGTTGTTTCACCGCCTGCCCAACCCCGCAATTGCAAAGGGAGCCGTTCAACCAGGAGTTTTCGCCCAAGAGGACCCCCACCAGGCGCTAACGCGCCAGCCTCCCCACAAGGGGGAGGCGGAGCCATTGACATGATACGTCCCTGACCTCTTGGCGATTCGCCGTCAAACTTGCGCAAGTATCGCCGGTGGATTGTCGTGAGTTTCACGGGACTCAGCTGCCCCTGCCTCCCCCTTGTGGGGAGGCTGTCGCGTCGATGCCGAGCATCGCTCCGCGATGACGCGACTGGTGGGGGTCAGCCTGCAGCTGAGAGTCTGGTGTGATCAACATAGGTCCAAATATGCGAACCCCTCGATACAGTATTCAGATAGGCTGCTACATCCGTACGTCGCGGCGCACAAGCTCACCATTCAGAGCGTCGATCAGTGCCTCGATCTCGAGGCCGAAGGAACTCGGCTCTGAATTGCTGTTCAAACCGCGAGCGATGAGAAGATCGCTCACCGCATCGAGGGCCGCATTGAGTTCGGTCTCGGTCCAGCTCGTCAGGTCCGGATTGGTGTTGCCGGGGAGGCCGACGGTGGCTTTCTTGAGAATAGCCAAATGCTTTATGGTCAGGACAGGCATCAGAGCATGTTAGAGAATCTGTGCCGCCTCCGCATCCCGCCGGATCCGCGCCACCATCGAGGCGAGGCCGTTCGAGCGCTGGGGCGTGAGTTGCTGGTTGAGGCCTAAGCGCTCGAAGAGGGCATTCGCGTCCGTCGCCAGAATCCCGGCGGCAGGCCGGCCCGAGTAGAGGCGAAGCAGAATGGCGATGAGGCCGCGGACGATATGGGCGTCGCTGTCGCCCTCGAAGATGAGCATGGGTTCTGGTCCCGATCGGTCCACATGGGTCAGCAGCCAGACCTGGCTGGCGCAGCCGCGCACCTTGTTGGCATCTGTGTGCGCGGTATCGGGCAAGGGAGTAAGCTCGCGGCCGAGCTCGATGACGTAGCGGTAGCGGTCCTCCCAATCGTCGAGGAGGGCAAAATCCTCGATGAGGGCCGAGATGGCCGCAGGCTCGGTGGTGGCTCTATCGCTCATGCCGGCTATGTACGGCGCATGCCATACCCGTAGCAACCACGTCGCCGGAGAGTCGTACGCTCAATTCTGGCCGAGCGCGCTCGTCTCAATCTCGAGATCCTCGCTGTAGGCGACCTTGCCGTTGACGATCTCGGCGGTGGCGACCCGGCGGACCTTGGGCTCCTCGCCCGTCACCTGATAGGTCGCGATCTCGGCGGTGAGCCGTCCCGCGAACTCCGCCTTGGCGAGAAACCCCGACCACATGTCGCCCGCCTTCGAGCACGTCTCCGGCTCGCGGTCGCAATAGGTCATCACCCAAACGGTCTTTTCGCGGGCACCCTCGACGAGCGCCTGCTGCTTCTCGGGGTCGGAGGGCATCAACGCGACGCCAACACCCACGACCAATGCGGTTCTGAACAACAACATGACCCTACCCTCGGTTGCCGGATTCCAGCTTTCTTTTTCCCGACGCTGCCAAGACTAGCAGGACATGTCGAAAACTCGCTGAAAGTCGGGAGGCAAATTTTGCTCGAATTTTAGCGATTTTCCGCCGGCGTGGCGGCCAGCTCGGTAAATGAATTGTAAACCCGAAGGCGGCTAGTCTGCGGCCAGTTCATGGAGCCGGACGCGTGGCGAGAAAAGCGAAGCCAGCACCCAAGCGGCGGAGGCCGCGCTTTGCGACGATGGTTTGCGCCGGGCTGACGCTCGCGGTCGCCGCCAACATCGCCATGCGCGACGAGCCGGGGCATTTGACATCCGCTGCGCCCGCAGATGGGTCATCGGGCGAGGTCGTCAGCGCGGCTTTTGACGCGACGGCGCCTGATCGGGAGCTGACCGTTGCCATACAACACGAGCTCAAGGCCAAGGGCTATGCGCCCGGTAACGCTGAGGGCGAGCTGACGCTCTCAACCCGCGCCGCCGTGCTCGCCTTCGAAACCGATATTGGCCGCCCGCTGACCGGCATGCCGAGCCAAGCCATCCTCAAAGAGCTGCTGTTCGGCGCCACCATCATCGCCAAGGGCCTCGAGGCGCCGAAGCTGACGGCGGAAGGGGCAAGGCTCGTCCGCGAGATCGAGGCGCGGCTGCAAAGCGCCGGCTTCGATCCCGGCACCGTCGACGGCAAGCTCGACACCTCGACCGCCAAGGCCATCAAGCGCTTCGAAGCCGCCAACGGCTTGAAGCAGACCGGCCGGATCGGGGGCAAGATGGCGGGGCGGCTGGATGAGGGTTAGCGCAAACGCCAATCCCAGGGTTGACAAGGTTCTTGTTTCTCTTGCCTTGGCTGCGCCGAGAATCTAGACTGCTGCCTGGATGTGGCAGAGCGATGCCTCAAAAATGCCACACCGAGGGGTGGAACGCCAGTGAGTTCTAAGGGGAAGGCTGACTTGGTTGCGCCTGATCGATTGGGTCATGAGGGCCACCAAAGCCAAATGGAAGCCGTTTCGGAATTGGAAGCCTACAGTCAATTGGTGCATGATCTCCTTTCGGGTCATGGCAAAGCACCAAGTGATGCCGGTAACGTCATCCTCAATCGCAGCCCAGACCATGCGTCGGTTTTGATTCGGCACTTGATTGAGATTTCGACTACATCGGTGCTAGTTCTCTCCGGAAATCTACACCCACCAGTTTATGACCATCCACAAGTACTCGCGGCGATGACGCGCGCCATTGGCAGAGGGGTGCACTTTCGAATACTACTCGACTTCTGTCCAAATTTGGTCGTGCAGTCTATTCAGCAAGTTCAGGAACAAAGCCGGTTTCTCGATCAACTCATGGCAGCGACTAGAGGCGGCGAACTGAATTTAGGCACGGCTAGCGTGCGTACGGTTCCTAGGTTCGTGGCCGCGAAATACAACTATCACTTTGTCGTCGTCGACGAGAGTGCATTCCGATTTGAAAGTGATCGCAGCAATTTTGAAGCGATCGCAAGGTCCGATCAGCCTGATTTTGGAAAGACGCTCTGTGCGCGATTTAATGAGATTTGGACGCTGTGCACTGAGTCCACTCAAAGTGGCGGCTAGTCGCAAATGAGCCAAGTTGGCGATCTCAAACTCGATTGCCTAGACCAATCTGTATCACCCAAGCCGCTATGACGACAGAGATCGCAACCGCACCGCATCTTGGCGGAATCTTGCATCTGGCGACTCTCGCATTCGCAATGACACTTGCCTATCTCGGCCTCGATAGAATTGGCGAGAATAAGCGAGGTACGATAGAGTTAAGGCTTCGCGAAATAGCTGATAAAACATCTCTTTACTGCATGCAATATGACCAATTGTTGATTAGAAAAGAAGGCACGGTGCAGCTGCGTGAGCAAGTCGGGCCGGAAACAAGGGCTGCATTGTGCATGCTTTATCGCATACTTCGACATGGTTCTAGCAAGTATAAACAAAAGCACAATCTCTACGATGGAGATAAATTCAACTGCTGTCGCAATTGGCACAAACTAAAGGTGGGTTTTCTTTGGCGGTGGGTTGAAAACAAGCGAGATCGGAATCTAGTGTGGTTTGGATCACTACTGGCAGGAGTCAATTTACTCTACCTTGTGTGGGCCGAATTGCACTCTTCGGACGTCGGTCATTCTTTGGCGTATACGAGCTTTGTTGTTAGCATAATTGTTATTGGAATGGTCATATCAGGGATTGCCTACCTTGAGTCGGCAGAGCCGCGTTTGGATCGCGCGTGTGCGCAGTGCAGATCAAAAGTTGAAGTTTGGGTCCGAGACAGAGTTAACACTGACGTGGAAGCAGCCAAGAATGCAGCCGGAATTCCAATTCTGGCGGCAAAGGGCCCGACGCCAGATGGCGGCCATCCCCAATGAAGCCTGCCATCCGCCGTATTCGCGGCCGATGTCGTCAATCTCGTGACGCATTAGGAAGCCATTATCCACTTGTTAGCCACTTAGAAGTAAGGTGCGGAGGCAATCAAATGGCGGAACCGGTGAATAAGGCGCGTCTCTTCACAATCGATATCGTCGAACGCGCAACGGGATACTTTGCCGCGACAAGTCCTGATTTGCCTGAGTTTCTTGCGTTGGAGCGAACTCGAGAAGAGCTCGAAGCCGACCTTCAGTCAGCGATTGGAGAGTTTTTTGCGCAAAGGGGCCACTCGGTAATTGTCACGCCTGTTGAAGACGAGGGCAGGAGCGAGAGCGCGCGTCCCTGGGTGGCGGTGCCAGTAGAGCTAATTTCGTCTATGCGCACCAGCGCACGACCGTTGTAAGTTACGCCAACGCGCTTCCGATCTTTGGGTTTCAATTGGAAGCTAGTGTCCTGGATGCGCCTCAAAGCCGAGATCTGGGTTCAGGCCTATATCCGCATCTGCGCCGCCCATGGCATTCCGGCCATGCTGGTGAAGCGCGGGGATGCCGACGCGGGGGCCATTTACATCAAGCTCGCCCGGCTCGACGGCACGGCCGAGGTCTTCCAGCCGGCGCCGGCGGGTCTCGATGGCCTCGAGAGCGATCGGCGCTGGGTCCGGGCCAGACCGGAGCCCATGCCGGAGGCCGATGCGGACGCCCTCATCCGGCGCGAGCGCGAGTTCGACAGCGATCTTTGGATCGTCGAGGTCGAGGATGCAAAAGGGCGTCATTGCCTGGACGAGTGGCTTACTCCGTGACCTGCTTGCTGCAAAATGCGGCTTACGCGACGAAGTCAATCACTCCGTTTACCACCTGTTAATTCCTCCCGTGCCCAAACTATCACCAGCAGAGAATCGCGTGCGTTGGCTTGGGGCAAAGGGCGCTTGGGGTGCCCGAGGGAAGTAGGGGCCGGCTATGGGCATGGTTGTCGAATTCAGGCAGCAATTGGGGCGGATGAACGCGCCGGTCGCGGCAATGGGCGGTAAGTCCGCCGAGATCGTGATCTTTCCGGGCATCCGGATCGAGCGCTGGGCGGAGCCGCCGACCGAGCCCGAGATGCAGCCGGCCAAATCGGGCCCGGCCGCCGGCGGCAAGGGCCGCAAGCGGCGCTAGGGTGTTTCCGATTTTCGTTGAATCACTCCAACACCCTAGCTTCTTGGTTTGTGGTGCTTCTTATCGGAAAACCACTTCGCATCCCGGCCTTCGCCGGGACAGGCTTTTTCCGGAAGCACGCTAATCATTCGCTGGCTTCGCCTTGAATTCGGTGCGGCCGGCCCAGCAGGTCAGGCCGCCGGGTCTTCGCTTCGTTTCAGAAGTTTCGCCAGCCGCCGCTCTTCCTCGGCGCTGAGTGGGGCGACCTCCGGCTGATGGGCGCGCCTGCCCCGGCGCCAGATCAGAAATCCGGCAGTCGCCAGCAGCACCGGCGCCGCCCCCCAGAGCAGCAGCGTGTGAGCGCCGAAGCGCGGCCTCAGCAACACGAACTCGCCATAGCGGTCGACGACGAAGGCGATCACCTCAGCGTCCGTATCGCCGGCGGTCAGGCGCTCGCGCACGATGACGCGCAGATCCTTGGCGAGCGGGGCGTTCGAATCATCGATCGACTGGTTCTGGCAGACGAGGCAGCGCAGCTCCCCGGAGAGAGCGCGGGCGCGCGCCTCCAGCGCCGGATCGGCAAGAAGCTCGTCGGCCTCGACGGCATGGGCCGAGACGGAAGGTCCCAACAAGCCAACGATCAACGCGAGACATACGAGTGCCTGACGAAGGATCGTCATCCCCTCACTCCGCTGCAACCACGGAGGCGCGCCGCGCACGAACCGGCGCGCCGACGCGGAGCCGGCGGTCGGAGAGCGAGAGCGCGCCGCCGAGGAACATCAGCACCGCGCCGATCCAGATGAGCCGCACCAGCGGATTGAAGTAGAGGCGGAAGGCTTGTGAGCCATCACTTGAGCGATCCCCGGGCGTGACGTAGAGATCGCCCCAGATCGAAGGCAGGATGCCCGCCTCCGTCGTCGACTGCTGCTCGGCGGCATAGGTGCGCCGCGCCGGCTCGAGCCGCGTTACGACGGCACCGTTCCGCTCGATGGTGACGGTGGCCACTTCCTCTTGATAGTTAGGGCCTCGGCGAGGCGCCACGCCCTCGTAGCGGACGCTATAGCCGGCGATCTCGGCTGCTTCGCCCGGCTTTAGCGTCAGGATACGCTCCGACTGCCAGGCCGTCGTGCCGATGATGCCGAGCACGCTGACGCCGACGCCGAAATGCGCGAGCACGGTGCCGAGCGCCGAGCGTGGCAAGCCGGCAAGGCGGCGGCCGCTCTCGGCCAGCGGCGCCTGAAACAGCTTGATCCGATAAGCAATATCGGAGAGCGCGCCGGCGATGATCCAGACACCGAGGCCGAAGCCGATGAGGGCGAGCGAGGGCCCCTTCGACGACAGCGCCAGCGCCGCGACGAGCGCGAGGACGCCGAGACCCGCCGCCACATACAGCCGTTGCGCCGCGCCAAAAAGATCGCCGCGCTTCCAGGCGAGCATCGGCCCGAAGGGCAGCGCCAGCAAGAGCGGGATCATCAACGGCCCGAAGGTCAGATTGAAGAATGGCGCGCCGACGGAAATCTTGGCACCCGTCATCGCCTCGTAGAAGAGCGGGTAGAGCGTGCCGACGAAGACCGTAACGCAGGCAACCGCGAACAGGAGATTGTTGAGGACGAGCGCGCCCTCGCGGCTGATCGGCTGGAAGAGCCCGCCCTGCCGCAGCATCGGCGCGCGCCAAGCAAAAAGCGCCAAGGCGCCGCCGGTGAAGAAAGCGAGGATGCCGAGCACGAACGTCCCGCGCTCGGGATCGACGGCGAAAGCGTGCACCGAAGTCAGAATGCCGGAGCGCACGAGGAAAGTGCCCATCAACGACAGCGAGAAGGCGAGGATCGCGAGCAGGATCGTCCAGACCTTCAGCGCCTCGCGCTTTTCCATAACGAGGGCGGAATGCAGCAGCGCCGTGCCCGCGAGCCAGGGCATGAAGGAGGCGTTCTCGACCGGATCCCAGAACCACCAGCCGCCCCAGCCGAGTTCGTAGTAGGCCCACCAGGAACCCATGGCGACGCCGAGCGTCAGGCACATCCAGGCGGCGAGCGTCCACGGGCGCACCCAGCGCGCCCAGGCGCCGTCGATGCGGCCTTCGATGAGGGCTGCGACCGCGAAGGAGAACGCCATCGAGAAGCCGACATAGCCGGCGTAGAGCAGCGGCGGATGGAAGGAGAGCGCGGGGTCCTGCAGGATCGGATTGAGGCCCATGCCTTCGATGGGTGCGGGGTCCTGGCGCAGGAACGGGTTCGATGTGGTCAGGATGAAGGTCAGGAAGGCGACCGAGATCGAGGCCTGGACCGCCAGCACATTGGCCTTGAGGGTCCGCGGCAGATTGCGGCCGAAGATGGCCACCGCTGCGCCGAACACAGCCAGGATCAGCACCCAGAGCACCATCGAGCCTTCATGGTTCCCCCAGACGCCGGCGATCTTGTAGATGAGGGGCTTGGCCGCGTGCGAGTTCGCCCAGACATTTGTGACCGAGAAATCGGAGGTGACGTAGGCCCGCATCAACGCGAGGAAGGCGGCAGCGATCAGCACGAGCTGGACGATCGCGGCCGTGCTCGCAACCTGCTGAAGCGCTGCATCACGCCGCCACGCGCCGATCGCCGGCACCGCCATCTGCAGCACCGCGACGGCGAGTGCCAGGACGAGTGCGTAGTGCCCGAGCTCGACGATCATGGAACGTGACATCCGGATGCGTACACCCCCCACCCCAACCCTCCCCACGAGGGGGAGGGAGGCCAATGGTCGTGCGTCCCTGACGAGATCGTGCCAGTCGTCCGCGCTGCGGCAGCCGCTTCCTCTCGCGGAGTGCGATTGATTGAGCCGGGGAAAGCTCCCCGCACGGCCGGATCGGCGGTGAAGATCACTGCACTCTGCCGCTCACACGGCACAAGATCAGGGGCTCGACGACGCGCAGCGGTTGCTTCCGCGCGCGCGCCATCCCCAACGTCCCCTCCCCCTCGTGGGGAGGGACAGGGTGGGGGGCGGACCTCACGGCGCACGTGAATTGTTGAGAGTCGCACCCCCCTCGCCAACCCTCCCCACATGGGAGTGTGCCTCCCTGACGTCGATCTTCCGCTTCCCGTCACGACCCCCCCGCCTTCTCTTCGCCCCGCCACACGCCCTTCTTCTTGAGCGCGTCGGCAACTTCGGGGGGCATGTATTTCTCGTCGTGCTTGGCGAGCACGCTGTCGGCAACGAAGCGGCCCGTCTCGTCGAGCCTTCCCTCCGCGATGACACCCTCGTCCTCGCGGAAGAGATCGGGCAGCACGCCCGTGTAGGACACCTTCAACGACTTCACGGTGTCGGTGATGGCGAAATCGGTCTTGGCGTCGGCGCCCTTGACGATGCTGCCCTTCTCGACCAGGCCGCCCAGGCGAAAGCGCTGACCAGCAGGGATCGACTTCTCGGTGACATCACTCGGCGTGTAGAAGAAAACAATCGTGTCGTTGAGCGCGTAGAGCACGAGGCCCGCGGCCACCGCGAGCACGCAGAGGCCGATGCCGATGACGGCCGAGCGTTTGCCTTTGCGTCCCAAAGCCACGTCATGCTCCTATGAGCACTTGTCCGACCAAGTGGGTACCGGTTGGTCGAAGACAAGTGCTCCAAGCCAATAACCTAAACCGCTTTCCGATTCGCAAGAATCGGAAAGCGGTTTAGTTGCCGAGACCAAGCTCTTTCGCCAGGCCGTCGAGCGAGGTCAATGCCGCCGCGTCGCCAGCGAGCGCGCCCTTCGCCTCGCCGAGCGCCTGCACGGCGAGGTCACGTTTGTCGAGCACTGTATAGGCGCGAATGAGGCGGAGCCAGCCGTCGAGGTTCTTCGCATCCGTTTTAAGCTTTTCCGCGAGCCCGCCAACCATGCCTTCGATCATGGCCTGCCGGTCCTCGGCGGACATTTCGGAAGCCGCTTCCACCTGCTCGGCCGATGGGCCAGGAGCAGGCGCTGCGCCCGTCAGCGCGGCAATCCGCTGCTCGACGGTTGGCCGCCAAGGCGCATCGGGTTCGGAGCGGGCGAGGATATCGCGGAAACCGGCGATGGCATCGTCCTTCTTACCGTCCTGCTCGGCGGCGACCGCCAGCCAGAACCGGGATTCGATGCGCCTGTCGTCGAGCGCCACCGCGCGCGCGAAGGCGTTGCGAGCGGCCTCGGAGACAATGCCGTTGACGGCAGCCACCGTCGCCGCGCCAAAACCTTCGAGGTGCTGCGCGCTCTCGCCTTGGAACCTGAGTGCGTTTTGGAAGGCGTCGGCTGCCTCCTGGAAGCGGCCCAAGCGCATATAGACGGGCGCGATCACCGCCCAGCCCTCGCCGTCGTCGGGCGCCTTGCGAAGCCGCTCCTCGACCTTGGCGATCAGCACCTCGACGCTTTCGCCCACGATGGGGGCCGTGAGGCGCGCGGCGATGGGCTGGTCGGGAAGTAGAGGCGCGCCGATGGTCCGGTAGAGGCCGAGCGCTGCTACGCCCGAGATGGCCAGCAGCGCCGCCGCGACGATCGGCCGGCCGGCGGGTGAGATGGCTTTCGAACTGGCCTTGGGCCGCTCGACCTCGGCGGCGATCAGGCGGCGGGCCACTTCGGCGCGGCTCGCCTTGGCCTCCGTCTCACTCAAGAGCCCACGCGTCTGATCGGCATCGATCTCGGCGAGCTGGTCGCGGTAGATGGCGCTGCCGGGATCAGCCCGATCCGCGGACGCGCCCCGCCAGACCGGCCAGAGCACGGCCGCCAGGACGAGGAGGGTTGTGAGCGAAAGAACAAGCCAAAGCATCATTTGCCGCAGACTTTAGGCAAGGGCGCCTGTGAGCGGAAGCCCTGCCGGTGCAGCCGGGGGTCCTAAATGAAGAAAAAACGCGGAAACCTGAAGTCCCGCGCTTCGACGCCATGACGAGGGAAAAAGCTCAGCCGACGTTCTGCCAGGTGCCGTCGGGATTGCGGCAGGCGGTGCCGCGCATCGTCTCCGGCTCGCCATTGATGTAGACCGTGTGGGTGTAGTCGCGGCAGTTGTTGCCCTCGCGCTCGTAGGCTTGGCTCGGGACGACCATGCCGTAGTGGCCGGAGTCCGGATTGCGCCAGGGCGTCGAGCCGCCGGACTGGCCGGTTTCGAGTGCCTGGAACTCGGCCTCCTGGGCGTAGCGGCGATCCTGCTCGTCGAGCGCGCGACCGATCTCGGAGCCGACAATGCCGCCGATGACGGCGCCGGCCGCGGTCGCCAGCACCTTGCCGGTGCCGTTGCCGACCTGGTTGCCGATGATGCCACCGGCCACCGCGCCGACACCTAAGCCCACGTCCTGCTTGGACAATCCGTTGGGACCGCAGGCGGCAAGCGCCAGCGCGGGCAGCGCCAGGACGGCGGCTAAGTAACCGATTTTCATGAAAGCCCCCAAAATCCCTCGAGTGGCGGGGCGAACCCCGGTTCTGGGCGTTGAACTAGCCTTTCCGGGCGTGATCCGCAAACCCGAAGGCCCATAAAGCCGTGGATTCGGGCGAAAGTTGGGACTTCGGGGCCACGGTGGGGGGGATGGGAGTAGATCGGGTGTTGTAATGCGGTGCGTTTCGCGCAGCAGCGAAGGTTGGCGCAGCGTTTCTTTGGCATCTGATTGGCATCTGAGCTTGGATACGCAATTGCGTATAATATCATTTTATACGCAAATGCGTATTTACGGAAATAATGCGCGAGTGCGTATATTGACTTGAAATACGCACTCGCGTATGATGAAAACCATGAGCACTCCCATAAGATCAGCCAGGCAAGCCGGCGCAGCCATCAGGCGAAACCGGCGCCAGAAG
>JANNSX010000335.1:0-2737 GCA_031403155.1 Hyphomicrobiaceae bacterium
TGCTCGACGCATCTGGATGCGCCGCGCCATTTCAATCGGACGGGCGTGCCGGTGGGCCAGGTGCCGCTCGAGCGGCTGATCATGCCGGGCCACCTCTACGACTTCACGTGGAAGAAGCGAGGCGAGGCCATCACCATCGCGGATTTCGAGGAAGCCGAGCGCAAAACCGGCAAGACAATCGGACCGGACGCGGCCGTCATGTGCTGGACCGGCGTCGACAAGCATTGGGGCGTCGGCGATTGGATGCAGAACCGGCCGCATGTGCCGACCGGCACCGCGCAATGGCTCGTCGATCGCGGCATGGTGCTGTTCGTCACTGACATGATGGGCATGGACGATCCGGCCCAATGGTGGTGGCCGACGCACAAGATCTGGCTCACCAACAACATCTGCATGGTGCAGCAGTGCTGTAACTTCGAGAACCTCGCCGGCAAGGAGTTCCTGTTCGCCGTCTCGCCGTTGAACATGCGGGATGGGACGGGTTGTCCGGTCAGGCCTGTGGCACTTGTGATGTGAAGTGGCGCGACATCGACCGGTCGGGCACGGCTGATCTGCGGATTCCGCGAGTCGTGAGGCCAATGCCCGCTTGATCACCGCAATCGTATAATTGTATCCAATACAAGTTTCGTCGGCCTTCGGCGTGCTTGGAGGGTTGGCGAGGGTCTTCTCCGGCCGCCGGCCACGCAGCAGCCGCAGTTGGAGCATCAGAAAACGCTGCGGTCCTCAGGGAGAAGCCTCCATGCCACTCGCCCGCTCGCTACTGGCAGCAACTGCCGTCGCCGCCGCCCTCCTCGCAGCACCCTCAATCGCCCTCGCCGACGCCGGCAAGTGCGAGCCCGACAAGCTCGCCGAGAAGTATCCGGGCCTCGCCGGCCGGACGATCCGGATCGGCGGCGACGCGCAGACCGCGCCCTTCTTCTTCCGCGATCCGAGCAATTTCGAGAACATCATCGGCTTCGACGCGGATCTCGCCCGCGCCGTCTTCGACTGCCACGGCGTCAAGACCGAGTGGTTCATCGGCGCCTGGTCCGGCATCCTGCCGGCGGTCGTTGCCGATCAGGCCGACGTCTTCTTCGACAATCTCTACTACACGCCCGAGCGCGCCAAGCAGGTCGACTACGTGCTCTATATGCAAGCGGCGACGGGCGCGCTCACACAGGCCGGCAACCCGAAGAACATCAAGAGCGTCGACGACTACTGCGGCAACGCCGTCGCCGTCGGTGTCGGTACTGTCGAGGAACCGGTCGTGCGCAAGAAGAGCGAGGACTGCACGGCTGCCGGCAAAGCGGAAATCAACGTGTTGACCTATCCCGATCCGGCCTCGGGCATGCGCCTCATCGAGGACGGTCGCGCCGACATCGTCATGTATGACCTGACCGTGACGGACGAGCAGGTGAAGCAGCATCCCGACAAGTTCGCCCGCGCCTTCATGACGCTGTCGGGCTTCAACATCGGCACCGCCGTCAGGAACGGCGATGACGAGCTCAACAAGGCGATCTTCGAAGGCCTGACGATCCTGCAAGCCAGCGGCAAGCAGGCCGAAATCTTCAAGAAATACGGCATCGACCCCGGATTGCAGGTATCGGCCGAGATCAAGACGGAATAGGCTCGGTCAGGAACCGCGAACGCGACTTGGGGGCAGGGGATGTCCGATCGAACGCGCTTCGGCTGGACACTCCTGCTCATGCTCGCCGCCGGCCTGCTGGTCGCCGGCTGCGAGGGCATGAACTGGCAGGGCGGCGATATCTCCGGCCAGGCAAAGGATCTGCCCTGGTTCGTCGAGATCCCGCGCTACCTGTTCTCGCCCTTTCTGTTGAAAGGCGCCTGGGTCGCCATCGAGATTGCCGCCGTCTCGATGTTTTTCGGCGTGATTCTGGGCCTCGGCCTGGCGCTCATGCGCCTCTCCTCTTTCTGGCCGGTGAGCGCGCTCGCCTGGTTCTACATCTGGTTCGTGCGCGGCACGCCGCAACTTCTGCAACTCGTTTTCATTTTCAATGCGCTGCCGCAGTGGGGCATCAAGCTCGATATCTTCTCGGCGGCAGTGGTCGGTTTCGCGCTGAATGAGGCCGCCTTCTCGGCCGAGCTCATCCGCGGCGGCATTGTTTCGGTCTCACGCAACCAATCGATTGCCGCCGCCTCCCTCGGCATGGACTGGCTGACGACGCTCCGCCGCATCGTGATGCCGCAGGCCATGCGCTCGATCCTGCCGGGCCTCGCCAACAACACGATCAGCATGATCAAGCTGACCTCGATCGCCTCTGTCATTTTCGTCAACGACCTGACCTTCCGCTCGCAGCAGATCGTGGCGCAGAACTTCAAGTTCTTCACGGTGTTCGCCGCCGCCGGCATCATCTACCTCGTCATCACCAGTGCAATCTCGTTGCTGCAGATGTGGCTCGAGCGACGCTTCGACTGGGAGCGGGAGAAATCCGGCGGCGCCTCGCTCATGGACCGCATGCTCGGCTTGGGATTGCGCCAGCCCCCGGCGGCGGAAGTGCCGGCGTCGGCTCCGGTTTTGCGCGCCACCAAGGGTCCGCCAGCTGCCCCTGTCGCCGGGCACGACTGGATCGAGCATCTCCTCGCCGAGACGGCAACGAAGGCAAAACAGGGCGAGACCTTCGTCATCTGCCGCAATGTCTGGAAATCCTATGGCGGACGCGAAGTGCTGCGCGGCATCGACTTCGACGTGAAGCGCGGCGAGGTGGTGACGATCCTCGGCCCCAGCGGCTCCGGCAAG
>JANNSX010000336.1:0-12696 GCA_031403155.1 Hyphomicrobiaceae bacterium
GACCTTTTCCCGGTCCCATGCGTCTATAGAGGGCATCGAAGGAGCGACATGGCCAATCCGTTCGACCAGGAGCTCGACCCCGGCATCGTCGCCCGCGCCCGGCGTGGGGACATGAAGGCGCATGCCGTGCTGTTCCAGGCCTTCGCGCCGGCGGTGCACGGCGCCGCGCGCCGCCTGGTGCGCAGTCCCGACGTGGCCGACGAGGTGGTGCAGGACACCTTCGTCGAGGTGATCCACTCCATCGCCGGCTTCCGCGGTGAGGCGCCGGTCGGGGCCTGGATCCGGCGCATCGCGGTGAACAAGTCGCTGATGCACCTGCGCTCGTACTGGGAGCGGAACCGCAGCGGGCTGCCGGACGAGCCTCATCGCCAGAGTCAGCCTGCTGGAGCCCGGATCAACTTGACAACCTGGGCAGATGCTCCCTCATCAACCGGCGCCGCAAAAGCAGCAGTCGATCCGGTAGTGGTTTCAAGGACGCGGCGAACCGAGGTCAGCTCGGTTAGGGTGTTTCCGTTTTTCGTTGAATCACTTCAGCACCCTAATTCCTTGGTTTGTCGTGCTTCTTTTCGGAAAACCGCTTCGGATCCCGGCCTTCGCCGGGACAAGCATTTTCCGGAAGCACTCTAGCGAACAAAAAGAGCGAGTCGTCAGCCCATGCGAACATCCCGCGTCATTCAAGTCGTCGGCTGTCATGCGGAGGGGGAGATCGGCGACGTCATTGTTGGCGGCGTGCCAGTGCCGCAGGGCGCGACCATGTACGAAAAGATGCGCAACTTCGAGCGTGACTCCGATCACATCCGCCGCTTCCTGATTTCCGAGCCGCGCGGCAGCGTCGCCCGCCACGTCAATCTGCTGGTGCCGCCGACCCGCAAGGATTGCGATGCCGGCGTCATCATCATGGAGCCGACGGAGTATCCGCCGATGTCGGGCTCCAACACCATGACGACGGTGACGGTGCTGCTGGAAACCGGTATCGTGCCGATGCAAGAGCCCGAGACCATCGTCATGCTCGAGACGCCGGCTGGCCCGGTGCGCGCGCGGGCCACCTGCCGCGACGGCCGCTGCGTCTCGGTCGAGATCGGCAATGTGCCGTGCTTTGCGCTGGCGCTCGATGCAAAGGTCGAGGTCGAAGGCCACGGCACGATCACGCTCGATGTCGCCTATGGCGGCATGATCTATGCCATTGTCGATGCGACGAGGCTCGGCTTCCAAGTGACGGCCGACGAGGCGCGTGAGCTGGCCATGCTCGGCGAGAAAGTCCGCCTGGCCTCGCGCGAGCAGGTGACCGCCGTGCATCCCGAAAATCCCGGCATCAGCGGCGTCTCGATCGTGCAGCTCAACCGGCCCTACGAAGGCTCCGGCAAGCCGACGCGCAACACCTGCATCGTCTCGCCCGGCCGCTCCGACCGCAGTCCGACCGGTACCGGAACGTCGGCGCGCATGGCGGTGCTCCACGCAAAAGGCATCATGAAGGTCGGCGACACGTTGATCCACGAGTCGCTCATCGGCTCGCGGTTCACCGGCCGCATCATCGGCGAGACAATAGTTGGCGGCTTGAAGGCGATCCTTCCGACCATCGAGGGCCGCGCCTTCCTCACCGGCAACATGACCTACTTCCTCGACCCGGCCGATCCCTGGCCGGAAGGCTATCGCGTCGCTGATACGTGGGGCGTCAATGGATCAACGCGTATGACGCAAGGGGAGGTATAGTAATACTTGCAAATCTGGAATCGTCCTCACCGATGCGACCCGCAAGGAACTCATTCGTTTCACCACACCGGACGATCGCTATGTCGCCGAGCCCGAGACCGACGGCATCTTCACGATCTTCCGGCCGGAGTAGCCCAGCAGTCTTCAGAGCCCGCCCGGCACGTCGCCTTCGGCCGGTGCGATGCCACCTTCGGAAGGGGTATGAGCCAGCATCTGGCAGCCGTAGTAGATATCGGCCCTCGGCCAGATTGCCGGAGACGGGAAGCTCTCCGCCATCGACCAAAGCTCGTGCGTCTTCTGCTGATCTCCTGCGAGGCAAGCAAATCGAGCGTACCAGCTCCCATTCTCGTCGTCGGGATAGCGCACCAGAATGTCGGCCAGACCCTTGCTGAATCTGGTCCAGTCGACATTCCAATCCTGGAATATGCGGTCGATGCCATGGAACAAGCTCACCGACCAATACAGATTGGTGTAGGTCAGGTCCCGGTCTTCCTCGTCGACGAGATCGAGGAGGCGCTGCACAAAGCGGTCGATCTGAGTGTTGTCTCCAGGCCACGTTCTCGAGACAGCGATGATGGCGGCACCATGAAACGAGGGAGATTTGGGCGTGTATTTGAGGCCATCATCGATAATCTTCTGTATGTCGCCCATGGAGGCGTCCTGGAGCGATGCCACGGTCACCAGCACACCGTAGTAATAGGGATCCTTCGAGGCGATCTTCTGGTTCTTGACCAGAAGTTTGCGTGCATCCGCGAGTTGCTTGGCAGCCGACTTTCTGTACCTTTCGAGATCATCGATGAGGCCCGCGCCCTCACTGATGCGAATGAGCTGCATCAGGCCATGATAGGTGTTCAAGTGCTGGATCGCGTGAACGATGTAGGGGGTCGGTGATTTCGGGTACCGCTTCAGCCATCGCGCAGAGACTACAAGTCGCGGATTGCGTTCCGCCCCGGCGCGCGGATGGGAGTAGAAAGAATCATAGAAGGCCGACAGGCCCCAGTCGCCGTTGGGTAGCTTGTGATTCCTCTCCCGATAGGCGCGCGCCTGTGACTCTAGCCGCTCGAAGGCCTGCTCCTCGAAGGCCTGCTGGGCAGTGCTGGTGAGCAGGAATTTCGCTTCGGCGCCGGGCGATGCCGCATGAGCTTGGTTTTGCCACATGGCCAAACCAAAGCAAAACAGAGCCAGAAGTTGCAATGCGGAACGGCGGCTGGCCAATGTGCACCTCTCGGCGAATGGCTGCATTCGACTTAATTGCGCCAGCAAAGCACGCGCCGCTTGCCATCTGGTTGTCCGCCTGATCACGTTCGCAAAGAGCGTTATCAAAGCGTCAATGCCGAAGGGGCAGGACACGCATGGTGGTGCAATCAGGTAACGCTCCGGCAGTTCCAGGTTTCGGCACGTAATCCGAGAATTGCGAATCACCTTTCCGCCCCTATATCCCCAGGGAGAATAATTCACCGACCACATGGCCCGGTGTTGACAGAGTTCCACTTGCGGTCAGGCCAATGACACAATGCAGCCCTAGCGTTTCGCCGGCTGCAGGCTCCTAGTGCGCTATTCGATCTGATGGAATCAGATCGGCGCTCTAGGGTGTTGGCTTTGAGCACTTGTCTTCGACCAACCGGTTTCCACTTGGAAGGACAAGTGCTCCAGGGAGCCGGTGAGGTGTAACGGCGCTGACGGGCAGAGCCGGAAACTCGGGTTCGGTGCAGCATGCGGTTCGACCGGGGCTTGTTCCAATTTCTCGACAGCGAGGCCGGACGCGGCGAGCCGCTGTCGGGGCATGCCGTGCCCTATGGGCTCGAGACCACGGCCTACGCGCCGCTTAAGCCGACGCAGCCGCAAATCCTCGGCAAGCTCGCCGGCCTGGCCGTCGCCGTTGGCCTGATGGTCCTGTCGATCGTCACCCTCGGCCGGACCTTGCAGTCGATCTCCTGGACGGATGTCGCAACAGCGCTCGCCGCCATCCCGGCCGGATACGTGCTCTTGAGTCTCCTCTGCACGGCGCTGAGCTATCTGGCGCTGACGGGCTATGACCTGCTGGGTTTGAGCTATCTCGGCAAGCGCCTACCCTATGCACGCGTCGCGCTTGGCTCGTTCCTGAGCTACACCTTCGCGAACAATCTCGGATTCGCGCTACTGACCGGTGGCACGGCCCGTTACCGGGTCTATGCGCCGGCCGGGCTCGGCACCGGCGACATCGCCATGCTGACGCTGATCTGCGGTCTGACCTTCGCCTTGAGCGGCTCGCTGGTCGCCGCCTTATGTCTCGTGTTCGAACCGTCGGCGCTTGGCCAGCTCATCGGCCTCTCGCCATGGCTGACGCTTGTCCTCGGCCTCGCCATCGTAGGCGCGCTCGCGCTCTACGTCGGCTGGGTCGGCACGGAGCCGCGCGCACTCAGATGGGGGCTGCGCGAGTTGCCGCTCCCCGGAGCCCGCTCGACGGTCGCCCAGCTGGGTGTCGGTCTCGCCGACATGCTGTTTGCCTCAGCGGCGCTCTATCTGCTGTTGCCAGCCAGCGCCGATGTCGGATTCCTGCTTTTTGTCGGTGTCTTCGCGGTCGCCATGACGCTCGGGCTGTTGAGCCACGTGCCGGGTGGCATCGGCGTGTTCGAGACGGTGATCCTGCTCGCCATTCCCGGGGCCGCCACGAGCGAGCTGCTGGCGAGCCTGCTCGTCTTCCGGTTCGTCTACTACTTCCTGCCCTTCCTGGTGGCCCTGGGGCTGCTCGCCTGGCATGAGGCCGCGCAGATGCCTCAGGCTAGCCGCCTGCGCCGACGCATCGCCAGGACCAGTGCATGGACCGCCAGGACCTCGGTCAAGGCGCTCGAAGTCCTGGGACTCGCCGGCTGGGCGCTCGCCTCGATGCTCTGGCGGCGCCTGGCGGGAACTGCCCAGCGCGCCTGACCCTCAAGTCGTCCAGCCCATACCGTCAGAGAACTCCTTGAGCCTCGGATAACCGTGCACGAGCATCTCGACCGAGATGTAGACGAGCAGCGCGACACCGACAAAGGAGATCCAACGGTACTTCGTCAGGACCTTGACGATCAGCGAAGCGGCGATGCCCATCAGCAGGATCGACAGCACGAGGCCGAAAACGAGCAGGAACACGCTCTCCTGCATCTTGGCGATGCCGGCGACCGCCAGGACATTGTCGATCGACATCGAGACGTCCGCGATGGTGATCGAGACCAGCGCCTTGAAGAGCGAGCTGCCGCCGCCTTCCGGTATGGCCGCCGCGCCATCCCCCTCCACCTTGACCATCTCCGGCTCGGCCTGGTGCCAATAGAGATCGGCGAAGAGCCGCCAGGAGACCCAGAGCAGCAGCAGGCCACCGGCAAACAGCAGCCCGGGAACGTCGTAGAGGAAGGTCGCCATGGCCGCGAAGACGATGCGCAGCGTCGTGGCGAGCACCAGACCGAAAACGACCGCCTTTTGGCGAAGCTCGGGCTTGAGCGTCGATGCGGCCAGACCGATCACCAGCGCGTTATCGCCCGAAAGGACGATATCGAGCCAGATGATCTGCGTCAGGCCAGCGGCGAAGGATCCGAGCTCCATGATTTCTCCTGGTCGGCCCGGCCAACCGCCGGAACCGAGCATGCGTAGCCATCTTCGATGGGCGCCGCCACTGGTTAGGTGATGCGCTCAAACGTCGCGAGGATTGTACCGTCTGCGCTGCTTTAGCCACCACCGGGCGCGGCCTTATTCCTACCGGCTTGATATGGCGTCATTATCCCCGGCCACAAGGGACCGGGTGCCGCCGTAGTGGTGACATTGCGGTCATTACCCTGCACGATGCGGTTGCGAATCGTGTCCACAACCGCCGGCGCGGGAGCTGCGGCGAGGAGCGGGTTGATGCGCTATGTGCTCTACGGCCTGATCGGCCTCGTCCTCACTGCCCTCGCGGGCGGGGTCTTCATCTATATGGCGGCGCCAACGGGCTATGTCCGCGACCGGCTGGTCGCCGAGGTCAAGAGCCGCACCGGCCGCGACCTCATCGTGCGCGGTAGCGCCTCCTTCACGGTCTATCCAAGGCTCGGTGTCGAGCTGAAGGACGTCTCCCTCTCGGGCCCGCCGGGCCTCGAGAAAGAATTCTTCGTACGGATGGAGAAGCTCAAGCTCGCCATTCCGCTGCTGCCGCTCATGCAGCGCGAGCTTGCCATCGACGAGTTCCTGCTCGTCAACCCGGTCATCCAACTCGCCGTCGACGAGAAGGGCCGGCGGACTTGGGATTTCACACTGCCTGCCTCCGCAAAGGTCACGGCGAAGGAAGTGCCGATCCGGGGCACGACCCTCGATGAGAGCACGCCGAGCGCGACCTCATCCGAGCCGGCGAGCGTCGTCGCAGCGCCGGACACGTCCGCGGCCAAACGCAAGCTGACCGACATGCTCCAAGGCTTCTCGCTCGGCAATGTCCGCATCGAGGGCGGCGAGGTCCGCTATGCCAATCTTCTCACCAAGAGCACGCAGCGCTTCACCCAAGTCGACGTCAAGCTCTCGCTCTCGGCCATCGATGCACCCTTCGAGGCGACAGGCAGTCTCGTCTGGCGCAAGCAGAGGCTGCCTTTCACCGCGAAGCTCGAGACCTTGAAGGCTTTCCTCGACGGCGCGCCCGCCCGGCTCGTCCTCGCCCTCGATGCCGAACACCTCGCCGCCAGCTACGACGGCAAGCTCGACCTTGCCGGCACCGCGTTGCTCGACGGCAAGCTCGCGTTCAAGACGGCTTCCGTCCGCAAGGTCGCGCAATGGGCGCAAGTGAAGCTGCCGCCGGTCGGAGGTTTGGGACCGCTCGATCTCCAGACCCACCTGACGATCGCCGGTCCGAGCTACACGCTTGCCAAGGCGAAGCTGATGCTCGATGGCGCCACCGCGACCGGCGATCTCGCGCTCGACGCGGGTGGCGTACGTCCGATGCTGAAAGGCAAACTCACGATCGATAAGCTCGATCTCAATGTCTATCTCGCGGATGCCGCCCCCTCCGGCAAAGTCGCTGCGAAGCCGAAAAAGAAGAAGGCGAAGAGCGATGACGCCAAGTCCGATGCGACCGAACCCGGCGCCATCTCCGATGTCGACGAGACGGCCAGCGTTTCCGAGGCGGCCGAGCCGGTCAAGCCAAAGAAGGTCTCCGCCGGCTGGAGCAACGCGCCCATCGATGTCGCGGGTCTGAAAGCCATTGATGCCGATGTGACGATCGCGGCCGGCGCGCTCTTTTTTCAGGACATCAAGCTCGGCAGGAGCCGCGTCGTGCTGGCGCTGAAGGATGGCCTCTTGAAGTCGAGACTACCCGAGATTCAGGCCTACGGTGGAAAGGGGCTTGGCACCATCGAGATCGACGGCCAGTCGGCTGTGCCGCGCGTGAAGGGCAATGCAACGATCAATGGCGTCTCAGCCCTGCCGCTCCTGACGGATGCCATGGCGCTCGACTGGGTCGCCGGCAACGGTTCGATCTCGCTCGGCTTCACGGCGCAGGGCCGCAGCCAGAAGGCGCTCGTGCAGACGCTCACGGGGCAGGGCCGCTTCGCCTTTACCGATGGCGCGATCGTCGGTTTGAACATCCCGCAGATGGTCCGTGGGCTTGGCGAGGGCAAAGTCGGCGGTCTGCAACGCGACAAGGGTATGAAAACAGATTTCAGCGAGCTGTCCGGCACGCTCAGCATCAACAAGGGCATCGTCACCAACAAGGATCTCAGTCTCGTTGGACCGTTGATCCGGGTGGCAGGCGCCGGCACGATCGACATGCCGGCACGCAGCCTCGACTATGCTGCCATGCCGAAGGTCGTCGCCTCGCTGGAGGGCCAGGGCGGGGAAGACGCAACCGGGTTTACCATTCCCGTTCGCATACAGGGGCCATGGGCCAAGCCCAAGATTGTGCCCGACCTGGAAGGCCTCGCGAAGAATCCCGAGGCCGTTATCGAAACGGTCAAACAACTCGGCAAGAAGTTGAAAGACGGCGACAAGAAAAAGGTCAAGAAGGTTCTCGAGAAACTCACTGGCGGCAAAGCCGGATCAGATGTCGAGAACCTGATCGGCGGCGTGCTCGGTCAGTAAGCGTTTGCCCTAGAGCGCACTTCGATCTGATGGAAATCAGATCGGCGCTCTAGGTAGTTGGTTTTGAGCACGTGGCTTCGACCAACCGGTATCCACTTGGAAGGACAAGTGCTCTAGAGTGCTTCCGGAAAAGTGCGAAGCGGTTTTCCGAAAAGAAGCACGGCAAACCAAGGAATTAGGGTGTTGAAGTGATTCAACGAAAAACGGAAACACCCTAGCCCCTTCAACCGATGATGAAGTCCGTGAACATGTAGGCGCCGAGGCCGACGATCATGTACCAGAAGGCGGTGTAGGCGATGCCCATGGTGAGGATCGCCGGAATGTTCCGCTTGGTCACCGCCGGATAGAGCGCCTGCTCCTGCTTCAACCGGTCGTAGCTCCGCTTCTCGCGACCCCACATGATCCGCAGGAAGAAGAAATAGAAGGAGAGGCGGATGTCGCCGATGGTGCTCGGCCGGGGCGCGCCGCTCAGAGCCAGCACGCGCTCGATCTCGGCGCGTCGCTCGGCGGACAGTGATTGAGCGATGTCGGAGTTGATGTCAGTCCAGAAACGGCTTGTTGCTATGGTCACGACGCTCACCCCTGCCCCTAATGCTTTACCCGCCATGCAGTCCCGCAAAGGCCGCATGGATCGTCGAAGCATCGTCGCATCGAATGTTTTCGATCGCGTAAAATGGGTGTTAACACCACCTTCGGCTATGTGCCGAAATAGGCCTCTTTGAGCGCCTCGTGGTGCTTCAGCTCCTCGACCGCGCCGCTCATGCGGATCTCACCCGTCTCGATGATGTGGACGGTGCTGGCGAGGCTCATGGCGAAATTCACGTTTTGCTCGGTGATGAGGATCGTGAGGCCGGTTTCCGCGTTGAGCCGGCGGAGCGCCGCCGCGATGTCGAGGCAAACTTTTGGAGCCAGGCCGATGGTCGGCTCGTCGACGAGAAGCAGGCGCGGGCTCGTCATCAGCGCCCGTCCGAGCGACACCATCTGCCGCTCGCCACCAGAAAGCGTGCTCGTCTCCTGGGTCTGGCGCTGCTCGAGGACGGGAAAGAGATCATAAACGAGGCGGAGGTTTTTCTCGATGTCGTCGCGCGCGGTGTAGCTGCCGACGAGGAGATTATCCTTCACGCCCATATATGGAAACAAATGTCCGCGCTCCGGCGCATAGCCGACGCCGCGCCGGATAATCTCGGCGGAGGAGAGGCCAGCGATCGACTGACCATCGAAGGCGATGGTACCCGTCGTCGTGACGAGGCCGACGATCGAGTCCAGGAGCGTCGACTTGCCCGCACCGTTTGGCCCGACGATGCCGGCCATCGTGCCCTTCTCGACGGCGAAGGTGACGCCATGCAACGCCTCGGCCTTGCCATGGAAGGCGTGGAGAGCGGAAATCTCGAGCAGCGCCATAGTCAGCTCCTCAGGTGCCGAGATAGGCGTCGCGAACGGCTTTGTCCGCCATCACCTTGTCGAACGGCCCCTCGGCGATGACCGAGCCAAAGGACATGACGACAGCGCGATCGACGAGGGGGCCGAGCGATCTCAGATCGTGGCTGACGATGATGAGCGTCATGCCGCGCTTACGCTCCTCGGCCAGGAGATCCGAGATCAGCGCGATCTCGCCGACGGTGAGACCCGCGAACACCTCGTCCAGCAGCATGATCGAGGGACCGGCCGCGAGTGCACGGGCGAGCTCGAGCTTCCTCAGATCGCCCATCGACAGCTCGCCAGGACTCTTTGCCTCCTCGCCGGGCTTGAAGCCCACGCGAGCCGCGATCTCACGCTCTTTCACGGTGTCGGGGCCATGGCGAAGCATCTGCCAGAGACGATTGGGCATCATGCCGATACGAATGTTGTCGGAGACCGGCATGCCGTGGAAGGGACGTGGCACCTGATAGGTGCGCCCGATGCCGCGGTTGATGCGGGCATGCACGGGTTGGCGCGTGATATCCTCGCCCTTGAGGCGGACCGCCCCGGAGTTGGGCCTGTGATCGCCGACGACGAGGCGGAAAGCCGTCGTCTTGCCGGCGCCGTTCGGGCCGATGAGGGCGAGCGATTCTCCCTCGTCGACATGGAACGAAAGCCCGTTGACAGCTACGAGGCCGCCGAAGCGCTTCGTGACGTTATCGACCTCGAGCAGCTTAGCCATGGGCCGATGCCTTCTCGGGCGCAGGCGCGCGACCGCGCCACCGCCCCCACAGCTCATCGAGGATCGAGATGATGCCCTTTGGCCGGTAGACGTAGAGAAGGAGTGCGATGGTGCCGTAGATGAAGTAGCGCTCGGTGCCGGGGAACACGGGCCGCAGATATTCGAGCAGGAAGGTCAGGAAGAAAGCGCCGATGATCGGGCCGATGATGGTGCCGGCGCCGCCGATCAGCACCGCAACGATGATGGTAAAGACGAAGCTGATATCGAACATCGCGCGTGGTGCGATCGATTGCAGATAGTGCGTATAGAACGCCCCGCCCACTCCGGCGACGAAGGCGCTCGTCATGAAGGCGAAGAGCTTGAGCTTCGTCGCATCGAGGCCGGAACCGCTGACCGCATCCTCGTCCATGCCGATGGCGCTGAGCGCAAGGCCGAGCCGGGTCCGGCTCAACGCCCAGAGGAGAATCGCGATCGCGAGCATCAGCACAAGCGCCAGGTAATAGTTGTTGAACGCACCCGTCGTGATCGGCGGCAGGCCAGATATGCCGCGCGTGCCACCGGTGAGATCGGGCCTTATGACCTGGGTCAGGCGATAGGTCATCTCCATGAAGGCGAGCGTCACGAGCGCGAAGTAGGAGCCGCGAACGCGCAGTGCCGGCAGGAAGAACAGCGTGCCGGCAATCATGGTGATGATTACGGCTGCCGGGATACTAATGAACAGCGGCACGCCGTACCGATAGGAGAGAATGGCCGATGCATAACTGCCGATGCCGATGAGAAAGGGATGCCCGAAGCTCACGTAGCCGGTGCGGCCGGAGAGGAAGTCCCAGCTCATGGCGAAGATCGCGAGATAGAAGGCCATGATGAAAATGCGCAGCGTGCCACCCGAGGCGACAAGCGGAAATAGCGCCAGCAGCACCGCGAAGATCGCCCAGCCGAGATAGGGATTGAAGCTTCGCTCACTCGCCATGTCAGAGCTCCGCCCGGCCGAAGAGCCCCTTGGGCGAGATCAGGAGCACGCCAATAATGAGGAGCATCGTGAAGACGCCGTTGAGCTCGGGCGCGATGAGGCTCGAGGAGATCGTCTCCATGAAGCCGATCAAATGCGCGACGATCAGCGAGCCGATGATGCTGCCGATGCCGCCAACGATGACGACGGCAACCGCGATGATAAGGGGCGCCACCCACATGTTGGGGCTCAGTTGCGTATAGGTCGCGAAGAACACGCCGGCGAGCGCCCCGAGGCCACCCGAAATCGCCCAGGTCAACAGATTGATGCGGTCGGGATCGATGCCTGAAATCACCGCGCCCTTGCGATCCATTGAGACCGCCCGAATGGCGCGGCCAATGTGAGTGCGCTCAATGAAGAGCATCAGGCCCGCGAGCACGATCCAGCTGATAACCGTCGCGGCGACGATGTTGTAGGTGACAGAAACGCTGCCGAAGTGCCAGACACCATCGACGAGCGGCCACATCGTCTTGGCGGCTGCATCGAAGATCAGGATCAATCCGGCCTGCATGACCACAGCCAAGATCAGTGTCGAGATCTCGACGGCGACGTGGTCGCCTTTGAGCCGCTTGACCAGAAGTTGATACTTCAGCACGGCAAATAGCACGCCGACCACAATCGCAAACGCGACGCCCACGATCTTCGGCAAGCCCCATAGCTGGACGGCCGTGTAGTAGGCGTAGCCGCCGAACATGATGTAGATGCCGTAGGAGAGATCGAGCACGCGCCCGACGCTGAAGATCATCGTGAAGCCGACGGCAATGAGCGCGTAGAGGCCGCTGATCAGCAGGCCCTGGATCAGGATTTGGCTCATTGTCCGGGGCTCGAAGGTGAACGGGGTGGTGATTGAGATCGCCGGAGCCGGCGCGGCTTACACGAGTGCACTGCCTCAGGTCATGATGAGGAATGCGCCATGGAGTGCGACCAGCTGTCGGACTCATCCGACACATTCGGCGACATCCCGACGACTTCGCCTCGTGTCGAGACCCCCAGTCCCATGACCATGCGGTTAGCGTATGCGAAATAGCTCGCGACCTGGTTCACCTCCAGGATCTTTCCGTCATCAAGGCCGGCATCACGCAGATCCCGGATTGACTGCTCGTTGACGCTCTTCGGCGCCAAGGTCAGAGCGCGCGCATATAGCAGTGCCGCCAGCTCCCAGCCGTCGAACGCGTGTGCCGGATCGTCCGCAGCCAGCGCCGCGCAGACGCTGATTGCCCGATCGTGATCCTTGATCAGCCGCATCAGCCCTTCGAAGTGGTGAGCGGTGCAGTAAGTACAGCCGTTGAGAACGCTGACATAGGCACCGATCGACTCCAGGAACCAGCTCGGAAGCTTGTTGCCGGAATGATAGAGTACATTCTTATAGAGGGTCATATGACCCTCCATGCTGTGTGGCCGCAGGCTGTGCGCCTTCAGGATGTTATCGATCGCACCATCCGGGCTTTTGACCCGATCATAGAGCGTCTTTAGTCGCCCAGTCGCCTCTTCGTAAGGGACTGTCTTGATCCAGGCCACGGCATCCCTCCTGCATCGCTTCTTCTCGATCGTCCGAGCTGCTGGTGATCATGCAGACACCGGCGACTCACTCGATGCCTGCCAAACCGCACCAGTGGTTGGCTTGGCTGGCATGACATCGAATGGAGGCCGATAGTGCGCCTACTTCTTGATCCAGGACGGAAGCTGATACTCGCCCGTCGCGTACTTCGGCGGGTAGACGACCTTGGCCGAGCCGTCGTCGTACCACTGAATGACGACCATGGACGGGCCACCATCGTCATAGGGATCG
>JANNSX010000337.1:0-5227 GCA_031403155.1 Hyphomicrobiaceae bacterium
CGCGGTCGCGGGTCGCCGGATTGGCTGCACCGGACGAGATGGCCGCTCCCGCCGACGACCCCGGTCTCGCGCCCTCGCGCGCCCACGAGGGCGTCGTGTCCGCGTCCGAATGGAACCACGCGGGCCTCGCTGAAAAGCCCCGCCCCGCGTGCTCGCCGAGCAGCGGCGCCGGCGTGCGCGGGCCGCCCGGACAATCCGGCAGGCGGATCGGGGCGCCGAGGGTGCGCACACGGCCGAGCCTTGGATGCTCGAGCACGGCGAGCGAGCCCCGGGCCGCGAGATGTGGGTGGGCCGCGAGATCCGCCATCGTGTACACGGCGGTCACGGGACAGCCGTGGCGCTGGCAGAGCGCCATGATCTCTTCCTTCGAACTCTCGCGGGCCCACTCCGCCAGCAGCGCGTAGATCTGATCCGAGTTGCGCCCACGCTCCCACATGTCGTCGAAGAGCTCGGGGCGCGCCCACTCGGGATCGCCCATCGCGGCGCGCAGGCCGCGCCACTGGGCCTTCTCGAGAGCGATGACGAGGACATGGCCATCGCGACAAGGAACGAGGCCCGCCGGTGCCGCGAGCCCCATCCCCGAACCGCCGACACGTCATGACGACGGTGAAACCGTTGAGATGCGGCGCCAGATCCTCAACGGCCTGGAAGACGTAGGAGAGGTCGGCATGGCCGTCGCCGCGACGCATCGGCGTGCCGACGGCGAGGAAGACGATATCAGCATCCTTCACCGCCGGGCCGAGTTCGGTCGAGAAAATGATGCGCCCAGCCTCCAGATTGCGGGCGAGCAGCGTGTCGAGCCCCGGCTCGTAGATCGGCACCTCGCCTTTCAGAAGTCCGGCGACCCGCGCCTCATCCTTGTCGATGCAGGTGACGCGCCAGCCGAACTCGGAGAAGCAGGCGGCCGAGACGAGACCGACATAGCCCGCACCGATCATGCAGATGTTGAGCGACATCGTCCCTCCGGCGGCGATTCGAGGTCAAGAGCGGACTCAAGTCGGATGATATCGCTGACCCGCTCCAGCTTGTTGGCTTCGAGCACGTTCTACGGCGAACCGGCTTCCACTTCGCCTGAACGTGCTCTGCCGCTTGATAGGGTGCGTCGCGGGAGAGGGCAAGCTAAACGAGTTTCGCCGGGAACCCGGGCGCGCGAAGGTCCGTTTTCAGCGCGTCCTCGAGCAGCCGGACGATGCTCGTCGACTGCGCGCCGCCGCCATAAGCTTGCGTACCCTCGATGAAGATCTGCTCGGTGAGCCCCGCGAGCTTCAACGGAACGCCGAACTCGCGCCCGAAGCCCAAGGCAAAGCCGATGTCCTTCAGCGTCAGATCATTCGTGAAGCCGATATCGTAGCTGCCGTTGAGGATCAGCTGGCCCTCGGTCTCGTGGACGAAGCTCGTGCCCGAGGAGGCCGTGATCGCGTGCCAGGCTTGGCCCAAATCGAGGCCGGCGCGCTTGGCCAGCATCAGCGCCTCGCCGTCGGCGACGAGGTGGATGAAGGCCAGCATGTTGGTGATGACCTTGATGATGGCAGCGGACCCCAGAGGCCCCATGTGGAAGAGCTTACCTCCCATCGCCTGGAGCGCCGGCTCGTGTGCCTCGAACAGCGCCTTGTCGCCGCCGGCGAGCACGGTGATCTTACCATGGGCGGCCAGATGCACGCCGCCGGTGACGGGGGCTTCCAGCGTCTCGATGCCGCTCGCTTTGGCGAGTGCGGCAAGGCGCAGCGTCTCGTCGCGACCGAGCGTCGAGTTCTCAATCCAGGCGCCGCCTTTTTTGAGACCCGCAAGGATACCGTTCCCACCCGTGAGCACCGCCTCGGAGGCTCTCGGCGACGGCAGACAGGTGAACACGGCGTCGCTCGCCTGGGCAACGGCCTTGGGCGTATCGGCCCATTTGGCCCCGGCCGCGATCAGCCGCTTGGCGGAGTCCTTGTTGAGGTCGGTGACGGTGACCTCAAACCCCGCCTTGACGAGGCTCATGGCGAGATGCTCACCGAGATTTCCGAGACCGATGTAGCCGTAGCGCATGACGTCCCCTGTTTCTGATCAGCTTGATCGCGCTGTTACGCTGGTAAGCTCGAAGGCGCAACCCGACCCCGGGCGCGAGTTCGCGAGACGGCACCATTTAGGACGCGGTCGGCCACGGCGGAGGAGGCCAGGCAGGCGAAGAACTCAACCGGTCTTGCGCTTTTCAGCGGCGAACAGGCACACCATATCCATCAGTAGACTTGCGCCGGCGAGCGCCGTGATCTCGGCGTGATCGAAGGGTGGCGAGACCTCGACGAGGTCGGCGCCGACGAGCTTCACGCCGCCGAGCTTTCTGATCAGCGATTGAGCCTGCCAGGTCGCAAGTCCACCGCAGACGGGCGTACCCGTACCAGGCGCAAAGGCTGGATCGAGCGCATCGATGTCGAACGTCAGATAGGCCGGAGCGCCACCCACGACCTCCTTCAGCCTGGCCGCCGCCGCAGCAATACCATTTTCGTGCACCCATTCCGCATCGAGGATGGTGAACCCATGGGTCTTGTCGTTCATCGTCCGCAAGCCGATTTGCACGGAGCGTTCGGCAGCCACGTACCCCTCTCTGGCAGCGTGATAGAACATCGACCCGTGATCGACACGTTTAGTGCTCTCCTCCCAAGTGTCGCAATGCGCATCGATCTGAATGAGCGAAATAGGGCCGTGCCGCTCGGCCTGCGCCTTCAAGATCGGATAGGTGATCGAGTGATCGCCGCCCATCGTCAGCAGGAACGTGCCGGACGCAAGAATGGATTTCGCCTGGCTGTAGATCGCCTCCATGATCTGCACCGGAAAGCCGGGATCGAAGCTGCAATCACCGTAGTCGACCATGGTGATGCTCCGGAAGGGATCGGCTCCCCAAGGCCAGGGACCGCCATCCCAGGCAAGGTTGGTCGACGCCGCGCGGATACCTCTCGGCCCGAACCGGCAGCCGGGCCGGTTCGTGACGGATAAATCGTAAGGAACACCCCACGCCGTGATGTCGACACCTGAGAGATCGCGCGCGTAGGGCCTGCGGAACAGGCTCGTGACGCCGCTGTAGGTCGGCTCATAGCCAATCGACGTGAAGGGCCCCCCGAATACAGCCCGGTCGGTCGCGTCCACCATTTTGCCTCCCTCCGAGAACAGGTCCCAAGGCCAGCGCTACCGGCACGGTACCCGACAACGGTTCCAATACCCGCGCTCACACATTGACCGGCGTCATCCGCATATCGAGGTGCAGCGCGTTGCCCTTGTAGGGGTGGGCCGCCGCCACCTTCTCGTCGAGCTCGATGCCGAGGCCTGGCTCCTTGGAGGGAATGACATAGCCCTCCTCCCAGCGGATCGGCTTTTTCAGGAGCTTGGCGTGGAAGCCGCCCCAGGTCTCGATGCTTTCGAGGATCAGGAAGTTCGGGATCGAGGCGGCAACCTGGATATTGGCGGCACCTTCGACCGGCCCGCAATAGAGATGCGGCGCGATCTGCGCGTAGTGCACCTCGGCCAACGCGCAAATCTTCTTCGCCTCCATGATGCCACCGACCCGGCCGAGCGCGAATTGGATGATCGAGGCAGCGCGCAGCTCGAGCACGCGCGCGAACTCGTACTTTGTCGTCAGCCGCTCGCCGGTTGCGATCGGAATGGAGGTCGCGCGCGCCACGAGAGCCATCTCCTCCGGCATCTCCGGCGGCGTCGGCTCCTCGAACCAGAGCGGATCATAGGGCTCGAGGCGCTTGGCCATGCGGATGGCGCCGGACGCCGTGAACTGGCCATGCGTGCCAAACAGCAGATCGGCCTTCGTGCCGACGGCCTCGCGAATGAGGCGCACGAACTTCTCGCAGAGCGCGAGGCTTTCCTGCGAGGGCTGGCGCGGATCGAAGACGGAGTAAGGCGCCGCCGGATCGAACTTGATGCCGGTGAAGCCAAGCTTCACATAGTGCGCCGCGCGCTCGGCCGACTGTTCGGCGTTCCAGTAGATGCTGTCGTCCTGCTTCGCCCCCGGATAGATGTAGGTGTATGTGCGGATGCGCTCGTGCACGAGGCCACCAAGCAGCTCGTACACCGGCTTGCCCAGCGCCTTGCCCTTGATGTCCCAGAGCGCAATCTCGATGCCGGAGAGCACGCCCATCACGGAGGTATCTGGGCGCAGCGTAAAGCCCGAGCCGTAGACCTTCCGCCAGAGCGCCTCGATGTGGAACGGGTCCATGCCCGCGACATGCCGCTCGAACATGTCGGCGATCATCGCCTCGATCACCTTCGGTCCGAAGGTATCGCAATAGACCTCGCCGATGCCGGAGATGCCGTCGTCGGTCGTCAGCTTCACGAAGATGAAGTAGCGGCCGCCGAAGCCAGGCGGCGGATTGCCGACGATGAAGGTCTTGAGGTCCTTGATTTTCATTGGGCGCGAGCTCCTTGCCTAAGGGCGCCGCCAGTCGTACCGGATCAAGGGTGCAGACGAAAGGGCCGCGACTGCGACGGAAGGGCCGCCTCAGGCCAGCAGCAGCACCAGGCAGGAGATCGCCAGCACTGCGCCCATCACCAGATAGTGGCCGTTCTCGCGGACGGTCTCGCGGGCGAGGTCGGGAAGATCGGCAACGAGGAATCGGAGAATAGGGCCAAGGCCGGCGGCCAGCAGCACGGCGAGCCCGATGGCCATGGGCGTGCTCTCATCCTCGAGCCCGGCCCCTGCCTCGGTGGCCAGGATCTGCACCGTGGCGATCAGCGACCAGTAGAAGGCGACGATGCCGGCGACGCCGATCGTGAAGAGGATCGCGAAGCGCGCGTAAATGTCGGCATCGGCGAGCATGAGGCTTCGGCCGAGCGAGCCCATGGCTTTCGTCAGCATGGCAAAACTCCGGTTCCCACGAGTATGGCGCCTGGCCCGTTAACGAAGCGTCAACCACAAACCTGCCCGGATTTTGCGGCAGGTGGTGGCCATGCTGCACCCGATCCGAGCCCCCCTCTTCGCCGCCCTTGTCGTCCTCGCCTGCGTTGCGCCGGACCAGGCCGCGATCGCCGCCCCCGCCTATCCCTGGCGCGGCGAGGCACCCGCGGCCGCCGAAACGCTGGCCCAGCGCCTCGCTCCGCCCGAGGGCTTCGAACGCATCGCCGCCGAACCTGGCGGCTTCGCCGAGTGGCTGCGCGGCCTGCCGGTGAAGCCGGCGGGGTCGATGGTCATGCTCTACAATGGCCTGCCGAAAGTCTGGGCCGCCCCCCCCGCCGCCGTCATCGA
>JANNSX010000338.1:0-1963 GCA_031403155.1 Hyphomicrobiaceae bacterium
AGCGCGAGTTGCCCCACCCCATGCGCGCCGTCGATCATCACGCGCACGCCCTTGGCCTTGAGCGCGCGGGTGATTTCGGCGACCGGAAACACCATCGCGGTCGGTGAGGCGATGTGGTCAATGATGGCAAGCTTGGTGCGCGGCCCGGCGGCATCGGCGTAACCCTCCGGCGGGTCACGCGGCCAAGGCGGCTTGATTTTTGATTGCGGCCCAATTCCAGGGGAGGAGTTCGTCGAGACGTAGTTGGCTGGTGTCCGCGATGCGGGCGAGCACGTCGGCGAGCCAGGCTCGCGGATCGACATCGTTGAGTTTGGCGGTCTGAATCAACGTGTACATGACCGCGGCACGCTCGCCGCCGCGCTGGGAACCGGCGAAGAGCCATGCCTTTCGACCGAGTGCGATTCCGCGCAACGCGCGTTCGGCGCCATTGTTGCTCAGACAGATGCGCCCGTCTTCGAGGAAGCGGGTGAAGGCCGTCCAGCGCTTGAGCATATAGTCCATGGCCTTGGCGACTTCGGCATGGCGCGAGAGCCTGGCGCGCTCGGCCCGCATCCAAGTCTCCAAATCGAGAACGAGCGGCGCAATCTGTTCGCGGCGGAAAGTAACCCGCCGTTCGATGGCTTGGCCGTTGATCTCGCGCTCCCTCTCGAAGATCGCATCGATCTTCTTGACCGTCTCCAAAGCGATGGGCGAGACGACGATGGGTTTGTTGCCCCGTACCTTCGACGCGATATCGGCGAGGATGAAGAACTTCCGCCGCGCATGCGCCCAGCACGCGGCTTCGGCAATGGCTCCGCCCGCGCGGCCGGGTTCGTAGAGCCCGTTGAAGCCGGCATAAGCATCGGCCTGCAGAATACCGCTGTAACCGGCAAGATGGTTCTCGGGGTGTTCGCCGCCGCGATCGTTCGAAAAGAAGAACACGGCGGCCGGCGGATCGGCGCCGCCGAACGGCCTGTCGTCGCGCACATAGGTCCACAATCTTGCCGTGATGGTTTTACCCTTGGCCAAGAGCGGAACCGGCGTGTCATCGCCGTGGATACGCTCGCCAGCCATAACATGGGCCCGAATCAGATCGGCAAGTGGCGAAAGAACGGCGGCACAGGCGCCCACATGGTCGGCGAGTGTGGAGAGCGGCAGATCGATGCCTTCGCGGGCGTAAGTCTCGCTCTGGCGGTTGAGCGGCTGATGCAGTGCGAACTTGGCGTGCAGGATCATCGCCAGCAGGTTTGCGCCGGCCCGCCCGCGGGCGATGACATGGAAGGGCGCTGGCGCTTGGGCGATCTTCTCGCACGCCCGGCAGCTGAACTTCTCGCGCACGGTCTGGATCACCTTCCACCGGCGCGGGACCACCTCCAGCGTCTCGGTGATGTCTTCGCCGAGCTTGGCAAGCTTCGACGAGCCGCAGCAGGCGCATGCTGTCGGTCCGGGCACGACCACACGTTCCCGCGGCAGATGTTCGGGGAAGGCTTTGCGCACCGGTTTGGCACGCGCGTGCGCCGGCACAAGCGTTGTAGCGCCCGCAGCACGCCTCGCCATCTCGGCGGCGATCTCGTCCTGCGCCGCCGAAGCTTCGAGGTCTTCCAGCTCAAGCTCCATCTGATCAAGCAGCTTGCGGCCGCGTTCCGAACGGCTGCCGTAGAGCTCGCGTCTCATCTTCTCGATGACAAGCTTCAGATGAGCAACGAGCGCCTCGGCGCTGGACATGTTTGCTGTTGCCCGCATCGCTTCGGCAACAGCGTTTTCTGCCTTCGCTTGCGCATCGATGCGCGCCGCACGCTCGGCGACGAGCGCTGCCTTGAGCGCCGCGATATCGTCAGGAAGAGAATCGGATGTCGTCACAAACCGATCAGAACATAGAGACGAACTTTTGTGACGCTCGATCTGGGACCTGAGTCAGCTTACCGCACTCAACCGGCGGCCGATGGTTGCCACGTGCGCAACGGGTGGCGCCAGTCAATGCCTT
>JANNSX010000339.1:0-10804 GCA_031403155.1 Hyphomicrobiaceae bacterium
CGGAAGAAGACAGCGGGTAGCATCGGTCAACCACGGATCAGAGTCGGGATGCCCATGAAAGCTTGCAGATTTCGTGGTGCGTGGAAAGCTCGCGTTCCGCGTCCAACTCGTCGGTTCCACTTTTCACATCGGCCAGGCCCGATCGATAATCGCCGCGCGGTCGGCGCGCTGCAGGCCTTGGCCGTAGGTGCGGCGGGGGCCGCCTTCCAAGCGCGTCGCCAGGAACGCATCGGCGACGGCGGCAGGCGCGTTGACGCGCAACAGGGCCGCCGCCGCAACCGTCGCCAAACCCTCGACGAGCGCGCGCAAGTTCACCTCGAGATCGCGCGGCTTGTGCAGGAGATCGCGCACCACCGCGAGCTGTGCCGACAGCCGCTTGTCGCTCGAGATCGCCTTCGAAAGACCTTCGAGAATGGTCTCCGCCGCCTCCGGCTCCTTCATGAGCACGCGCAGCACGTCGAGCCCCATGACATTGCCGGAGCCCTCCCAGATCGCGTTGACCGGCACCTCGCGATAGATCCGCGCCAGCCGCCCCTCCTCGACATAGCCATTACCGCCCAGACACTCCATCGCCTCATAGACGAAGGCCGGGGCGATCTTGCAGATCCAGTATTTCGTCACCGGCGTCATGAGGCGGCGCCAGGCCTGCTCCAAGGGCGAGGCCGGATTGTCGAAGGCGCGCGCCAGTCGAAAGGCCAGTGCGGTCGCCGCCTCGACCTCGAGCGAAAGATCGGCCAACACCGCCGACATCAGCGGCTGGTCGGCGAGCTGCTTCTGGAAGACGCGGCGATTGCGGCAATGATGGATCGCCTCGGCGAGCGCCGCGCGCATCATGCCCGCCGACGACACCGCGCAATCGAGCCGCGTGTAGGTCACCATCTCGATGATCGCGGGAACGCCGCGCCCTTCCTCACCGATAAGCCAACCCGTGACATTTTGCAGCTCGACCTCGGAGGAGGCGTTCGACTTGTTGCCGAGCTTGTCCTTCAAGCGCTGGATGCGGATCGGATTGACGGTGCCGTCGGGCAGCAGGCGCGGCACGAAGAAGCAGGAGAGACCGCCCGGCGCTTGCGCCAGCATCAGGAACGCATCCGACATCGGCGCTGACATGAACCATTTGTGGCCGGTCAGCGTGTAGAGGCCATGCTCGCCGCCAATCGGCACGGCGCGCGTCGAATTGGTGCGCACATCCGTGCCGCCCTGCTTTTCCGTCATCCCCATGCCGATGGTGATGGCGCGTTTCTCCGGGATCGGCCGGAAGCTCGCGTCATAGTCGCGGACGAGGATCTTGGGCAGCAGATCATCGGCGAGCGAGGGTTCGATCAGGAGCGAGGCTACCGCTGCATTCGTCATGGTGATGGGACAACAATGGCCGGACTCGGTCTGGGCCGCCATGTAGCTGCCGGCCGCACGGGCCACATTGGCGCCGGCCGCCGGCGCCTCGCTGCGGTTACGCAGATGATCCCAGGACGCCATGTGCAGGCCCTGGCTTGTGCTCATGGCCATCAGTGCGTGGTAGGAGGGGTGAAACTCCACCCGGTCGATGCGGTGGCCCTTCGTATCGAAGGTGCGAAGCCGCGGCGGGTTCTCGTTGGCGAGCCGGCCCTGCTCCAACATCTGGGCGCTGCCTGTCAGCGCGCCGAAGGCCGTGAGGCGTTCCGCCGCGCCTTGAGCCCCCTCGCGATGCACCGCGTCCTGGAGCGGAAGGTCGGTCGTGAACAGGTTGAAGTCCTGAAACGGCGGGCTCTGGTTCAGAACCTCGTGTGTTGCGAACGGATCGCTCGATGTCATGCGCGACTCCTTTTGCCCACACACTTAGCAGACAGGCCCTTGTGGCTCTATCCGAGTCGCCCTATAGACCGGGCTTTAATGACCGCCGCCCACAAACTCGACGCCTTCCACTTCCCCCACCGCCACCTATTGACCGTCGAAGATCTGACGGCGGGCGAGATCACCGGCCTGTTGGACATGGCGGAAGAGGCGGCAACCATCAGCCGCCAAATCACCAAGAAGCGCGAGCAGCTTTCCGGCCGCACCCTCGTCAATCTGTTCTTCGAGGCCTCCACCCGCACGCAAAGCTCGTTTGAGCTGGCGGGCAAGCGGCTCGGCGCCGATGTCATGAACATGCAGGTCTCGACCTCGTCGGTGAACAAGGGCGAGACGCTGATCGACACGGCGGTCACCCTCAACGCCATGCGGCCCGATATCCTGGTCGTGCGCCACAATCAGGCGGG
This sequence comes from Hyphomicrobiaceae bacterium, assembly GCA_031403155.1. Classification (GTDB taxonomy): domain Bacteria; phylum Pseudomonadota; class Alphaproteobacteria; order Rhizobiales; family Hyphomicrobiaceae; genus JANNSX01. The sequence continues at coordinate 2,235 of JANNSX010000339.1, forward strand.
CGCCGTCGAGCTGCTGGCGCAGAAGGTCGATTGCTCGGTCATCAATGCCGGCGACGGCAGCCACCAGCATCCGACGCAAGCCCTCCTCGATGCGCTGACCATCCGCCGCAACAAGGGAAGCATCGAGGGGCTTGTCGTTGCGATCTGTGGCGATGTCCTGCATTCGCGCGTCGCGCGCTCCAACATCGGATTGCTGCCGAAGCTCGGCGCGGAGGTGCGCATCATCGCGCCCTCGACGCTGTTGCCGCCCCATGCCGACCGGCTCGGCTGCAAGGTCTTCAACAGCATGCAGGATGGGCTCAAGGGCGCCGACATCGTCATGATGCTGCGACTCCAGCAGGAGCGCATGTCCGGCTCATTCATTCCGTCCACGCGCGAGTTCTACCACTTCTTCGGCCTCGACCACGAGAAGCTCAAATGGGCCAAGCCCGACGCGCTCGTCATGCATCCGGGGCCGATGAACCGGGGTGTCGAGATTTCGTCCGCCGTGGCCGATGATCCGCGCAGCGTCATCCGCGAGCAGGTCGAGATGGGTGTTGCGGTCCGCATGGCCGTGCTCGCCGCGCTCGCGCGCCATCTGCCCAACCGGTGACCCCCATGAGCGCGCGCAAGAAATCAGACGCGGACGCCGGAAATCGTACCGCGCTCATCAATGCGCGCCTGCTCGACCCGGGCTCCGGGCGCGACGAAGCCGGCGGTATCCTGATCGAGGACGGTCACATCGCCGACCTCGGCCCGCATCTCAGGCGCAGCGCCCCGCGCGATGCCGCCGTCATCAACTGCGAGGACCGGCTGGTCATTCCGGGCCTCGTCGATATGCAGGTGTTCACCGGCGAGCCGGGCCTCGAACACCGCGAGACGCTGGCCTCGGCGAGTCTGGCGGCAGCCGCCGGCGGCGTTACGACCATGATCGTCATGCCATCCACCGATCCCGTCATCGACGACATGGCGCTCGTCGATTTCGTCAACCGGCGGGCACGCGATACGGCGATCGTGCGGGTCCACACCATGGCCGCGCTGACGAAGGGCCTCCACGGCAAGGAGATGAGCGAGATCGGCCTGTTGAAGATGGCCGGCGCGGTTGCTTTCTCGAACGGGCGGCGGAGCGTCATGAGTTCGAAAGTGATGCGCCGCGCGCTCACCTACGCGAAGGATTTCGACGCGCTCGTCGTCCACCACACCGAGGACGACGATCTTGCCGATGCCGGCGTCGTCAACGAGGGCGAGGTGTCGGCGCGGCTCGGTCTGCCGGGCATTCCGAAAGCCGCCGAGATCGTCATGGTCGAGCGCGATATCCGATTGGCCGAGCTGTCGGGTGGCCGCTATCACGCGGCGCAGATCTCTTGCCGCGAGAGCCTGGATGCCATCCGCGCCGCGAAGAAGCGCAAGCTCCGCGTCACCTGCGGGGTCTCGATCAATCACCTGACGCTGAACGAAAACGACATCGGCTCCTACCGCACCTTCCACAAGATGCGTCCGCCGCTCCGCTCCGAGGACGATCGTCGCGCGATGGTCGAGGGCATCGCCGATGGATCGATCGACGTCATCGTGTCGAGCCACGACCCGCAGGGCACCGACGGCAAGCGCCGGCCCTTCGCGGACGCGGCCGAAGGCGCGGCGGGTTTGGAGACACTGCTGCCGGCCGCGCTTCGGCTGGTGCATTCGGGCGACGTGAAACTCAAGGATTTGCTCGCTGCATTGACCGTACGCCCGGCCGCCCTGCTCGGCTTGCCGGCCGGCCGCCTCGCCAAGGCAGCCCCCGCCGACCTCGCCATCGTCGACCTCGGCACCCCCTGGATGCTCGACCGCCACGAGCTGCGCTCGAAAGCCAAGAACTCGCCGTTCGATGAGGCGAAGTTTCAGGGCCGGGTGATGCGGACGCTGGTTGCGGGAGAGACGGTCTACGATTACGCTCAAGCTCGCAACAACGGGCACTGAGCGCTGGCGCGCCGCCCTAGAGCGGGCTGCGTTTAATCGGACGCGGCAGCCTGCTCTACGTCTTTGTTTGGTCGCATGCTTTCGCGATTAACCGGCGTCCACTTAATCGCAGCATGCTCTAATGTCAGGCGCCGATGATATCCGAAACCTCCACCACCCTCTTGAGCCTCTTCCTCGGCTATCTCCTCGGCTCGATCCCTTTCGGGCTCATCCTGACGCGCGCCGCGGGGCTCGGCGACATTCGCAATGTCGGCTCGGGCAATATCGGCGCGACGAATGTGCTGCGCACCGGCAACAAGGGCCTTGCCGCGGCAACGCTGCTGCTCGATGCGCTGAAGGGCACAGTCGCCGTGCTGCTCGCCAAGCTCTTCATGGGCGATCAGGCAGGCCTGTGGGCAGGCTTTGCGGCTTTCCTCGGCCACCTGTTCCCCGTATGGCTCGGCTTCAGGGGCGGCAAGGGGGTTGCGACCTATATCGGCGTGATGTTGGGCGCCGCCTGGCCGCTGGCGCTGGTGTTTACAGGCGTTTGGCTCCTTGTCGCGGCACTTCTCCGATACTCCTCGCTCGCGGCGCTCATCGCCGCCATCGCGACGCCCTTCGCGGCACTCGCGGGCCTCGGCGACCACATCATTCCCTGGCGCGGATCGCTGTTCCTCTTGGCGCTCGCCATGACGGCGCTCGTGTTCCTCCGCCATCACGCCAACATCCGCCGGCTGCTCAACCGAACCGAACCCAGAATAGGCGCCAAGAAATCCGATGAAGACGCGCCCGCTGCCGGTTCCTGATCCACGCCGGCCGCTGAGCGACCGCCAGCGGCTCGCCTGGCTTCGCCTCATCCGGAGCGAGAATGTCGGCCCGGTCACCTTCCGCGAGATCGTCAATCATTTTGGCGGCGCCGAGGAGGCACTCGATGCGCTCCCCGAACTGTCGAAGCGCGGCGGGCGCGGGCGTGCCATCCGTATCTGCTCGACGGCGGACGCCGAGGCCGAAATCGCGAAGGCCGCCAAGGCCGGCGCCGAGGCCGTCGCCATCGACGAGGCGGGCTATCCGCCCTTGCTGGCCGCCACCGAAGCACCACCCCCTATTCTCTACATCAAGGGGAAAACAGCGCTCGCGGGGCAGACCGCCATCGCCATCGTCGGCGCGCGCGATGCCTCGGCCGCCGGCCGCAAGTTGACCGGCACGCTTGCCGAAGCGCTCGGCCGCGCCGGCTTCGTCGTCGCCTCAGGCCTCGCGCGCGGCATCGACACGGCGGCGCACGAAGCGTCGCTTGCGACCGGCACCATCGCCGTGGTCGCCGGCGGCATCGACATCATCTATCCGCCGGAGAACGAGGCGCTGACGCGGCGCATCGAGGGGCAAGGCCTCGTCATCGCCGAGAACCCGCCGGGCTTCGTGCCGCGCGGCCAGGATTTCCCCCGCCGCAACCGCATCATCTCCGGGCTCTCGATGGGCGTGCTGGTGGTGGAAGCCGCCAAACGTTCGGGCTCCCACATTACCGCGCGCTTTGCGCTCGAGCAGGGCCGCGAGGTTTTCGCCGTGCCCGGCCACCCGCTCGACCCTCGCGCCGCCGGCACCAATCACCTCTTGAAACAGGGTGCGACGCTCGTCACCGAAGCCGCCGACATCCTCGAGGTGATCGCCCCCATGCTCGACCGTCCCGTGACAATCCCAAAGCGCCTCGACCCACCGGCTAAGCCCAAGCCCACCGAAGTCGCGACCGGCGAGCGGAAGATCGTGCTCGAAGCCCTCGGCCCCGCCCCCGTCGGCGTCGACGACATCGTCCGTACCACCGGCCTCGAGGTCCGCGCCGTCAAGGTCATCCTGCTCGAGCTCGACCTCGCTGGCCGCCTGGAGCGCCATGGCGGCCAGCGCGTGTCACTGGTTGTATAGGGCCCATTGTTGGCTTGCCGCCCGTTCTGGCGTCGAACCGGGGGCCACTTCGCCGGAACGTGCGCTCTGTTGGCTTGCCGCACGTTCTGGCGTCGAACCGGGGGGGGCCAATTCGAGGGACACGTGCGCTGGATTTTTCCGTTCTAGGATTAACGCCAGACAACGAACCTGTTCCAGTGGCCCGGCGGCTCCTGTAGACTGGCTTTGGAATTCGCGGCCTTTGATCCGCTCGATGAGGTTTACCATGCGTTCGCCGACCTGTGTTGCTGCCATCTTGTCCGTCTTGGCATACGCCAGCCCCGCCACCGCCGAACCGGTCGCCTTCCTCTGCGACGACGAGCAGGAGATCACGGCCGATATCGCGGCGACGGCACAGGCCGTCGTCACCCGCGGCGACAAGACCTGGACACTCCCCGCGACCGTCACCGACAGCGGTACGAGCTACGTCGCCGAGGGCGTCGAGTTCTGGACGGAGGGTACCGAGGCGATCCTGACAGTCGACGGCGCGACCGCCCAATGCATCGTTCGCCCAGCGGCGGACTAGGCCCAACTCGCGGCTGCCGCTGCCGGCGGATTGGGCACGGTTCTCCGGGTTTCCCGTGAACGGGACGCAACCCTGCTGGACAGCCCCCCCGGCCAATGCTAGATGACCCTCCCCGAGGCCCCACTGGGGCCTCAGCCCTTTTTCCGAAGGGTCAGGGCGCATAGCTCAGTTGGTAGAGCAGCTGACTCTTAATCAGCGGGTCGCAGGTTCGAGTCCTGCTGCGCTCACCAAGAAAATCAAAGACTTAGAGAATTTTAGTCTGTGGCCTGATCGCGCGTGGGTAGCACATGGGTAGCAGAATCTCGGGTGCTTGAAGGCGCCTGCCTGCTCCGGAATGTTCACTTGAGCTGCCCGGCACGAGGCGCACGCCGACGCTGGGGACAACGGACGCAGGAGCGACAAGCCTCCTGCTACAATGGCATCATGCTCGACCAGCCGGGACCTGCCGCGACCGACAACGACACCGAATTCAGCCTCACCATTGAGGACGTCGCCGAGCGCTACGCAGCGGCGGGCCATCCCCGTACGCTCAGGACATTGCAGCGCTACTGCGCTTCTGGCCATCTCGATTGCCGGAAGGCCGCGACCGCACTTGGCGACAAGTACTTTGTCACGTCGCAGTCGGTCGCTCGCCACATCTCGCAAATCGCAGAGCTTTCAGCACTTCAACTCGGACCGACAGACCGCGGCCTGTCGCGACCTCGCGCTGAGCATCCATCCTTGTTTTCCGACACCGACAACCATCGTCCGGACGCGGCGAGCCGCGACGGGTCGCATGCGCAACATTCACATCAAAACTCTCTACGCGACGACGCTTCAGCGCGTCAATCACCAACATCACCTGCCGACATGTCGCGACCGCCGGCGACGGGGGAGTCGGGTGTGTCGCCGCTTGTCGGCCAGCGAGAAATCGAAATCGCAAGATTGCACGACGACATCGGTTTCCTGAGAGGCCAGATTGCGACCAAGGACGAACAGATTGCCGCGTTGCTTGAACGCGACAAAGAAACCAACTTCCTTGTGCGTGGATTGCAGCAAATGCTGTCTCCCTTGCTTGCTGGTCCGCAAGCCCGACAGCATGACAACCAACGACCGACGTCCTAGTAAGCAAGCTGCTGTTGATAACCGACAGCACCCGGGGAGATGAGCGCTACAATGAAATCACCACCGCCATGGATCACATCGCAACCAAGCTAGCGAACATTCAACGCAACATCGAGATTGTCGGCGCAGATCCGGTCACACGGCTAGGGTTCACGCAGGTGCCGAACTCACTCCTGATCGACAAGCAGCTGAGTGTTGGCGCCAAGCTCGCCTACGCCATGCTCCTGAAGTATGCATGGGCCGAAGCAGCGGCATTCCCAGGACAACAGAAACTCGCAGAAGATATGGGAGCAGGGGAGCGAAGCATCAGGAGCTACCTCAAGGAGCTAGAAACGCGCGGCTTGCTCGAGGTTCGGCAACGCGGGCTGGGTAAGACCAACCTCTATCGATTACATCTCACGGTCAAACGGCGATCCTGATGGCTGCCAGGCCTGACCGGCAAAATCTGCCGGTCTGGACCGGCAAGCGTTGCCGTTCTGGGCCGGCAAGATCTGCCGGTCTCTCTATATAAGAATACACAGTATTGATAATACATATCTGAAAATACTCAGATTACTTTATGATTTATTAACTCAATAATCTTGACAATAACGCAAATCTATTGCGCGAAACAGATATTGTGCGCACTTCGTTCTGATGTGGGGCGATGAATTCCCTCTTGCACTCGTAGAATCAGAAAGGCTCTGGTAGGAGTCGCTGAATCCCATCTATCGAACAGTCCGAAATCGCAGGCTTTTCGAACCGTCCGATAGGATGGATGGGGTACATGTATGACGCCCGTAACCGCTTACGGCTGATCCGTTCTCAGGGGTCGTCTACGTGTTCCGGGCAAAGCGCGCCGACAAGGTAAAGCTGTTGTTCTGGGACGGCACCGGCGTATGCCTCCTCATCAAGCGGCTCGAAGATGCCAAGTTCCGCTGGCCGTCGATCGAGGATGGCGTCATGCGTCTGTCGCCGGGACAGCTCTCCGCACTCTTGGAGGGTCTCGACTGGTCGCGGGTCCACATGCGCCGGGTGCGGGCGCCGCAGGCGACGCAATAAAGAGCAAGACAAAACGACTCGCGGCAGAATGATCCGCTGACGGCGCGCCGCGCCTCGCCCATGCTGCGGACATGACGGTAACGACGAACGATCTTCCCGACGACATCGAGCGCCTGAAGGCGCTGCTTCTGGCCGAGCGCAGCGAGAATGCCCGTCTGCAAGATCAGAACGAGCGTCTCCTTCACATGTTGCGCCAGCTCCGGCGCAATCACTTCGGGCGGAAGTCGGAGAGGCTGAGCGATGACCAGCTCAATCTCGGGCTCGAGGATCTGGAGACCGCGATCTCATCCGGCGAAGCCGCTGCCGAGAAGGCCGATGCAGCGCTTAAAGCGTCCCGCAAAGCGGCACGCAAGGCCAATCGCGGCCATCTGCCGGCACACCTGCCACGCGAGGAGATCATCGTCGATCCGCCGAGCAAGACATGCCCGTGCTGCGGCGGCGATCTTCACGTGATCGGCGAAGACCGCTCCGAGCGGCTCGATAAGGTGCCGGCGAAGTATCGCGTGATCGTGACGCGCCGGCCCAAGTATGCGTGCCGGACCTGCGAGAAAACCGGCGCCGACGGCGCGGTTGGAACTTCTGAAGGCTGGCTCGCCTCCGGCAAGACTGGGCAACCGAAGCGCCAAAGAGAAACCGCCGGCATCATCCAGGCGCCCGCTCCCGCGCGGCTCATCGAAGGCGGCCTGCCGACGGAAGCGATCGTCGCCGATGTCGTCGTCTCGAAATACGCCTGGCATCTGCCCTTGTACCGGCAGGCCCAGATGATGGCCGCCGAGGGGATCGAGATCGACCGGTCAACCTTGGCGCACTGGGTCGGCTTCGCCGCTTTCGAGCTGATGCCACTCTATGATCGGCTGGTCGCCAACCTGAAGGCCTCGACGAAGCTCTTCGTCGACGAGACGCGCTGTCCGGTGCTCGATCCGGGGCGGGGCAAGACGAAAGCCGGCTATCTCTGGGCGCTGGCCAGAGACGATCGGCCATGGGGCGGGACCGATCCGCCGGCCGTCGCCTACATGTACGCGCCCGGTCGGGGGACTGAGCATGCCGTTCGTCATATCGCCGGCTTCTCAGGCACGCTGCAGGTTGACGGCTACGTCGCCTACAAGCAACTCGCCGATACGAACCGGCCGGGCCGACCGCTCCTGCTCGCGCACTGCTGGAGCCACTTCCGTCGCCTGTTCTACGACATTGCCAAGGGCGGAAACGCGCCGATCGCCAGCGAGACGCTCGTCCGGATCGCGGCGCTCTACGCGATCGAGGAGGAGATCCGGGGCCGAAGCGCCGAGGAGCGCCGCGCCATCCGGCAGGCGCGCACGAAACCACTGGTCGAAGAGCTCGAAGCCTGGCTCAGGCAGCAGCTCGGCCGTCTCTCGAAGGGCTCGACGCTCGCCAAGGAAATCCGCTACGGCCTCAATCATTGGGTGGGGCTCTGCCGGTTCCTCGAGGACGGCCGCGTCGAGCTGGACTCCAACACGGTCGAACGCTCGATGCGGCCGATCGCATTGAGCAGAAAAAATGCCCTCTTCGCCGGCAGCGACGAAGGGGCCGAGAACTGGGCCGCAATCGCCTCGTTGATCGAGACGGCAAAGCTCAATGGCATCAACCCACACGCATGGCTCACCGATACGCTCACCAAACTCGTCAACCGCTGGCCCGCCTCCCGCATCGATGAGCTCCTGCCTTGGGCCTACGCGAAAACTGCGCCGCAAGCCGTCAACGTGTGAGCGGGGCAACGCTTACGTTCGAGCGGCCCTTTCGCGCCGTGGTCGCTGACCGCTGCGGGTCTCGGGTAGCGACCAGGCGTCCTACACGCGCGCCGGAACCGCACTCAACGGATCAGCACATCATGATTGTCAGGTATTTTCTGCTGGCGGGCGCCATGGCGTTGGCCGGTCTGGCGGCCGCTTACCGATCAACTCGCATGGGCATGCGCGGCTGGTCTTCCGCGTGGCGTCGTGCTGATGGATTCGGCCTATGGCACCGACGCATCCTTGCGACGTGGCGCACGAGAGCTTGGTCTCGACTATTCGGCCGCCGTCCCCGCCAGGAC
>JANNSX010000340.1:0-52661 GCA_031403155.1 Hyphomicrobiaceae bacterium
CATGTAGCGATCAGTACAGATAGCGACCCGTGCCCGGCAAAGGTAGGGTTAGTCGGTCGAGCGGAGCCATCGAGCATCGCTTTGGCGGGGGCGGCTCTACGAAGCCCGCTTGCACGAGGAGCTACTGAAAGGCTGCTCGATCGACTAACCCTACCTTTGCCGGGCACGGGTCGCTATCTGTACTGATCGCTACATGGTCTCCGGCGGCCTGATGCCACCGGAGCGGAAGTTGGAAAAAGTGAGCCGCCGGTGGTGCCGACGGCTCATCGAAAGTTTCGTCACACAGAGTGACGGATGCTACCTCTTGTTGGGCTTGCCCTTGCCCTTCTGCTCTTCTTCGTCGTCCTCCCTGTAGCTGCGGAGCACGAGCTTGCCGTCGATCGGCAAGGCCTGGAGCAAAAGGTTGAATCCCTCGCCGTCCTCGTGCCGGTAGGCGACTCCCAAATTCAACCAGAAGTCGTCCTTGCCCTCCCGTTTGATTACGGTGAAGGCACGATACGCGGGTTTGGCCATGATGGCTCTCCCATGCTGAGGGTTACAACACCCTGCCCGTGACTTCACGCGCAGGCGGCACGGCACAGAAAGATGCGCGGTGCCGCCTGGTCATGGGGGAGCTTCGAAACACTATACTCCGTATACAGAAAGAGCAAGCGATCGTGGACGTGCCCCAAGCTCACGCGCCACGGATCGAAGCCGGAGGCCGAAACCGCGCCAGCGGGTTCGGTGAACGAGAGCCGGGCATGGTCATCACGATGCGCCAACCTCTGCAATGCGATGGCCGAAGGCAACAGCAGCGCCGGCGAGGGCAGCGGCCGTGATTGCTGTGTTCGAGCGGAAGCACTTTCTTTTGAGCAGGTGCCCACTCGCTCGCGGCGATGTGCGAGGCGGCCATGCGGCCGTGCCGGAATTTTTCGTCTAACGTCGGCGACCGTCGTCAGCCCGGCTCGATTTCTGGTGAGGCATGTCTGCACGATTTCCGGAGCCAGCACGGGGACCGCCGTGCGCGCCCATCCGGGCGGGTCAAGCTCGAGGCGGCTCGAGCAGGTGTCCACCGGCGCTTGAGGCGCCCGGCGGCCAAAGGCCGAGGGCGCGGTACGCTTGCCACTCGGGGTCGAGTAACACTCGAAGCGTTTTACTAGCTAAGCCGCGATGCGGCCCGAGCGAGGTGGGGTGGTGTGTGGCCTGTTAAAGCGCTATAGAGAGATAGAGTCGTTGGTCGAGAGTAGTTAACACTGGACACAAGCGATGGCAAACGACGGCGGAAAGAGCAACGCGACGACACATTTTCGTCGGCTCAAAGCGGAGATTGAGAGCCTACAAGAGGAAGGGAAAGAGCAGTTGTTGGGGATCATCCGCGGCGCCATCGGCGAGCTCAATGCGTTCGGGTACAGCTACCGGCTTGTTGCCGGGCGCCGTCAAGGCCGGAGGGCGAATATCGCGCGGCCCTGTCCGGTATGCAAATTCAGAACGGTGCCGCATCACGATGCCCGGTCGCATCGCGGGCAAGGGCGGAAGAAGCGCACCTTCACGAGTGAGGAGCTGCAGGTGCTCGGGCTCGTGCGGAGATAGGGGCCGTTGACCCTCAGCCGCGACGCGGGAAGAGGATTGCCGTTACAACGAGGTTCAAGCGCTTCAGGAGCCCGTCGATTGCACTGACGGAGACCCGCCATATGCTGGCGAGCGATCGGTTCGCGACCGCCACGAGGCTCCCTAGGAACTTCTGCAGCGGATTGACCAGGGCCCAACGGGCGGCTGCCGCCGCCCGTCGCGGCCCGCCGACCATCATGGCGAGGCCAACGAACGTCCCGACTAGGCCTAGGTAGAGCGCCAGGAGCTGAAGGCCGATGGGGATCAAAAGGTCCATGGCTCACGACTCCTCCTTCGGGTTGGCCTCGTCTTCGGTGATGGGCAGGAGCACCAGGCGCGGCGTGATCGGTAGTGCGTTCAGAAGAATTGTCATGCCCTTGGCGTTGGGAAAGGCCGAACCAATCCGGCACCAGAAGGCGTCCTGGCTTTTGTCGGCAGGCTCGCTGACGGTGAAGACTTTGAAGGTCGGCTTATTCGAGGTCTGCGATGTCATTGGTCTACTCCTTGTCGTCGAGGTTGAAGTCGGGAAGTCGCGTGATGAACGGTCGAGGCGTCGAGTGCTTTCCTTCGCTGCAATTATCGCCCGCGCTGGAAGAGCCCGCGTCAAGGTAACCGCTGCGCGGTCGGCCTGCGGCCGAACCTTGACCCGGGCACGCGCGGGCACAGTGCCGACCAGGACGGAACGCAAACAGAATCATGACTGCTCCGGTCGGTTGAGGTGAGAGTTTTGCAGAACAGATGCCGCCGGGTGATGAGGTCGTGGAGGTTTCCGGGCCTGGGCCGCTCCAGGGCAGGGATGGTTGCTTGACGCTCGTTGGCGTCAAGGGCCGAGTTTGCGGCGATGGTGTCGCGATACCGGCGATAGACCGTCGGAGAAATTCGGATCGATGGTGTTGGGAGCGCATGTTCGGATTCTCAGAGAATTTCGACACCGGTATCGACGTACTTGGCGGTCTGCTCGGCCCAATGTATTGCCCATTTAAGGGCGTCGGGCACCGAGGTTGGCGGGTCCTGGTCACGACCGATGCTGATAAAATGACGCTTGTCGTGCCAATATTTTATGCGGTGTGTTGAGTGACCGTCGTTGTTGCGGCCATTGTAGCTCGGCTGCTCGACGACGAAGATGACGACCTCGTTGGGGATCCACCAGGCATCGTGAGGTTTCAAAATGTCGGCGGGAATGAGGTTGAAGCGGAAGTCGTGACGGCCGTCGCGGGTCGTGTAGTGGAACTCGCCGTAGTCGTCGTCGGCCCAGCTCGAAAAATCGATGGTCTCGCCGTTCCAGTCGAAAGTGAGAGCGGTGTTCATCGGTGTGCTCACGAGAGATGGTGACAGGTGCGGGCTCATGCTGGGCCACGGCGGCAGGGAGGGGTAAGCGGATGGCCTGGCCGACGGTCGTGGTTGTCGAGCATGCCGAGAGGCAAGTTGGCGGCTGCGGCGATGCGCTCGATTGGCGAGGCGATGTCGGCCGGTAGCTCGTCGGTAGCGAGGCCGAGGCTCAGACTGATGGCGTGGCGATGATGTCTCAGCTCGCGCAGCGCATGATCGCGCAGAGCCTCGAGGCCGGCGATCGTTGGCGTGCGCTCCTCATCGCTGAGAGTGTGGTCACGGCGAAGGGCTGCGATCTCCCGGGCGTAGTGTGAGAGGAGCTCGCGGGCGAGCGAAACCTGGCGCTTGGAGCGTGCCAGCATGGCCTCAGGCGTCGGCACTGTCGAATCGGTCGTGCGCATGGTTTCGTCCTCGACGATGATGGAAGTTCTGATCGGTTTGCTGGCGCGGCGCGGCAGCGCCCAGCCGTGGATCTGTGGGGCTCCGGCGCTGGCATCGTCGGCGAAGGTGACGATGGGGCAGAGGCACGTGTTCCAGCGCCGGCCGGGACTGTCGTCATTGGCAAGGCAAGCAGAGAAGAAGGCGACATCGCCCTCGTTGCTGTCGTAGTCGCCAGTCGATGGCTGGGCGGAGCCGTTCGGGTGCGAGTGCAAAAATCCCAACAGCTCGATGCCGCTCGGTCGCCATTCATGGTCGATGATGTAGTTCAGGGCATTGGCGTCGACATTGATGTGCGCCGAGCTGGCATCGAGACGTCCGTCGTCGAAGCGCGGTGGCATGAAGCGGAAGGCGGTGACGCGATAGGGATCATCGAAAGTGCCACCGAGCATGGCGAAGGTTTCCGGCGGCAGGCGGCCGACGGTGGCCTGGTACTGGCGATGGACCTCGGCCGAGAGGATGATGGCGCTTGGTGCCGGTTGCTTGCTCATGACAGGTCTCTCAACTGAACTCCGCACCGGTGTCGATGTAGTTGCCGGTTTGCTCGGCCCAATAGGTGGTCCAACTGAGAGCCTCAGGCACTGAGGTCGGCGGATCGAACTCGCGGCCGACGCAGACACCGTAATGCTCAGTGGCGGTGGTCTTGGATGAGAGCCGGTGGGTCTCGTGCAGGCCGGTATGGCGACCGCCGTACTTTGGTTGCTCGATGATGAGGATGACGACCTCATCGTCGATGAACCATTCGCCATCGTGGTCGAGCTCGTCCTCGGGGACCAGCTCGAAGACGAAGTCGTGGCGGCCGTCGCGGGTCGTGTATTGGAACTCCCCGTAGTCGTCGTCGGCCCAATTGTCGAAGTAGATATCGCCTTGCGGGTGCTCGAACAGCATTCTCTCGTGCATGGGTTTAGGCTCCTGAGTGGCGCCGCTAGGCTGCGCGGCGAGGTCGGGGGCTTGCTCGATCGATGATCGAGGGATCGGTGCGATGCCGCTCGTGAGCGTCGCCGCCGGCCTGCGGGCGGCGTAGAAGAGAACGAAGAGACCGATCAGAAGAAACACGAACGACATGGTGATTTCCGATGTTGGGTGACGGCACGGGGCGTGCCCGTGCCGCCGGCTTCAACGGCGGTTAGCGAAGTCCGCCGGGTTGCACGGGTCCGCGCATGGCTCGCTCCTTTCTTCGGTTATGCCTCGACCGGGATTGGCCATGAGGCGGGGAGCGGTAGCGGCGAGAGACCGACGGTGCCGCAATCGGGACAGCTCCAACCGTCGGGCGTATCCAACGACCAGAGCGTTGAGGTGAACGGCAGATCGACGAAACCCGGGAAGGCCTGGCCGGGGCCGCGGCCGAAGCTCGGCCGCATACGCGAGATGAGGCAGGGTTCGGATGCGAACTGCTCGGCGATGTTGGCGATGGCGAGTGTCGAGCCGGTCCGCTGATGCAGCCGCGAGACGACAATCAAGCCGATGAGGGCGTTCAAATAGTCGGCGGCGAGCGCATGGCTCGCGATCGGCCCGGCATTCGTGAAGCCGTTGTCGTAGGCGTCGTAGCGCGCCTTGGTGTGGCAGCGATGACAGCCGAGGCCGCGCGCGACCGTGTCGGGGAAGGTCGCCGTCACTTCGACCGCCTCGCAACCGGTGTTGCAATGGCCGAACAGCGTATCGGTCTTGAAGCGAAGAGCGTCGCGATTGATACGAGCTTGCGTGTGGAAGTCATCGGTCATGGCCAAGACCATGTCGGCCTGCCAAAGCGCGGCGTGCTCGATCTCGGTCAAGTCCTGGTAGCGCTTCTCGATCGTGCGGACTTTGACGGCGGGATCGATGCGCTTGAGTTTCTCTGCCAGCGCGATGACTTTCGGTTTTCCCAAGTCGGCGATGTCGTGGCCTTGCGTCGCCGGGTTGGTGGCGCTCACGCAGTCGGGATCGATGAGGGTCCAGGTGGCGATGCCGGAGCGAAGCAATGAGGTAACGGCGCCGGCGACTCCGCCGGCGCCGATTGAGGCGACGTGGGCTTTCCTCATGATCGCGTGATCGAGGAGGCCGTCGTGGCGGCTGTGGTCGACGCTGATGCGGCGAAATGGAAATGGCCAAGGCATCACACGGTCTCCGTGGTTGGGGGCAAGATCGAGATGCGGGCTCCACTGCTCGAGCGCCATGCTGGACCCAAGACGCCGTGCTCGGATAATTTCTCCGGCGTGGCGTAGAGGAACATTGAAGTCGCGTGTTCGCCGGTGATCGCACGCTGGTGGTCGATCATGTTGTCGATGCGCGTGTCAGACGGGACGACGAACAGCACGCGCTGTCTTGCCCAACCGAACAGATCCCGGTAGCGATCGGCCTTGTACGCGTGGTAATAAACCATCTGCTTGCGTCGTGTATTCGATTTGGTGATCATGCGCTTTGCGTTGTGGCTCTGGTTGCCGCGATCGATCTCAAGCAAGAAGTTGAGGCGTGTTTGGTCGGGGAGATGGATCTCAAAAAGTCGGTCGGGAATGTTCGTCAGGCGAACGGTCTCGGTGCGTGGGCCGTTCCTGCCGGTGGTCGTGAGTGGGACTTGGACGTGGATAGAAAATGGGCGTCGAGACTTGCGGGTCGCTTCCGGAAAATGGGCGATGCAATCATGGTGGTCTCGCAGCACGAGGCCGGCGGCCTCGACGGCGCGGCTGGTTCTGATCATGAAGCTCGCCGTCTCGAGCGTGTGCGGCAAGTTGACGGCGCTGCCGCTTCGGAAACTCGAGTCCAGGCGATGTTTGAGATCGATGCCGCGCTCTTCAAGCAGACGAGCGCCCTTGCGGGTTAGCTCGTAGATGCGTGGGGTATCGCCGTTGTAGAAATGAGAGGCCCGATAGGCCGCCTGTTGCTCGGGCCGATGCAGATAGCCGTGCGCCCATAGGGCGTAGGCGCGGCGGGCAATAACTGGCACCGACGCGCCAAGAGCCTCGGCGATTTGCGGTGTGTTGACGAAACGGTAGCGAGCAACGATGGCGACGATATCGACATCGCGTGGCATGAACCGATGAGCTGGTGGGACCGGTGGTCGGGTGAGCCGATGTCGCTCGGCCGGACCGACGATCGAGGATTGCAGCATCTCAGAATTATACCTGCCCGGGTTATCGCTCATGGCTGGTTGTCCCCGGTCTGTGAGCGGCCGCCGTCGATGACGCGAAACGGCTCGGGCGCTGAGAAATCAGGCTCCTCGATGTCGGGCTCGGCGGTCAGGCGATCGACGCGCCCGGCAATTTCCCGATCGATGTCAGCGATGGGAAGCATGTAGGGGCTGCGTTTGGCGACACGGGCGAGGTAGAGCGAAACGCACAGGTCGCGATAGGCTTCGGATTTGAAGGCGGGGAGAACGTCGGGGACGCGCAGGCGGAGCGGCGCGTCCTGGCCGGAGCGCACGATGCAATGCTGCCGGGGGAGCGATGCGATTTCTCCGGCGAGGCGGTGAAGCTGCTCCTCCAAAGTATAGAGGGCCGTCGGCAGGCTTTCGTAGCGGGTGACGAAGGCCTCGTGCTCGGTGGTGCCTTCGCTCAGACCCTTGGCGAGGGAGTGACCCTGTTGGGAGCTGACCGCATGGCCGTGCGTCTCACCCTGGACGGCGCCGCGGTTCCGGCCACCGCTCGCCGTCGTGGCGCGGCCGGTGTTCTGGCTACGGCCCAAGCCGGTTGGTGTCGGAATTTCGAATGGAAGTGTCGAATCTGGGAGGGTACTGACGGAGCTGCCGGTGCCGGCGGAAAGGACCGTGCCCCAAGCCGTGGCTTCGCTTTCGATGGCGGCCCGGCTCGAATTGTGAGTTCGGACGTCGGCGGTCGCGCTTGACGTACTTTCGATGCGATGTTGCGCGCGCGCTCGGCCGGTCAAGACGATGCGCTCATTGCCGACGGGGGTCGCGCGTTCGGTGCCCGGCTTCCACTCGGCGAGGTTGACGTGACCCATGTTCAAGGTTTCGGCCATGAAGCGGGCGCCCTCCGGTTCTGGCACGGAGAAGCAAACCTTCTGGTGGCAATTGCCGAACAGCGCATCGGCCACCTCTGGGCGACGGCGAGCTTGCCCCAAGCGCTGAATCGCAAAGGAGAAGAAGAGACCGAACTTGCGCGTCTGGTCGAGGCCGCGTGCCGCATCGGCGGTGAGCATGCTCTCTGCTTCGTCGACGATGATGCGATGCGGCTTGCCGGTGTCCGGCATACGCCGCCGGGCGTCTGCGAGATACATTGAGATGAGCATGGCGCCGATGGTGGTGGCGTCGGACAGGTTCATGGACGAGCCGTCGAAAATGACGACCTCGCCGTTCTCCATGGCCGCGTAGGGATCGAGGCCTTGCGACTGGGCCAAGTGGCGCAACATCGGGCGGCCACCCAAGGCCCGGACGAGCCGGTTCTTCAGGCTCTCGCAGATGCTGATGAATTCGCGCCGCGAATGTGCAGCGAGGAATAGGAGATCCTCGAGCTCTCGCCGGACGACAGGGTTCTCGCACCGCTCAATGAGCGTGCGCAGGAGATCGATGCCGCCGAGTGTCAAGAGCTCCAAGAGTTCGAGGACGCTCAGCTCATTCTGAGCGCAGACGTAGCCAAGCGTGTAGGCCAGGCGGGCAAGGCGCGGCGTCTCCTCGGCGTTTTGATCGAAGCGGCTCTCGATGACGAAGGTGAGGGTGGTTGCAGCGTCGTGCCAACCTTCCGGCGTCGAACTATACGGGCGGAGGCAATTGATGCCGACGGCATAGCTCGAGGCCGGATCGATGATGTGAACGATGCGATCGACCTGGCCGTTGCTTGGGCAGGCCATCCATTGAATGGTGGCACGGGCGAGCGTGCCGTGCGGGTCGATGATAGTAAGGCCGTGACCTGGTTGAGGCAGGACACGGCGGGCGACCGATTGAAGGTAGCGCGACTTTCCGGACCCGGCTTGCCCGACCACAAGGCTGTGCACATGGTCGAGCGACGGCATCTGCGGAGCCGTGCCGTTCGGAGCTGGCAGCAACGGTAGCGGAAAACGCAAGCGCCGTCGGCTCATGACCTGCCCTCCTCGTCGCGCGCGGCAAGAAGCTCGAGCACTCGGGCGCGATCGGTAGGGGATAAATTTGCGAGCTCGAGTAGTTGTGCGAGCTCATCGCGGGTGAGGCCGGCGCGCGGGGGTGGCCTGTCGGCCGGCTGATTGCGCCGGACAACGGCCGACAGCTCGTCGAGGACGTTCTTGAGATGCGCATTCGCCCGGGCGGCATCGGCCTTGGACGTGGCAATATCCGTCTCGGCTCGAATGACATTTATTTCGGTTTCAAGCCGTTCAAGCTTCGACCGTCTCGTCCAAAGTGGAAGCCAGGGTCGCGCGTTTTCGGCGTCCGCGCGTCGGAGCTGGCCAGTGAATAGCAAAAAGCCATACCGCCAAACGACGACGCCGCCGACGATGACGAGGACGATGCGGCACCACAAGCCTTGCTCGGGAAAGAAGATCCATTCAGTGACTATGATGATCCCGTCGTCGATCACGATGTCTCTCCCGACGGGACGGTGAGAGAGATGTCGCCGACAACCGGAGGATTTTCGGCGAGCGCACCTTCGAGAAAGATGCGGGTGGCCGGTTTTCCGGGGCGGTTTATTACGACTACGAGAGTGTCCGTGCCGATCCGGCGATAGACGGAGAGCTCGTGGTCGGGAGCGGATTTGACCACTAGGTACTCACTCATCATGACGCAGCCTCCGCCGCGATGTGGTTGAATTCGTCGATGGCACGCTTCGTCTGGAAGCTCAGAAGAAGAAGAGCGACGAGGAGGGTCGCTGCGGGCTCGCCCAGGGCGCGGTGCTCGTGCTTGACAACTTCGGCAAGGATCTCGCGGAGACGACAGGTCGAGCCACAGCGGCTTTGAATTTCGACAGCAAGACGACCTTCGAGATCAGCACGGCAATCGTTGAGGGTTTTGGGGTCGGAGCGACGGCGCTCGGCCAGCGCGGCGATGGTTGGAGAGGATCGAAGAGCCGTCATGGGAATGCCCCTGATTGGTGGTGCCATGAGGAACATCAATATCACAACGTAGGGTTCAATACAAGAGCCTATCTTACATAATAGGGTTATGGTGGTAAGCAGTTGATTTATCACTAGTATGCGATTTGCTATACTCGAAAGGTCAGGAATGACAGCGTTCGTTTTGCGTTCGGTCGAACGCTAAACTCGGCCCACCGCTTCAACGGGGGCCGCTTTTTTGAAAACGAAAATTCGTGGTGATGGGGGGGGGAGTGTGGGGAGACGTGCCGGCTGGCAAAAGTGACGAACAGCGCCCGCTGTCGGCGGACGCTGCTTGTCGAGGCGTTAGAGGTCCTCGATCAGTCGAGGGCCGGCGACCGGATGGTTCTTGACCCAGTCTTGGATAAGGTGGCGGCAAGTGTCTTCGGCCGAGGCCGTTGCCCTGTTTGCTGTGTCATCACGCGTTTGGCTGGCAAGCTCAGGCGAGGGATTCCCCTCAGCTCGCTCAACAACTCGTGAGTCGGGGGTTTCCTCATCCCGGACGGTAGGCGAGGTGGTCTCGGGCTGGCCCGGTACTAACGTGGGACCGTCGTCTCGAGGTCTCGTCATAGGAGTCTCCTGTTTCCGCCCGGAGATGGTACTCAGCCATCCGGCGGTGGTTTCAGCTTTGCTTGCTCCAAGATCAGCATCGCCTTGAGGGCGGCGCGGGCTGTGGATGTCAGACGGTAGGCTACCACGAAGCGACCCTTGCCGCTTGGATGACGTTGATTGGCTTCCTTGAGAAAGCCCTCGGCAACGAGTTTGCCGAGTGCGCCGTAGATCTGAGGGTCTTCGACCCTGGGCTTGCCCGGCGGGCGGTTGGCATTGATCCACTCGATAATGCGGGCGCCATAGGTATGTTCCTCCTTCAGCACGGCCAGAGCCAGAAAGATCGTCATCTGGATGTAGCCGAGCCGGGGAAAGGCCGAGGCTCGGCTGTCGTTTTCCGCGACCCAAGGGACGAGGAACTGTTGTCTTTGCTCGTCTGTCTCGACGTCGGTTGGCAGCTTCACTCCTTTGCTCGACTTGTTGACCTGGCTACTTCCTCTCCTGTCCCCACGACGCTGGCTGGCGTCTCTTTTGATCGTAGTCATGTCATTGTTTCCTTCAACGATGCGCCGTGGTGTTTGTTGGTTTCGCCACTCTGCGCGGGTTGCGTTCGGTGAAGGCATCAGCCGCGACAGAGAGCGGCGTTGATGTCGGCGAAGGCGATGCTGTTCGGGCAACTGGGCTCCGTCGTCTCGATCATGTTCATTGCATTCTCCAAGATGTTGAGGGTTTCAAGCATGGACCGTCGATGACACCTCTTCCTCTCATCCATGCCGCTGCCATTTCCTCTGTATCAGACTGAGAGGTTTTTGCCTAGAGGGTCGTCGAGATATTAAGGTGTTCTATCTTAAGCTGTTGATTTACCGTGCGTATTCTATTTTCTAGACTCGCGAAGTCAGGAATGACGGCGTTCGTTTCGATTGGGTGTCGAACGCCAAACTCGGCCCGCCGCTTCAACGGGGGCCGTTTTTTAGGTGGCAACGGGCAAGACGGAAAACCTCAGGCGTAGCCAAGGGCCCGCCGCAACCTCGCCTCAACTGCACCGCGCGGGCGTCCGTAATGCCGTCGGCTTTGCCGGCGGACGACGTCGCTGGCGCCGACTTGTCCCGAGGCCGGCACGTGGGCCAGCACCGGATCGCGACCCGGCGTCAGCATGTAGGCCTCGCCGTCCTCCAGGCTCATCAGGGCATAGGGATTGAAGTCCTGGTGGGGCCGGTTGAAGGCCGGCGCCAGAATGTTTGCATCGCCGACGTTCGAGCGAAACACCGCAAGCGAGGCGACGTTGCCGAGCAGCGCCGCTCTCGTGCTCTCGGTCAAGGCGTCGAGATACTGCGTCACCAAGACGATCGACAGGTTGAATTTTCGCGTCTCCGAAAGGAGACGCGCAATCGAGGCCGGGCCGAACGAGTGTGCCTCGTCTGCTATCAAGTGAAATGGCCGGCGCTCGTCGGGTGGGATCTTGGCTCGCGCCATCGCCGCCGAGCGCAGATGGGCCAGAAGTAACGCTCCGAACAATCGCGCGGGCGTCTCGCCGACGGCACCGGTCGCCAGGTTGACGATGACAATGCGACCCGCTTGCATGGCATGCGCAAGGTCGAGCGAGCTCGTCGCCTGACCAAGGATGTTCTTGAGGGTAGGGAAAGCGAGGAAGCTCTCGACCTTGTTCAGAACAGGATCGATGGCCTCGTCGCGGAAATTTTGCCGCCAGGCCTCGAAGCGGGCCTCGAAGAACGTGCGCGTCTCGTGATTGCTGACGTGGCCGATGATCGAGCGGCGATAGTCGTCGTCGGTCAGAAGTCGAGGTAAAAGCGCAATTGAGGCATTCGGCGTCTCGACGAGCGCCGTCGCCGCGTGTCTTAAAATCATCTCCATGCGCGGCCCCCAGCTCTCGTACCAGATCGAGCGCATGGCCGAAACAAGACCATCGACGACACGCGCGTGCTCGTCGGGATCGGTGCTTTCGAGCAGGTTCAAACCGATCGGATGCTCGGTCTCGCCGCAGTCGAGGTAGCAGACGTGGTTGTAGCGCGAGGGCGGTATGTCTCCCAACACCGCCTCGGCCAGATCGCCGTGTGGATCCAGGACCAAAATTCCGTCGCCGCGCTCGATATCCTGGCGGATGAGGTGCCTCAAAAGCGTGGACTTGCCGGCGCCGGTGGCGCCGATGATGCCGATGTGGCGCAAGCGCTCGGCAAGGCTCAAAGATAGCCACTCGCCGGCGTCGCTTTCTCCCAGTGTGGTATGCATCGACATGACCGCGCCAATCCCCGAGAGGATGAGCACTGGCCTTGGGGGTGCCGTAGGCTGAGCCTGATGCGGAGACTGAAGCGGACAGGGGAGCGCGGGTTCTTGCCGTGCGCCCCGGTCTCTCACTCCACAATACCGCACCGCGCCCCCAAACCGCGGTGCGGTCTCATGGGGATAACCGCTGTTGGGCGCTACAGGAGCGACAGGAACTCCTCGAGCGTCAGGCCGGCGTGTTCGAGGGCAGTGCCTCAGATTACACTTCCGCTGCCAGGATTAAGCGGACTTCGGCGCACTGTCTTTCGTCGAGAAGGGCCAACTTCTGCCGAAATCGGAAATGGTGCCAACAAAGTCAGCGTTTTCCAGCTCCGGACATACCTCGACACTGACTGGACGACTCGAACGCACAAGCCCGCAGGCACTCGACAGTAATTAGCGGAAACCCGTGCCCCGACTGCGTCTGTAGCCTCGGCTCGAAGAACAGCATAGTCATCTCAAACGGAGCGAATGGTGGAGCCGAGGGGACACTGTCGATCCCTATGTATAAGATACCTAGCGTTCCATAGACCTGCCCGTATCTCATACTATCTCGTATGGAGTTTCCTGGCGGAGTGTCAATCCTTGGCGTGTCGTATGTCGCTTGGCGGGGTACAGGTGACTACAAGAACCGTGCATTGCGATGGTGGTGCGTGCAGCTACAATCAATGTTAGCGGACCAATGGCCGCCCCCTGCGCGTCTAGCCACGTAGAACGCAGCCGCTGGGATCACGATCCATTGCAGCAAGGGTGACAACCCGGTGTTGATTAAGGGAACGACCGGCATGAGGGGCGAGTAAGCCCAGCTCGCGCGAGCGACCATGTTGAGCCACTCGCTGAAGACTGCGTAGGCGATGCCGACAATCAGGGCAACGAGGAGGACCGGCCGATGACGCTCCGCGGGCCATGTCTTGACTCCGGCGGTGATCAGGGCGACCGCCAGGGCCGAGAATGCGACTAGAACGTCTCCCGCCGTGCAGTGCAGAACCGCGAATGCCTGCTCTCCGAGGCTCCCCGTCGTCCAGATCGTATAGAGCGGCAGGTGGAGCATTTCCCAGGTAAGGTTGGCGATGGCCGTGACGTAGAGGTACGCCCTGAGCGCTGCAAGCCAGTTCACACCCGTGATTGTCGGTGGAGACGACATCGAATATCGGGGCTCGTCACTTGAAGAAAACGTATTTGATCAGGGCTGCAGTCGCGAGAACGACAAGGAGGACGACGAGCCAGCCGAACAGGCCCATGCCCCACATCATCCCACCATTTATCAACATGTCGCGCATGACGCGAGCCTCCTTGGTGCTGTTTGCCTGATGACCGGAAGTTCGTGGCCATAGGCCGGCGCCTCTTATTCGTACGTGACCGGTTGAGAGGTGCCTACGCTACTGGAATGCTGTACGTGAGAAAGGATCTACACAGCTGGGGAATGCCGGCGATCTCACGGTCCACGACGGTGCCGACCCGGTTCTCAGTTTCGCGGCTCAACGCTACCTCATGGCAGCGCACGCGCAGGTGTGTGAGGCGCGGCCGATCAACCGGTGCCCCGATCTGGCTGACGAGATAACACTCGGCTTCGGTGATCCCGGGCACCTCGGCAACGACGGCGTGCGCGATGCGGGTGGCGGCGGCATTGTAGAGTTTGCCGACATGCGTGACTGGGTTCTTGCCTGCCATGGCCTCAAGCGTCATCGGGCGATACGGCGTAATGAGGCCATTCGCTCGATTGCCACGTCCCGTCTGCCCGTCATCACCCGCTTCGGCTGATGTTCCGTTCACCGTCAGGAAGACGGAGCCGATCGCAAGATCGTCGGCTGTGTTGATGCTTGCAGCAACGTCTCTGCCGGTTGCGCTTTTGGCGATCTCAAGCACGGTCCCCTGGAGGCGAACCTTCGCATCGCTGTAGGCCCGTACGGTCTTGAGAAACCTACCGATGAAGGCGCAAGAGACGGTCAAGCTGATATCGTCATGCTCGCGCACGCCCATCACCTTGATGTCCTCGCCCGTCTCGGGGAACTCCGCCTTGAACTCGGGGGTGTTGAGCTTGCGCTCGACGGCAAGAACGACACGCTCGAGTTCGGTAAAAGGGGCAAAGCCGACACCGCAAGAAGTGTCATTCGCCAGGAAGACGCCCTGATCGCGTTGGCGCATGAATAGGTCAACCAGCTCGGTAGAACCAGGCCGGACCAGGCAATGAAAACGGACGACTGCCGTAGGGTCGAGCGCGTGCATATTCTGGCGGAACCAGGCCGTGGCAGTTTCCTCGGCAAGCTCCCGAATGGGCACGACTTTGCCATGGACGTCATGGGTCGCGCGCCCCGACAGAAAAATGTCAATGGGCTCGAGGATGCGGCCACCTCGGAATGCGGGCTCCGATCGACCGGCGGCCAACAGCGCTTTGTCGACATTGTGGTGCAGCACGAGACCGAAGTGATCGAGATAGTGCTTCGAGAGCGCCACGCTGAGCTGTTCGCTCAGCATATCGCAGATGGTGTCAGGGTGGCCCAGCCCTTTGCGCTCGACGATCTCGACCGGCCGTGCGCTTGCCCCAGGGCCCTTCTGGTGATCAATCAGAATTTTCATGATCGCACCGCCAACGGGTCCGCGAGACTCGCGATGGTGCTCACCAAGACGTCGCTGATGTCGATCTCGCTCGACGGGTGCGGCACGGAGTTGGTCGAGACGATCTGCGCGGCGCCGGCCGCTTTGAGACGCTCGAAGGCATCATCGGCGAACAGGCCATGCACGCCGAGGACGACGGGAGGTGCGAAGCCAAGCGCAACGAGCTGCCTGATCGCGACCTCCATCGTGCGCCCGGAGGATATGATGTCATCGACGAGCACTGGCCTGCGGTCCCGCCAATGCTCAACGTTCTGGATCTTGATCTCAACGTCGCGGTCACCATGCCGGGTCTTCTCAAGTGTTGTGAATGGTGCACCGGCCGCATCTGCAACGGCACTGACCCATTGCTCGCTCTCGGAATCAGGCCCTATCACGATGGCATCGGTGACATGCCCGCGTATCCAGCTCGACAATTGCGGGGCCGCGTGACAGACGGCGACTGGAACTGAATAGATTTCCGACATCGATGACCGCCGGTGCAAGTGCGGATCGATCGTGACGATCCAATCCAGGCCCGCGGACAGCAACCGAGCGTAGGCGTTCGATGTGATCGCCTCGCCGGATCGGAACCGTTTGTCCTGGCGCATGTATGCGAGATAGGGCGCCACCAAGCCAACGCGTGCGGCCCCGAGGTCGCGGGCCGCATGGGCGGTGAATAGCAGACGCAGGGACTTTTCGTCCGGTCTGTCGAGTGTGCAAACGAGCACAACCGAGCAGCCCTTAACGTCAGCAAGCAGGCGCACGTAGGTCTCACCGTCGGGAAAGCGCCGGGTCTCGACCGCGCCCGCTTCGGCGGCAAGGCGGACAGTGAGGCGCGCTGTGAGATCCTCGTTGCCCGGCAGTGCGAAGAACAGGGATTTCATGACCTATCCCCGATGGTGATGATAGCGCGCTGTGCGGCGATGTAGTGCAGCGCGTAATCGAGCTCGCCTCGGGATTGCGCATGAACGGTAAAGAGGGGCTGCCCTGCCTCGACCCGGTCAGAAAGACGGACATGCAGATCGATCCCAGCCGCCGGAGCCTGCGGCGCGCCAGCGAGCTTGGCGGCCTTGGCCAGCCGCCGATTGTCCATCGACATGATCCGACCGGCGATGGACGCAAGGACCGGATGGCGATAGCCCGCAGCGGGCGGAGTTCTCATGCCACCCTGGGCATCACAGATCGCCTGGAATTTGCTCCAAGCCTTTCCCGACGACAGGACTCCGGCGGCGAGACGCATTCCATCGCCGGGCTGGGCTCGCCCCGCAAGTTCGAGCAGCTCACCAGCAAGATGCAGAGCCCGATCCCTCAGATCGATCGGTGCATCGGCCTGTTGTTGCAGGACCATCAGCACGTCGCGGGCCTCGAGCGCGGGTCCGATACCTCGCCCGACGGGCTGCGTTCCGTCGGTCTCGGCTATGCGCACGTTCAGTCCGAGTGCTGCTCCCACCTGCACGAGCCGGCCCCCCAGGCGCTTGGCCGCGTCGCGGCTTCGCACCTTGGCTGTCGGGCCGACCGGGAGATCGAGGACGATGTGCGTTGCACCGGCGGTTGCCTTCTTCGACAGGACCGATGCCACAAGCTGCCCGTCGCTATCGAAGTCGAGCGGGCGCTCCACCTGAATCAGAATGTCATCGGCCGGGCTCAGCCGCACCGCACCGCCCCAGACGATGCATCCGGCCTCCCGCTCTACGACTCGGCGCATGGCAGTCAGGTTAAGATCGACCGGCGCGACGGTCTCCATGGTATCGGCCGTACCGGCCGGCGAGGTAATGGCCCGGGAAGAGGTCTTCGGTATCGGCAGACCGAGGGCGGCAATGATGGGAACCACGAGCATGGTGGTGCGATTGCCCGGCAAACCACCGACGCAGTGCTTGTCGGCGACGATCGGGTATGTCCAGGAAATGCGGTCGCCGACACCAATCATCGCGTTGGTCAGATGAGTCGTCTCCTCGAGGTCGAGACGATCACCCGCACACGCTGTCACGAAGGCTGCCAGATGAAGATCCGAGTAGAGCCCCTTGGCGATGTCCCCAATGATGGCATTGAAGGCCGCTGCATCGAGCCGTTCACCGTATGCTTTTGCTCGGACGAAACTCTCCGAGGCCACGGGTTCGGCGTGCGTCACCTCAATGACGTCACCGTCGCGTCCGCCAAGCAGCTGCCAGGCTGCCTCGGAAAGGCTCGCCTCCTCCCGCGCCAGCAAGTCGGTCCGGATGACATTGAGTGTTGCCAACAGGCTCTTGCCATTGACCGAAACGCGAACGCGCGAGCGTGCCGCAAAGCCTTCCGACTGGCAGACATGGCAATCGGCGCGCATGTAGACGATGTGCTCCTGATAGGTGTCGATACCGAGCCGGCGCAGCGTCAGTCGCGACGGAGATGTGGGGCCCGCGTCGTATCCGATCGCTGCGGCTTGGGGCATATCGCTCACGCTCATGGGATGGTCACCGTTTCCCTATAGTCGGGTACAGAGCACTCCCACCCGAACCTTGCCTCGATATGCTGCCGCAATCGATCCGCCGCCGCAGGCTCGCCGTGGGTGAGGAAGATTTTCCCGGGCGCTTGGCTGAAGGATTTCAGCCAGTCGAGGATCTCCGCATAATCGGCATGACCAGAAAGCGTCTCCAGGTTCGCCACCTCGGCGCGGATCGGAATTTCTGTTCCGTGTATCCTCACGGTTTCGACACCGCCGAGCATATTCGCGCCACGTGTCCCGGCAGCTTGGAAGCCCGAAAAGAGGATCAGGTTTTTCGGATCGGGAGCGAAGGCCTTCAGGTGATGCACGACCCGGCCTCCGGTTGCCATGCCGCTCGCCGAGATGATGACCATAGGCCCTCGCTTGCCATTCAGCGCCTTCGATGCCTCGGGGGTGTTGACGAACTCAGCGACCCGGCACGCGGCCGTGCATTCCTCTACGCTCAGTCGATGCTGCGATCGATAGGTGTGATAGATGCGCGTGGCATCGACAGCCATCGGGCTGTTGAGATAGATCGGCGCGCCGGCGAGCTTGCCACGACTCTTGAGACGCGCCATGAGGTGCAGGAGCGTTTGAGCGCGCCCCACGGCAAAAGCCGGAATGACGACGACGCCCCCGCGTCCCAACGCCCGGCTCAGATGCGCACCCAGCTCGTCCTCGGGGTCTGCCTGGGCGTGCCGTCGGTTCCCGTAGGTCGATTCAAGAACCAGGACATCGGCCTTGGTGACCGTGGTAGGCGCACGCATCACTGGATCGTTGGGGCGTCCGAGATCGCCCGAGAAGAGCACTTGTTTTCCAGCGCTTTCGATCATCACCATCGCGGCGCCAAGGATATGCCCGGCAGGTAAGAATCTCGCGGTTGACGTCTCGCTCAAACCCACCGGCTCGTCGAATTCGACAGCGTGCAG
The DNA here is from genome assembly GCA_031403155.1 of Hyphomicrobiaceae bacterium. Lineage (GTDB taxonomy): Bacteria > Pseudomonadota > Alphaproteobacteria > Rhizobiales > Hyphomicrobiaceae > JANNSX01. The sequence continues at coordinate 18,157 of JANNSX010000340.1, forward strand.
ATGGCCGAGTGCGCGCTCCGCGTCCTCCATGGTGAAGAGGGGCAGCGCCGGCTTGTGCTTCGAGAATCCACGCTTGTTGGCATAGCGCGCCTCCTCTTCTTGCAGATAGACGGCGTCCGGAAGGAGGATCTCGCAGAGGTCCTTGGTCGCCTTGCTGCAATAGACGCGTCCAGCAAAGCCATTGCGCACCAGCAGGGGCAAATACCCACTGTGATCGATGTGGGCGTGGGTCAGGACGACCGACGTGATGCGCTTGGGATCGAACGGCAGAGGCTGCCAGTTGCGCAGGCGTAGCTGCTTGAACCCTTGGAAGAGACCGCAATCGACCAGCGTCGCCGCCGTGCCGTCGTCGAACAGATACTTTGATCCCGTCACAGTGCCGGTGGCACCATAGAATGATATCTGCATTGCAGGCCTCCTTGGGCGCTGGGCTCGGTTGGTCAATCGGTCACGCTGCCGTGCGCCGCACCATGCGGCATGGCTCTCTCGGCCAAGACATCTTACGATGCTCCACTGGGGTTGGCCGTGTTCCAGATCAATGTAGCTGCACGCGCCGCAGGCGCAAAAGCGTTCTTGTGGGCGGCCTGGGGAGTCGAATCAGATGGCATCGAGCGACGAACACCTAATCATGAATGGTATCGACGCGCTTATCCCAATGGAGATTGCGCGCAGGGCCGAAACGATCGGCGCCAAGAAAGTCCGACTCGACCTTCTCAGCCTCATCGCGCTCGCCACACTCGCCGGGGCCTTCATTGGGCTTGGAAGCATGTTCGCGACGACTGTGCTCGCAGGGGCGAGCGGTAGCATTCCCTTCGGCGTCAGCCGCCTCCTGGCCGGCATGGTCTTCAGCCTCGGGCTCATCCTCGTCGTAGTCGGCGGCGCAGAGCTGTTCACTGGCAATACTCTGATGGTCATGGCCTGGGCTGCCGGCAAGATTCGGCTCCGCGAGATGCTGCGGGCGTGGATCATCGTCTATGCCGGCAATTTCATCGGAGCCGTCGGAACGGCGCTGCTAGTTCTCTTGTCGGGCCAATGCCTCTCCGGAGAGGGCGCCGTCGCCAAGGTCGCCATGAGGCTGGCGACCGACAAAGTAACATTGCCATTTGATCGCGCACTGTTTCTTGGGATCTTGTGCAACGTTCTCGTGTGTCTCGCCGTCTGGCTGTCTCTGGGCGCGCGGACCACGACCGACAAGGTCTTGGCGGTCCTGTTCCCGGTCTCCGCCTTCGTAGCCGCCGGGTTCGAGCATTCGGTGGCGAACATGTACCTGATCCCGTTGGGCTTGATGATGAAGTCGTGGGGGCCGGCCGCCATGTGGGCGCAGATGGGGGCCAGCCCCGCCGACTTTGCCGCTCTAACGTGGCCAGCCTTTTTCGCCAGCCTAATTCCAGTGACCATCGGCAACATCATTGGCGGTGGCGCGCTCGTTGGTGGCGTCTACTGGTTCATCTACTTGCGGGATCGTGCAAGCGCCGTGATGAGCCCGCCCTTGTAACTTCTCCGATGCTTACCGAATCTCTCGCTGCGACACCGCTGCTCCGTCTTTGACTCTGTCACTCGGGTGGAGGACGACGCGGTCGTCGGCTGAGAGGCCAGACAGAACCTCGGCCTGTTGCGCATTGCGATGGCCGATGCCGACGAGGGTCGTGCGCGCGCGTCCGGCTCTGACTGAGAAGACGGCCCAATCGTTGCCTTTGCGGAATAGCGAGCCCACTGGCACGGTCAGCGCCTCATCGGCTTGCCAGACGGCGACATGAACGATCACCCGGTAGTCATGCCCGAGTCGCGACCATGCTTCGGAGGCGCCAGCAAGTTCGATGGTGGTGCGGACCCGTTGCTCCTCGATGCCGAGTGCCGAGACCTTGACGAAGCCGGCTGGGTCCACACGCGTGACGCGGCCCTGGATCGATGAGCCACCCCAGCCGTCGATCTGCACAGGCGAACCGGGTGTGATCTGGACCGCATCGCTCGAAAGGAGATCGGCAACAACTTCGAGGTCGAGGGGATCACCGATCTCGAGCAAGGGCGCCCCGGCCGGCACGACGGCTTCGCTATCCTGAATGATCTTGAGCACGCGGCCGCTGACTGGTGCGCGGATTTGAATGCAGCACGTCGGGTTGGTCTTTGCAGGAACACTGGCGGGATCGATCAACCGGGCGGCCACGCTCGCTCGTTCGCTGCGGCGAACGCCGAGTTGAGCCCGCGCGCTCGCCAAGCCAGCCTCGTTGGTGGCGACATCCAGCTTGGCCTTGTCCAGCGCCCTCGCGGCAATAGTACCGGTGCGGGAAAGCGCTTGTGCTCGCCGAAGCTCACCCTGGAAAAATTCGAGCGCCGCCTCGATACGGCGAATCTCCGCTTCCGCGAACGTCACGGCTGCGTCGGCTGCCGCCAAGGCAGCCTGGATTTCTTCACGCGAGCGAACATCGATGAAGCTTGGCGTTATCGGTTGCATGATGGCGACCACTGTCTCGTCAGCAGTGACCTGATCCCCGACGTGGAGCGACATTTCCTGACTTCCAACGGGGCGGGAAATTCTCAAGACCTTTCCGGCAATCGGCGCGGAAACGGTGTAGACGTGTCGTACGCGGGTCTTGCCTTCGTCGTCGATCGTGACCTCCATTGGTCCTTTTGTCACGGTTGCAATGTCGACGGCGATCGGACGTGGCCACGCGAACCAGAGCACACCGGCAATGACCAGTGCCCCCGCAAGCACTGTAGCTGCTCGTTTAATCCATATCGTTTGCATGTTTCAGTCTCGGGTTTTGAGCACGGACACGAGGTCCAGCTGATTGACGCGCTGACGAACGATGAGCGCTGAAAACGACGCGGCGACGATGACGATGGCGCTGGCCAGGACATAGGTCGAGTGCTCGACGACTAGGCGGACCCGCATCAGCTCGCCGGCCAGATTTGTTTTCATGATCCAGGCAAGGCCGTAGCCCATGGCCCATCCAGGTGGCTGTGCGATCAATGTGAGGAGAGCGAGCTCGAGGAGAAGGATGCGTAAGACTTCTCCGCGCGTGAATCCGAGAACACGCAGACTGGCCAACTCGCGTGCACGTTCGGAGAGCGAGATGCGTGCGCTGTTGTAGACTACCCCGAAGGCGATGATGGCGGCGAGCCCGGTATAGATGCTTGCCATGGTGGTAATGAGCAGGGCCACCGTTTCGCGGAAGTTGGCGAGCGACATTCTCTGTAAGGCCACGCCGCTGACGATCGGCATGCCCTTGATCGCGGCGTAGAACTCGTCGGATTTGTTCTGGTCGTAGCTGAGATTGACGCTATTCATGGCCGGAGCCTCTCGCATGAGCCGCGCCAAGGCTCCAGCATCCATCATGCCTCTGATACCGAAATAGTCCTCGACCAATGCAGACACGGGGAGAGAGACAGTTCGCCGCTGGCCCTCGAGCAGGTCGACCTCGACTAAATCACCAACGTGCACGCCCAGGATCTGCGCGAGCAAGCCCGAGATCGCCAAGTCCACATCCGGCAGCACGACAGGGCGCAGGTCAACGTCGATGATGCGGTTGAGATCGGCATCGCGCGGTCTTCCGCTGATCATGATCCGTCGCTCGATGCTGCCATTGCGAATGCGAACTGGAACCTCACGATAGGGCTCAGCGGCCAGGACGCCTGGAAGCCGGGCCATCTGCATGACGACGTCCCGCGGGCGCTTCTCGACGAAGCTGACAGTGGCGTCCTGTCGGTCGGACAGGAAATACGTCACGTCAATCAGTTGCTCCATGGTGTCATTGGTGAACAGCGATACGACGAGTATTGCTGTTGCCAGCGCCATGCCCAGCATGGTGAAACCGGCGCGGATGGGATGGCGGGCGATATTGCGCAGCATCATGATGCTGGGTTGCGACAGCACGCTGTCGAGGGCAAATGCTGCGGGCAGCACCCGGCGGAAGTGCGGCGGAGCGGGCGGCTGCATAGCAACGGCCGGGGGGAGCCTTACAACATCCCAAAGCGCGCGGATTGCACCAACAATCGCGGCAAGGAGACTGAGCATCGCGGCCGTGATGTAGACGTCCGGGCTGTAGGTGAAAACGAGAAATGGGAAGCGGAAGAAATCCCCGAACAGCGTCGTGACGATGGTGCCAAGCCACGTTCCGGCGGCGCTACCGATTGCTATGCCAATGACGGTGATGATGATGACGAACTTGATGTAGTGTGCCGCGATCGTCCACTGCCCATAACCGACAGCTTTCAGGAGGCCGATTTGTTCGCGCTCGAGCGCGACAAGCCGACTGAGGGTGACATTGACCAGAAATGCCGCAACCACAAGAAAGATCGGGGGCAGAGTACGGCTCATGTTGTTGAGCATGTCGAGTTCGTGGTCGAGCCACGCATGCGACGTCTGCTCCTTTCGCCCGTGCGCCGCCCGCCCTCCATAGCGTTCGAGCAGCGCATCGAGCCGTTGGATCACCTCGCGTTCCGAAATATCCCGCAACAACTTGAGATTAACTGAGGAGAACGCGCCTTCGAGATCGTAGGCGCTGGCAAGCGCCTTTTCGGACATCCAGACGATGCCAAAGCGGCGGTCATCCGGCATGATGTCGCCTGGCCCGACCGCAAAGATGAACTCGGGCGACAGCGCGATGCCGACGATCACCAGCTCGCGTTTGCGGCCATTCAAGATCGCCGAGAACGGAGAACCGGGCACAAATCCATGAGCATTTGCAAAGCTCTCGCTGACAACAACCTCGTTCGGGCTCAGCGGCTCGGGCCCCCGGCCTATCCGCATATAGAGCTGATTGAGCGTGGACTTGCGGACTTCGGGCAACGAAATAAATTGACCGGTCGCCGGCTCGCGAAGGCCCGGTATGTCGAGCAGTGCCAGCTTAGCGATGCGCGCGTCCACGGCTGCGACACCGGGAATCTTCGAAATGTCGTCGATCAGCGTCTTGGGCGCTCGTCGCACTGAGGCAAAGACATCCGCAAATCGATAGCGTTCGTAGTAAGCATTGCGCGTCTCATCCAGAGACCGGAAGGAACCGACCGCAAGCACGAGCGTGGCAACACCGCCGGCAACGACGAGAGCGATGGCCAGCGCCTGGGCCCAGAGGCGCTTAACGTCACGGAGAAGTTTAAGATCGAGGACGTGCATGCGTTCACCAGATGAGTTCGGCCGCAGCCCGTCGGACTTCATTCTTGTGCGTGCGCGAGATCCGACCGTCGGCAAAAAAGAGAACGCGGTCGGCAACATCCTGGATGCTGGCGTTGTGCGTGATGATGAGTGTCGTAGTCCCGAGCTGCCGGTTGATGGTCAGCAGCGCTTCGATGACGCGGATGCCCGTCTTGGAATCGAGCGCGCCCGTCGGCTCGTCGCACAGAAGCACCTCAGGCCTCTTTGCGATTGCGCGGGCGATGGCCACACGCTGCTGCTCGCCTCCCGAAAGCTGTGCTGGGAAATGATCCATACGCGCCTCAAGACCGACCATTGCGAGGGCTTCCGCCGGACGCATTGGCCGCTCGGAAATCTCCGTGACGAGCGCGACGTTCTCCTTCGCTGTAAGGCTCGGGATCAGATTGTAGAATTGAAACACGAAGCCCACGTGGCGCCGCCGATAAGCCGTGAGCCCTCGGTCATCCAGCCCGGTAAGCTCCAGATCCCGGAAGAACAGGTGGCCGCTCGTGGCCCGATCGAGCCCGCCCATGATGTTCAACAGCGTCGACTTTCCACTGCCGGACGGACCAAGTAAGACAACAACTTCCCCAGGGAAAATTTCAAGATCTACCTCCCGCAAGGCATGGACCGCGACCTCGCCGGAGGTGTAGGTCTTCGTCAAGGATCGTGCGCTGAAGACCGGGTCACGCATTGGCTTCTCACATTTCGCGTATTTTCAGTTTAATGAGTTTGCCCTGGGGTCGTGCCAGCTGCGCATGATGCGGTGTGAAGGGCTCTCATCAGGGCCGTCTCCGTCCAGCCATTCAGCGCACGTGCGTCTGGATGCCCTGGATCGAGAGCTTGTTCAGTTCGCAGTGAGAACCAGGTGAAGATCACGACGTCGATCAGCGACGCAATCGTCGCCTGCACCATGACTATGACCTGGAAGACCGAAAGCGGATTACCGCCACGGAACCAGTCGACCATCGCGTAGCCCACAACGAACAAGGGCAACAGCGATATCAGGATCTCGATCAGCGAATGCACCACGCCGCTGCGTGGCTGGGCCAGCACCGCGCGCGCCTGCAAGGCAACGTAAACAAGCGCGATGACACCTACCCACGAGACGTGCTGCATGGCCTCGTTGACGGTTTGAACGTTTGGCACATGTCCCCACCAGAGCATCCACCAGAGGAGGCCTGAAAACACGATGGGTGCGCCGTGAGCGGCGCCGAACCCGAGAATGCTCCTGGACAAAGTGACCCCGGTTGTTGGGCGGGGAGGGTGCCCTTGCGTCGTGCTCATGCTCCTTCTCCATTTCTTGGCGCGGGCCAATGCAGTGACGATCGTAACTACACCGCGGCTTGAAGCTGCAGCGTCCCTTTTACGGACCGATTCAGCCAGACCCTCAGCTTGCACAGATCGTTTGTCACCGGCATCTCGCGCTTGAGCAACTCCAGCCACATATTGTCAGAAAGTCCTTGTTCCACTCCAGGATTCCGCATCGCACTCGCAAACGCCGGCTCTGGTTTTTTCGCTGCGGGCCGATCGGCCGCATCAGCGCTATCTCGCCGGAGCGGCAGACATTGTAACCCCGTTCGGGGCTGCTCCGACCTCTAGAGTGGCGAGGACCTTGGTCGAAACGCCATCGATCACGGTGAGGGTGTTTGCATAGGTGTTCGTGACCGCGAGCAAAGATCCATCCTCACTGACCGCGACCCCGTGCGCTCCTCGACCTGTCTCGACATGCCTTGTCTTGGTCGCTCCACGGACCGACACAATTGAGATTCGGTTGTCGGGACGCTTCTCGCTTCCTTGGTTCGCAACCAAGATCGTAGCGCTGTCGGCGCTCGCATAGACCTGCACCGGCCCTCTGCCGACGGCTTTCTTGGCTACGCGGGCGCGCTTCGCCGTATCGATGACGGCAACGGCGTTCTCGGCATTGAGGCTCGCGAATGCGAACTTACCGTCCGGCGTGAACCCGACCTGGACTGGTCTCTTGCCAACTCGAATTCGGGCAACCTCCTTGCGCCCTGCCACATCAATGACGGAGACGCTGTCCGCACGCATGTTGGCGACGTAGATCTCCCGCTCGTCCGGGCTCATTCGCAGCCCGTGCGGATAAGTACCAACTGGAATTGAGACGACAACCGCCTTCGCGGTCAGATCGACCACGATCACGGCGTTGCTCGCAGCGTCGGTGACATAGGCAAAGCGCCCATTGCGATCGGCCACAACGTGTCCGGGATGCCCGCCAATTGCCACTGTCGCCATCGGCCCCATCTTCGGTGATGCGGCGTCGATGATGACAAGAAGGCCACCCGCGCCGTGCTGCTCATGTCCTTTCCCGCCACTTGCTACACCAACCGCAAGCAGGAGCTTGCCATCGCGAGTGAACTGCACGTTATGAGGTGCGATAGGAACGGGAATCCTGGTTTGGACTTTCTGGGGCCAGGTGATGAAGCTCAACGTGTTGTCGCGCTCGTTGGCCGTGACAATGGTTCCCTGCCATTCCGCAGCCTTGGCTGGCGAATCTAAAAGCACGGCCATCGCCAAGAGCACGCGCAGAAGTGAAGCAAACATATTCATGGCTTCTCTCCTCGAATTGGTGCTGCGAAGACCGACAATGCGAGACGGACCTTCGCGAGGATTGAGTGTGGTCCCGATCATGCGAGCGGTGCCCCTGACGGCCTCAACGACCGGGGAATGAAGCCCGGCACGCGTGCCGCGTATTGCCGGTAGGCCTCGCCAAATTCGGCGATGGCGTCCTGCTCCTCCGAGCGTGCGAGCCGGACGTACATCCAGACCAGCACCGGGAACATCGCCAGCGTGAGCAGCGTTGGCCACTGCAGCAGGAAGCCGAACATCACCAGGATGAAGCCGACATATTGGGGATGGCGCACGTAGGAGTAGGGACCGGTCGTCGCAAGAGCGCGGTTCCGCTGCGCCGCATAGAGCACGCGCCACGCCGCAGATACTACCAAGAACCCGGCGATGATCAGCACATTACTCAGGATGTGGAACGGGCCGAAATGTGGGTTGGCTTTCCAACCGAGCATCATCTCGAGCAGATGACCGGCGTCGTGCGAGAGCCAGTCGACGTTTGGATATCGCGACTGCAGCCAACCCGAGAGGAAGTAGATGGTCAGGGGAAAGCCATACATCTCCGCAAACAAGGCGACGATGAAGGCGCTGAACGCGCTGAACGAACGCCAGTCGCGCGGCGTCTGCGGCTTGAAGAAAGTGAAGGCAAAGAAGATGAAGATCACCGAGTTGATCAGTACCAGCCCCCAAAGGCCATAGGCGGGCGAGGTATCCGTCATGACTTGCCTCCATCGCGCTCGCTCGGATTGCGGTCATTCGGACCGCGAGGGCCGTGGCCATGACCTCCATGGCCGCCATGGCTTCCGTGCATGAAGATGTGCATGAGGGGGCAAGCGAGGATGAAGAGGAAGGGCAAGGCGCCGAGTATATGCGCCCTGTGCTCTTTCCATAGCAGAACGAGCGCCATGGCCGCAAAGCCCAGAAAGACCAGGAAGGCTCGCGACGTCCAGAAGCTATCCGGCGGTGCGCCACCTTGGTCGTGATGCGAATGGTCGTGTGTCATGTCATCCATCCATTCTCTCTTCAGATGCTTGCAACGACCCGTTGGAGCTTCTCAGCCACTTCTGCGGCAACTGCTGTCAGGCTCGGATTCCCGACCTCACCGATACCCGTGAGCGGGTTGATGGCCGCCACTTCGATCTTGCCGGGAGATATCTCGCGGACCACGACATTGCAGGGAAGCATGACTCCGATTGTCGGTTCCACTTGCAGCGCCCGATAAGCAAGCGGCGGGTTGCACGCTCCAAGAATGCGGTAGCGCTGGAAATTGACGCCGAGCTTAGCCTTGAGCGTTGCCTGGATATCGAGATCGGACAGGACACCAAAGCCTTCGGCTTTGAGCGCGGCGACGGTGCGCTCGACGACATCATTGAAAGCACCGTCAACGGTACGATTAAACGTGTAACCCATGACTTCACTCCTCTTCGCTCTGGCCCTGTGCGGGCATTCATTCGACAATGAGCCGGCCACGAAACATCCCCATGGGGCAGGCAAAGGCGTACTCGCCCGGCTCCTTCGGCAAGAGCTCGACCGCGACCGTCTGGCCCGTCGGCAAGTCGGCGCTCTTGTTGAAGTCGGCGAAGATCACCTTGTCCGAGCACGAGGCCGTCTCATCCCGGCGAAAGCTGAGACGAACGGGTCTTCCGGCGTGCACGACGATGGTGTCGGGCGTGTAGCCGCCCTTCACCACGATCATCGCCTCCTGGTAGCCGCCCGAGGCCTCGGAGGCGCGGGTGCCAGTCGAGCGCTTCATCCAAAAGAACCAGACGATGAACGCGATGAGCGCGAGCCCAGCAGCGAGGACGAACCAGCGATCGCCAGTCATGACGCTTTCCTTCTTGGCTCGAAGTACCGGAGCCGGTTGGCATTGGTGACGACGGTGACGGAGCTGAAAGCCATGGCCGCCGCAGCGATCAGCGGAGAGAGCAGCAGGCCGAGGAAAGGATAGAGTGCTCCCATTGCCACGGGTATGCCGAGCACGTTGTAGCCGAAGGCTCCGACCAGGTTCTGGCGTACGTTGCGCATGGTCGCCTTGCTGATCTCGATGGCAGTGACCACTCCCATCAGGCTGCCCTTGATGAGGGTCACATCACTCGCTTCGATCGCCACGTCGGTTCCCGTGCCGATAGCGAAGCCGACGTCGGCCTGGGCCAGTGCCGGCGCATCGTTAATGCCGTCGCCGACCATGCCGACACTCTTTCCCTCGAGCTGCAGCTTCTGGACCTCATGGGCTTTCGCCTCGGGCAACACATCGGCGAGCACGCGCTCGATGCCGACCTGGCGCGCGATCGCCTTGGCGGTACGCTCGTTGTCGCCGGTCAGCATCACGACCTCCAGCCCAAGACTCTGCAGCACCGCGATGGCCGCCTTGGAGTCAGGCTTGACGGTGTCAGCTACGCCAATGAGGCCGAGCGCCTTGCCATCGGCGGCGACATACATCGGCGTCTTGCCTTCGCCCGCCAGTCGTTCCCAATCCGCGGTGAGAAGATCGATGGCGATGCCGCGGTCGCGCATGAGCTTGGCATTGCCGAGCAGCACGGCGCGGTCGTCGACGCGCCCGCCGACTCCGTGGCCGGGGATGGCTGCAAAGTCCTTCGCGTCGACGACGGCGATCTTGCGTATCTCGGCGCCTTTCACGATGGCCTCGCCGAGCGGATGCTCCGAACCGCGCTCAAGCGAGGCGGCCAATCGGAGCACCGTCGCCTCGTCGCTGCCTTTCGCCACCACGTCGGTCAGCGATGGTTCACCGCGGGTGACGGTTCCAGTCTTGTCGAGAATGACGCAGTCGAGCTTCTCGGCGCTCTGCAGCGCGTCTCCGGAGCGGATCAGAATGCCGTTCTCCGCACCCTTGCCAATGCCGACTGTGAGCGAGGTCGGTGTCGCCAGACCGAGCGCACATGGGCAGGCGATGATGAGCGTGGTGACGAACACGATGGCGGCGAAGATGAAACGAGGCTCGGGGCCGAACAGATACCAGACGACGAACGCTAGGATGGCGAGGATCATCACGGCAGGCACGAAGTAGCCGGACACCGTGTCGACGACACGCTGGATCGGCGCCTTCGAGCCTTGCGCGTCCTTGACCATGCGGATGATGCTGGCGAGCGCCGTATCCTTGCCAACCTTGGTCGCGCGGAACTTGAAGTTGCCTGTCTTGTTGAGCGTCCCGCCGATCACCTCATCACTCGTCCGCTTCTCGACAGGTATCGACTCGCCGGTGATCATCGATTCATCGATCGCGCTCGATCCATCGATGATCTCGCCGTCAACCGCGATCTTGTCGCCTGGCTTGACGACGAGAATATCACCAACCAGCACTTCTTCCACGGGCAGGTCGATTTCCTGGCCATTGCGCACGACGCGGGCTGTCTTGGCCTGAAGGCCGATGAGCTTCTTGATCGCTTCGGAGGTGCGGCCCTTGGCCTTGATCTCGAGGGCAAGGCCGAGGACGACGAGCGCCACCACGACCGTGGTCACGTCCCAGAAAACTTCGGCGAGCTCCATGCGCGGAAAAAGCTGAGGGAAAGTGACGGCGACGACCGAGTAAGCGTAGGCGGCGCTGATGCCGACGGCGATCAGTGTGTGCATATTGGCCGCGCGGTGCTTCAGAGCGTTCCACATGCCAGTGAAAAACTGCGAGCCGGACCAGAGGAGCACCGGCAGGCTCAGAACTCCCAAGAGCGCCCAGACGACGCGACGGCTTGCGCTTCCCGTGGGCATCCAGTCGCGAAGGCCCGGAAAGAGTTCCGGGTAGCTCAGGAGCACGACGGGCACCGAGACCGCGGCGGCGAACCAGAACTTCCCCATCAAGGTACGGTATTCCTCTTGCTGCGCCGCTTCCTCTGGCGCGAGGTCCTCTTCGCCCGGCTCGGCCTCGGCCCCAGCCTTCGTCTCGGCCACTTTGTAGCCCGCCTGTTCGATTGCCTTGCGGAGGGCTGAGAAATCGGTCTTGTCGGGTTGGTACTCGACATCGACGGAATTGGTGAGGAGGCTCGCGCGGGCGGAAACCACGCCCGGGGTCATCTGCAGGGCAAGCTCGGTGCGGATCACGCATGAGCTGCAATGCATGTTCTCGAGCGGGATGCGGGTGGTCGCTGTACCGGCGACGTAGCCGTGCGCTCGGATGGCCTGCAGCAGGTCCACCACCTTGGCGCGGCCCGGGTCGTAGTCGACGCTAGCGATCCGGTTTGCGAGGTTGATGCGCGCCGATGCCACGCCGTCGACGGCAATCAGAGCCTTCTCGATCGCTGGCGGACAATGAGCGCATGTCATGCCACCAATCGTCAATTCGATGTGGGCGTTATCCCGTAGCGCTAGTCTTTGCATGGCATCACCTTGGCAACGGACAACAAGCGAGCTCAGGTTGCGGCGCGCATTGATGCCTCGATTCGGTAGGGGAGGCTTTCACAACGGCAGTGTTCCTGCCACTCCGATGATGGATGAGCGCGGCCAGCGCGAGAGCGGCGAGGCGAGCCGAGGCCGGATCTGAGCGCGAGTTCAAGACCACCGGCACCGATAGCCCGAGGACGATGCCGGCCGCGACGGCGCCGCCGAGGTACTCGAGGGTCTTCGCGAGGATGTTGCCCGAGACGAGATCGGGCACGAGCAGGATGTCACAGTCGCCAGCAACCTTCGACGAGATCCCCTTTTCTGTGGCCGCGCTCAGCGAAATCGCGTTGTCGAAGGCCAACGGGCCGTCAACGATGGCCCCGGTGATTTGGCCACGTTGCGCCATCAGCATGAGGCAGGCGGCATCGAGCGTCGAGACGATCGCCGGATTAACCGTCTCAACAGCCGAAAGCACAGCGGCCTTGGGCGTCTCAATACCGAGCAAATGACAGAGCTCAATGGCGTTCTGCAGGATCTCCGCCTTGGCGTTGAGGTCGGGTGCGATGTTGATCGCGGCGTCGGTAATGACGAGCAGCTTGGAGTATGACGGGATGTCGCACAGGAAGGTGTGACTCACCCGACGTCCGGGCAGGCGAAGTCCATGCTCCGCATCAAGCAAGGCGCGCATGAAGGTGTCCGTATGGACAAGCCCCTTCATGAGAATGTCGACCTTTCCCTCGCGAACGAGCCTGACACCGGCGGCGGCCGCAGCGGGGTCGCCCTTCGCGTCGATGATGCGATCTGCCGCGTCACGGATGCCGACCGAAGCTGCAATGTCACGGATGGCGGTCGCCTCGCCAATGAGGATCGGATCGACGAAACCGAGGTCGGCTGCTTCACGCACCGACTCGAGCGACACCTGTTGCGCCGCATTGACGACGGCGACGCGAACAGGCTGATAGCCTTTCGTCTGATCGATCAAGTTCTGCAGCTTGTGCGCCTTCCGTTGCATCGGCGTCGTTCCTCTGATTGCATGCACCGCCTGACCGTCAGATCAAGGCATATGACTCGACACGAGTGCTCGGTGCGGCGAACAAGAAACAAAACGCCGTACGTCTGCCGCTCATTGGCCCTGGTTCTCGAGCCAGGCCTTCATCCAGATGATCTCGGCTTCCTGGGCCTTGATGACGCCCTCGGCGACCTTCCTGACGTCCGGATCCTTGCCAAAGGCGAGCACGGTTTTCGCCATGTCGACCGCGGCCTTGTGATGCGGAATCATTCCCTTGACGAAGTCGACGTCGGCATTGCCGGTGAAGGTGATTGCCATCTCCTGATGCATGTTCGCCATGATGCCGGTGAAGGCTTGGCTCGACGGGCCGGTGTCACCCTTGGGCTGCATCGCCACGCCGCCGCCCATCATCATTTCGTGCATCTCCTGCATCATTTTCATCATGCGCATCTGATCACCGCCCATCATGCTTCCGCCCTGCATGGGAGCGGTGCTCACCCCCGCCTGTGCAGGCAGAGCCTGGGGCGCTGAAGCGCCAGCCGCAGCCGGATCCGTCGGATGATGAGGATCAGCTGCCTCTTGTGCGAGTGCTGCCATCATCGAGGCCGCCACCAACCCCAAAAAGACCGTAACGATCGACAGACGTTTCATAGCCTTCTTCATGATCATTCTCCTGGGTTGAAACGAGTGGTCAGCTACTTGCTCGCCGTGCCGCCCCGCAGCAGCATGAGCCGCCGTCTGCGTGGTGGGCATGCTCGCGCTTGCGGTCGCCGCGCGGATTGGCAATCTCCTTCTGAACCGGCTGCACCTTCTCGTCTTTAGCGTGAGCCCCGCCGCAGCAGCCGGTTTTCTTCGGCTCATGCGACACGTTCTCATTCGTGACCTTGGTAACCGGCATGTTCAGTCTCCTCATGTTTCAGTTCTGCGCCTAAGTAAGGTTGAGATTGGTCCCCTGAGCGGCGCCCAAGTCGTCCCAATTCAGAGGGGTCGCCGCTGTGGTCGCGTTCGTCCTCGAGTGTCATGGGAGACCTGCCGCCCGTCGACTTGTTGTCGGTTGGGCCAGCAGGCTCGCGCGACGGCTCCAGTTCGTGCCGTTCACGCTTGTGATCGAAGATAGTCGTGAACGTGCGCTCCAGCGCGGCATCGCGCACCTTACGAGCAGTTTCCCAGAAGGCGGAGATGTTGGCGATGAGCTTGCGCTCCTGCGCCATCAGGGGATGATTCTGCGGTGTTGGATGGCGGTCCTTGCCGATCGCGTCGGCCAGCACCGCAAATGCACTCATCCAGGGCATGAAGGTCTCCGACCACAGGTAGCTCTTCATCCGCATAGGATGCAGCCACTGCATGGACAGCGACTGCCACGGGTTGGCGGCGGCCTTTATCCATGGGCTCATGAACGTGCGATACAATGCCTCGTTGAACTCCGAGACCTGCTGCACGCGCTCGAATGCCTGGCGCGGGTAGTCGAAGCGGAGATCCTCGACCTTGCGCGGCTCGAAGTGCACCGAGTACTGGTGTCGCTCGCAATCCGGATCGCCGGTCGGATTGTCAATTTTCATCTCGTAAAGGCCGGGCTGGAGCGCCTCGATGTCAGCAAGGTTCTCGAGGATGGCGCGGTGCTCGAAGCGGGCGACGCTGGCCGAGACGAAGATGCCCAGATGCCCGACGTGCGGGTTGGTCAGATAGACAATGCGCTGCCCCGCTTGTTTGAGGGCGTCGGTGCTCTTGTAGACGGCCGGGACCCACCCGAGCGCCTGGTGCGGCGGCGTGATGTTGTCGCCGTAGGAGGCGAAGATCACGAGCGGGTTCTTGATGTCGGTGAGATCGATGGTGCAGTGGTCGTCGATCCGCGCCTGCCCCTGCTCCAGCTTGTTGCCGACGATCAAGTCCTCGACGATCGAAACGATCTCCTCGCCGCTGAGACGATAAAAACCGTTCCACCAGCGCTCGAACTCGAGGAAGCGATCGGTCTCGGTGTCGATCCTGGTGAACAGGTTGGCGTACTTGTCCCAGAAGGCATTGCCTGGCTTGAGGCTCTCGAAATTCTGCACGAGCCAGGCGCCGTCGAAGCGGTCCTGGTTGAGATCGGCCAGGAAGTGGGCGAGCCAGACGCCGCCGACGAACCCGCCTATGACGCGGATCGGGTTCACGCCCGCCTCGCCGGCCCAGTAGGACAAGGGCGAGCCGTTCAGGACCACCGGCCCGACCAGACCCTGACAGTCTGCCGACAAAAGCGTCACGGCCCAGCCGGCTTGGCAGTTGCCATAGAGCACCTGGGGTTTGCCCCCGTGTCGGGCGGCAACGTCCTCGACAAAGCGACGCAGCGCGGCGAGCACGTCGGCGAGTGTCTGGTGAGGACAGGGTTCGGGGAAGAACACCACGAAATAGACCGGATGGCCGGTATGCAGCGCGACGCCGACCTCGGACTCGCACTTGAAGCCGCCGAGACCGGGACCATGCCCGGCCCGTGGATCGAGCACGATCACCGGCGGCTTTGCCGGGTCGACGCAGTCGTCCCAGCAGTCCTCGCCGACCTCGGTGATACGCAGAAGCGCATAGTTCGCGGGACGCTCGAATTGTCGCGCGTCGAGGAGCATCTCATATTTGAAGTTGAGGACAGGCGGCAGTCCGGCGCGCTCGTGCTCGAGCATGTTGTTGGCGCGCTTCCTCAGTGTTTCGAAGAACAGGATAGTCCGCTCCAGGACATCACGTTGATAGGCGAGGATATCAAATGGCGAAAGCGGCAGAGACTCTCGCGGAGTTGCAATCGCTGCATCACGCTCACGCTTTGCCATTTCGCTGGCCGCACTCGTTGACAGAGTGCTGGCCACCGCGCTCGGCTTGCGGCCTGGGAGCGTGATCGCTCGAGGGGTCTCGGACCGATTGGTTCCGATCGTTTGGCTTGCTTCCAGCATGGTCATTTGTCCTCAGCCACGTCGTGCAGCGAAGAAGTTGAAGAGACAGCCGAGCACGATTGCGGTCCACCAGCCATAGACCTGCGTCCAGACGAGGCCGAGCACGACCCCGCGCAGCGTCAACCACTCGAAACCCGGAAAGAACTGCAGCCAAGGCCGGTGCATGTCTGCATCAGGCACGATGAGCCCCAGCAGAATGCAGCCGAGGAAGCTAATGGCGAAGAACGAGCCGAGACTGAGGCCCAACGGTGTGATCGGGACGTGCAGGTGCTCGGGAGCTGATGCTTTGGCTATGTGTCCGATCGTCATGACGTCACCTTGGAAAGCTATGATGTACCCACGCTCGGTTCGCGTGCTGCCTGGGGTTGGCTGAAGGCGCGGCCACCACCGATCCCTGAGGCTCGGGATGATCTTCAGATGAAGTTTCGGGCTTGCCGCTTTGGCTCGTCCTCGAGCAGCATGGACACTGTCGTCGTGGATCAATCCTCGCACCGCCAACAGCGGCACGCATCGAGGCGCGAGACGACGCGCCGCTCAGCCACGAGAACGAGGCGGATGGAAAAGCGATTCACTGACGCGGCGCTCCATCACGGAGTGGGCCGCCGGGTCGTATGTGACCGACTCTGGGTACAGCATTAGAAAGGGACATGCCGGCAGAGCCGCAGCACAGCTGGCGCCACTGCACGCAGCCGGCGAATGGAGGCACCCGCGCGGCTCGTTGTCGGTGCAGGGGAGAGCATGGTCACTTGTCGCGGAAATCTCGAACACGACATTCGGAAGGCACGCCGCACGCTTGGTTGCGCCGTGAGTAGCTTGCGACACGACGAGGGCGCTGCCACTGTGCCCGCATGATCCCGATCCGCAAGTCATCCCTAAGCCGTAGCTTGAATTGGCGCAACAGCCGCTCTGACCGCAGCAGCAAGAGGAAGAGACGAGCGCCGGTGCGGGAACTGCGATCACCTGCACTCCCTTGTCAACGTTACCCGAACTCGTCCGATCAACCAAAGTGTCAACAGCGGCGACTGCCATGAGTGCAGTCGTGTCGTGGCCATGTCCCGGGTGTGCTGCTGGGGGGAAGGCCAACAGCAAGCTGAGCACTGCTGCGATCAGCAACCGCAAGCCAGACCCTATGACCCGAGTGCACACGTCTGAATGTCCTCAACCGTCCGTTGGGCAGCACAAACCACGGCATACTCCCCTTGTGGACCGAGCATCGAACGACATCCTTGATCCTGGTCAACTCAAACATCTTGGCGCGGGCGCAGTCGCGCAATATTGCAAGACCGGAGCGCCTCGCCAGACTCTTTCCATGCATCCTCGTCCTCCGATTCCGATAGTGCGATGTTGGAAAGCACGTCGCGGATGATGCAGCGGCGCGGTCCGAACGCCAGGAGATTGAGCAACGTTGCCACGGTTGAGCCATCGCACGACGAACTAGGTCGCCTGAGCGCGGCTATTGAATATGTCGAAGAACTAACTATGTGGCCCGCAGTCCATAGCGGCGCTTCTTGGCGGGTCGGTACGATGGTCTGGTGTTGGATCCGCAGAGGGCACCGCGGTCGGCGAGGTCTCCTCGGCGGAAGCCTACACGAGTGGGTGGCGGACCAGAGCGATTCGCCAAGTCGATGTCATTGCATCGCGTTGCGCCCCAATCCTTGCGGCCCAAGCTCTCACATCCACCTAACGAGGGCGAGCAGTTCCACGTCGCTTCCCTCGCCCGCCGTATCCGCTTCCTCTATGAGGTCGAGATCGCCGAGTGCGATCATAACCTCGCGAACGACTTCTGTTCAAGGCCCGAGGAGCTGACAAAATGTGGTCCGCTTCGCACTTCCGGCTGACGACTGGATCGGGTCACAGGCGCTTGCGGCGCCAAGTCCGGATTCCGACAACATCAGACAGGTTCGAATTGAGTCATATGGGGGCAAAAGACATCCTGGGGCACTCTCATCCCGCCCAGGCTATTGCCTGCCGTCTTCAACGCTCCTTGGGGCCCTCTTGGCCCCTTCCGACACCTTGCTCTCTCGTCATCTCCTTGCCGGCGACTTCGGACGCGTGTCCGGATAGCCCCACTGGACTATCGGACGCGTGTTTCGAAAAGCGGGCCAGCTTCTCGCATTCTGCCGAGGGGGGTGTCGGAGCTCAGCCGCCCGCTTCGTGCAAGGCCCATGGCCGCCGCACGAAGCGGCTAGCGGCGTGCGTCCTGCGTAGCAGGCCGACGAAAACGCCGACAGCCAAGCGACCGGACAACCAAGGAGGCCGTATTCGGCCGACTATGGTTTCCGAGGAGCGCGGCCGCCAGCCCCGCACAATTGACTCGATGTAGTCATCGAGATTGCGGGGTGGCGGCGTTTTCGTCGGGCTGTAAGCCCGACACCCCCCGAGGCGCATTTTGTTGACAAGCAAGGCTTTCTTGCTTGTCGTATACAAAACGACCCCTGCTGTCCTACAACAGGGGTCTCGTCAGGGGTTCGCGAGAATTTTTCTATCGGACATGCTCCGAAAAGGCACGACTTCGGATGTGTCCGATAGTCACCAGGCGACTCCGAGATCCAGTAGATTTCCGGCCCAGAACGCACGGGTTGCGCAACGGCGGCGACCCAGGCCAACTAGCGGCCCGACTCAAGGAGTAGGATACTGCAACTAGGCTGCGTACTCATAAAGGATTCCCAAATCAGATGAAACGTGATTCAAGCTGCCGAAAGGAGATTGGATCATGGGGCGCTACGAGCTGACGGACTTCGAGTGGCGAGTGATCAAGCCGTTGCTGCCGAACAAGCCGCGTGGGGTGCCGCGCGTCGACGACCAGCGCGTGTTGAACGGCATCTTCTGGATCTTGCGCACCGGCTCGCCGTGGCGCGATCTGCCCGAGCGCTACGGGCCATACACGACGGTCTACAACCGCTTCAATCGCTGGCGCAAAGCCGGCATCTGGGACAAGCTCATGGACGCCGTCATCAAGGCGCACGACGGCAAGGTGCAGATGATCGACTCGAGCACCGTCAGGGTTCACAGCCAAGCCGCCGCCCAAAAAAACAGACTGGAAACGCTTGTATCGGTCGGAGTCGTGGAGGACTGACGACCAAGATTCACCTGCGCGTCGTCGGCAATGGTTTGCCGGTGCAGGTCGAGCTGTCGGAAGGCCAGGCCCACGACGCGCCGATGGCCGAGCTCTTGCTCAACGATCTGCCGGCGGGCGCACATGTGCTGGCCGACAGAGGCTACGACGCCGACTGGATCCGGGAGGTGATCGAGGACCAGGACTGCACGCCTCATATTCCGCCACGCTCCAATCGCGTGGACGAGATCAAATACAGCAAGCGGCGCTACAAGCAGCGAAACCTCATCGAGCGCTGCTTCAACAAGCTCAAGCAGTTCCGCCACATCGCCATGCGTTTCGACCGCAGCGCGTTGAACTATCTCGCCATGATCAAGCTCGCCTCGACACGCCTATGGCTTCGAGTTTATGAGTCCGCAGCCTAGCTTATGCTCGTAACGGGTGTCGACTGGGTCAGCTCGATACGGCCAAAAGTGGATGACAGGCGCTGTCCGCGACCAGAAGTCGACTGGCAACTAACCCATTGAGAAGCCTTAGTAATAATGTCGCGAAACAGATATTGTGCGCAATACGATCATCACGGCGTATCGACTCTCCGCTGCCGCGCATCCTTAGTGGCTCAATTCTTATAAGTTCTTCCCTGCTGAGTATTAGTACTCTTAGTATAGTAAATGCATATTATTATAATGTAGGACCGGCAGATTTTGCCGAACATGACCGGCAAGCCTTGCCGATCCAGACCGGCAAAATTTGCCGGTCAGACCCGGCAGTGGTCAGCGGCGCTTCACGGTCAAATGCAAGCGATAGATGTTTGTCTTGCCGAGCCCGCGCTGCTTCACCTCGAGCAATCCGTGCAATTCCAGTTCCTTGAGATAGCTTCTAATACTGCGCTCCCCTGCTCCCATCTCCTCGGAAAGCTTCTGCTGGCCAGGAAAGCAGGCATCGTCGCTCCACGCGTATTTCAGCAACATGGCGTAGACGAGCTTGGCTCCGACCGAGAGGCGCTTATCGATGAGGACTACGTTGGGGACTTGGGTAAAGCCATGGCGTGTGACCGGGTCCGCACCGACGATTTCAATGTTGCGTTGCGTGTTAGCTAGCTTGGCAGCGATATGTTCCATGGCGAGGAGTGCTATCATTGTAGCGCCCAATTCCATCCCCGCTTCGGTTATCAACAGGGGGAGACTAGCTAGCTCGCCGTTGGCCCGTCCTCGGGTCGTCGTGCGTGTGGGCTGCCAAGGAGCGGCGTCAGCATTTGCTGCAATCCGCGCACCAGGAAGTTGGTTTCTTTGTCGCGTTCTAGCAAGGCAGCGATCTGCTCGTCCTTGGTCGCGATTTGGCTCTTCAGGAACTTGTTGTCGTCATGCAATCGTTCTAGCTCGGCTTCGCGATGGGCGGCCAACAGCGACAAGTGTGGCTGCCCCACCGCGACCGGCCGCGACAGGTCTGACGGAGTTGTCGCCGACCGTCGTCCCATGTCGCTTGGGTTTTCGGCCGGATAAGCAGCGAAAAGACCCTGCGTCTCATCGCGACGCGTCGCGTCCTGTCGGTCCATGTCGAGCGATGGTTCTTGCGGTGGACGGACAGCGTCCGGCCGCGACAAGCCGCGACCTGTCGTTGCCGGTTGCAGGGCGACCAGCTCGGCAATCTGGGCGAGGTGGCGGATAACGGACTGGGGTGTGACGAGGTATTTGTCGCCGAGGGCTGTCGCAACCTTCCGAGCATCGAGATGACCCGAGGCAGAGTAGCGTTGCAGAGTGCGGTATGTCCGGGGGTGACCGGCGCCGGCGTAGCGCTCGGCCACCCGCTCAATGGAAAGGCTGAATTCGGTGTCGGGGTCTGTCGCGGCCGGCCGCGGCTCGTCGGGCATGGCTGGAGTATAGCAAAGGCCGACCACGCCCGGCCTCGGTTATCCCCAAGTCCTAAGGCGCAGCCCGTGTTTCGAGAGCAAATGTCGGAACGCAATGACGCGCTCAAGCACCATAAATTCTGCTACCCATGCGCTACCCACGGTCATTCTTTATTCAGATTAATTTAACTTAAGTACTTGATTTCATTGGCGCGCCGGGAAGGATTCGAACCCACGACCCCCAGATTCGTAGTCTGGTGCTCTATCCAACTGAGCTACCGGCGCCCGGTGCGGGCCCTGATGCGCGCACGCTCAGGGGTCGGCCATCGGCCGGCCCCTGATCGGAGCGGCACATCTAATGGGTCGGCGGGGCTAAGGCAAGGGCTGTCGTGAAATCGCGCGGGCCCGGCGGCGGCTCGGGACGCCATCCGGCGCGGTCATCGCGCGCCCGGTTCAGCCGGACATCACCGGGTAGGGCGCTCGACGGCCTCCCGATCGGGCAGGCGCACGCGGAAGGTGGTGCCTGTCCCGGTTTCGACGAGTTCCACCTCGCCGCCATGCGCTCTCACAAGCTCGGCGACAATAGCGAGCCCGAGCCCGGTGCCCCCGGCCCTGGCGCTGCCTTGAAAGGCCTCGAAGAGATGGCTGCGGGCCCGCTCCGGAATGCCCGGCCCATTGTCCGAAACATCGATCACGACTACCCGCCCATTGCGCCGGGCCATGATGGCGATACGACGCTCGCCCGCGCCCGTTTCCGCCTGGAGCACCTGGGCAGCGTTCACCAGGAGGTTGGACAGCACGCGGTAGAGCTGGTCGGGATCGGCGTCGATCTCGAGACCTGCCGGCACATCGATCGAGACCTTGATCGCCCCCTTGGCGATTGGCCCCTGCTCCTCGACCAGGCCCTGCACCAGGGGCAGAAGCGCCAGACGCCGCCGCTCGGGCGCCGGTTCCGTCGCCTGGCCATAGCGCAGCGTATCAGCGCACAGCCGGATCGCCCGGTCGAGGGAGGCGATGAGGCGGGGCGTGACGCGCTGGACGGTCGGGTCCTGGACGGTGCCCAGGCGGTCCGAGATGAGCTGGGCGGTGGCCAGCAAATTGCGCAGATCGTGATTGATCTTGCTGACTGCTAGTCCGAGCGCCGCGAGCCGCGTCTTCTGCTGCAGCGTCGAAGCGAGTTCGGACTGCATCGCCGAAAGCTCCTGCTCGGCGATGCCGATCTCGTCGCGCCGCCCCGAAGGCCGGATGATCCGGTCGGCGATCTCGGGGCGTTCGCTGAAGGCCACCATGCTGTCCGTCAACCGGCGCATCGGGCGAACCAGCAATCGATGTAGCGCCAGGTAGACGAGCGCCGCCGTCACCAGCGAGATGACAATCGACAGCCAGAGAATGTTGAGCGCAAAACCGATCATCGCCGCCTTCAGAGGCGCTTCCGACATAATGATCTCGATGAAGTCGCCGGCATTCATGCCGGGCTCGCCGACGATGCGGATGGTGCGGCCGGCAGGCGTGATGAAGACGCGAAGTCCATCCCAGATTTTTTTGATGACGCCGTCGGTTCTGAGATCGTAGTGCTCGTCGATCTCGGGTGGCATCTCCTCGGCCAGGATCAGCAAGCGCTGATCATTCGTCTTCATAGCGACGCCGCGCACGGAAGCCGATCGCAGAAGCTCCTCGCGAAGCATCTCCGGCAACGCCCCATCGGGCGCGGCCTTGGCAGCGATCGAGGCGATCTGTGCCGCCTCCAGACGGTCCATCAGCCAGTTGATGCGGAAATTGGCGATCGAGGGGACGAAGATCAGCACCTCCGCCAGCATGACGAACAGCGACGTCAGCAGCAGGAGCTTGCCCGACAGGCCGAGTCCGGATCGCGAGGTTTGCTGTGGAGCGCTCATTGGTGGTCTACGCGCCGCGTATCCCGCCCAAGAGGCGCAACGCCGTCTTGACCCAGGGGTTGCCGATCTTGGAGGCGAAGAAGGTTGTCGCCGCCCGGCGATTGATCTCAGCCAGCGTCGGATAGGGCGCTACATACTGCGCCATGGCCTTGATGTTGAGGCCCGCCGAGATGGCGAGCGACCAGGTGTGGATGAGCTCGCCCGCCTCCGCACCCAGAATGCTCGCGCCCAAGATGCGGCCATCGCGCGTGGTGATGACTTTCACGAAGCCCTCCGTCGTGTGTTCTGCCTGGGCCCGATCGTTCTCGGCATAGGGCCAGCGCAGCACGCTCAGCCGGTTGCCGTACTGCTTGCGCGCCGCCTCCTCGCTCAAGCCCACATGGGCAAGCTCGGGGTCTGTGTAGGTGACCCAGGGGATGACGCCGCTGTCGACTTTCGCCGGCAGGCGGAATAGCGCTCGCCGAATGACGATGCCAGCATGGTAGTTTGCGACATGCGTGAACTGCGGGCCCCCCGTCACGTCACCGATCGCATAGACGGATTTGTTCGAGGTGACTAGGCCGCTCGAGACTTTGATGCCGGTACGGTCGTGCTTGATGCCGGCCTCGTCGAGCCCGAGCCCCTCCGTGTTGGGACGCCGTCCCGTTGCGATGAACAGATGACTGGCATCGAGCACGTCGTTCTCGCCGCCAGCCGAAACCGAGACTCGGACACCGCCACCCTCGCGCGGCGTGATGCCGTCGATCTTGACGCCCTGGCCGATGACGAGGCCCTCCTGCCGGAGCCGCTCGATCAGCGGCTCGGTCAGCTCGGGATCGTCCTTGCCGAGCATCTTCATGGCTTCGAGCACGGTCACGCGCGAACCCAGCCTCAGATAGGCTTGCGCGATCTCGACGCCGATCGGGCCGCCCCCGATGACGATCAGGTGCTCGATGCGCTCACCCTGCTCGAAGATCGTCTCGTTGGTGAAGTAGGGCACGGAGTCGAGGCCGGGAATGGGGGGAATGACGGGCGAGGAGCCCGTCGCGACGACGAAGCGGCGCGCCTTGATCGCGTAGTCGCCCGCTTCAACCGTGTTCTTGCCGGTGAAGCGGCCGGGCGCCAGGATGACCTTGACGCCGAGGCCGGTGAAGCGCTCGACGGAGTCGTTGGGCTCGATGGCCCGGATGACGCCCTGGATGTGCGCCGCGACTGCCTTGGGATTGACGGCAGGGGTCGCGGGATTGATACCGAACGGACGGGTCGTGCGCATGCGGTGTGCGCTCTTGGCGGCGGCGATCAGCGACTTCGACGGAACGCAGCCGGACCACAGGCAATCGCCCCCCATGCGCGCCTTCTCGATCAGCACCACCTTGGCACCGAGCTGGGCGGCCGCGGCGGCAACGCTCAACCCCCCGGAGCCCGCGCCGATGATGCAGAGATCCACAGACAGCCGCTCGCTCATGAGGCTCCTCCCCCGGTGACGCCCGCACCGGTGACGACACGCTTCTAACCCAAGTTGGACGGAATTTCGAATGCGTTCCTGGCCGCTAACCAGCCTTGCCGGGCCACCATCGCTTGAGAACGATGGGCAACAAGGCGATCAAGGCCAAGGCGGCGAAGGCGATGGTGAGCCGGCCGAGCGGCAGCGCGCTCGTATCGATACCGAAGCCGCATTCGAGCGTTGGCTCGTTGGCTTGCCGTGCGAGGCAAGCAAGGTGCGCCTCATGTTGCGCCCCGATGGCAAGGCCCAGGCCCGATCCGAAATAGGAGAACGCATAAGTCGCGGGCAAGATGCCAACGAGCGTTCCGATCAGATAAGTCGGGAAGCGGACCCCCAGCAGCGCCGGCACGACATTGACGACGAAGAAGGGGAAAGCCGGCACTAGGCGGAGGAAGAGCATGTAGCTCAGCGCATTCTGCTCAAATCCCGCCTTGAGCCGCTGCAGCCAAGGCCCGGCACGCTCGGCCAGGAGCCGGCCCAGCGACGTCTGCACGATCCAGAACACGATCGAAGCGCCGATGGTGGCGGCGATGACGGTCGCGCTGCCGCCCCAGAGCCAGCCGAAGAGAACGCCGCCGGCCAGTGTCGCAATCGCCCCGCCCGGCAGCGACAGGGCAATGACCGCGATGTAGATGAGCATGTACAGCAACAACGATGCCCAAAAGTTCGCCGCGATCGTTGCCCGCAAGTGGTCATAGTGCGCGGCCAGATGCTCGAGCGACAGATAGCGATGCCAGCCCATGGCGTAGCCCAAGAGCGCCGCCGCGATCATGGCGGCGAGCGGGAGATAGCGCGCCAGTCCGCCCGGCTTGTCCGCACTCGCCATCGTTTGCCCCGCCTCAGACATCGTTCAAGGACCAATCATAGGCATATCCGGCAATCGACGACACGCCGGAAAGCGCGGTCGCCAGCGTTGCATCGGCATTCGCGCGCAGATGGTTCAGGACACCCCGCTCGCTGCCTCCGAAATCATCCTGGAACCACTCGTAGATACTCGAGACCGTCAGCCCGTTGGTCGCCACTGACACACCACGCGGGTGATTGATGTAAGCCCGCGCCGCCCGCTCGAGGGATGCTTCGAGCGTATCGGGCTCGAAGGGTTTCACCTGCAGATCGGGACAGCCGATCGAGGCGCAGTTGAGGGCATAGTGGATGCGCGGATCGCGGAACACCGGGCGGAGAATCTCATGCTCGATGTCGTCGAGGCTGAGGTCGATGCCGGCGACCCGGACGACCTTGGCCGACCAAGGCCCGCCCGTGAATGCCGACAACAGGCTGCCGCCGAGATCGATGTCCTTGATCGAGCGGATCGGAAAGTGCGCGAGCACGATGTCGATTGTCTTGGCATTGTAGAGGTTGGTCCAGAAAGCGATCTGGCCCTGCCGGCCGAGGGTGGACGGATCGGCGGCCTGCAGCATCGCCAGATACTCCGCCAGCTCCGGCCGGCCCGAAGCCTTGAATGCGGCGTAGCCGACGCGGGCGACACCATCTCCGCCGGGCTTCACATAGCCCTTGAGCAGACTGCCCCATACCGCGTGATCGAGCCGCACGGATGCTTCGCCCAAGGCGGCGGCGAACCTCTGCCGTAAGCTCGCGGCGTACGCCGATCCCGTGCTGGCCAGCACTGCGAGCGTCCCACAGCCGAGGCCGGCAAGAATGGCGCGTCGGGTCGTCAGGCCAATCGAGGGTAAATGCGCCATGTCGCCTCCCAGTGCTGCCAACGCCGGCACCGATCGCCTGCATAGGCGGAGATGGGGGCCGGCGCACGTCGAGACCTCGCCTTTTCAAGCACACGTGATGGGTCGTTAGAATCGTTGACCACGTGACCTGAGTGCTGCCACCGCATCCGCCGTTTGACTTTCCCGAGGCCTCCCCCTTATAAGCAGCGCCATCACTTTTGCATGGGAGGCCCGCCCGGCCCGGCACGCTGCCGAGGGACCGGGTTGCATTGGCCCCGATTGCCGTCACGGGAGATTTCGGTCGTGAAGAGGACTTATCAGCCGAGCAAGCTCGTCCGCAAACGCCGGCACGGCTTCCGCCAACGCATGTCGACCCGGGGTGGCAGGCTCGTCCTGGCGCGCCGCCGGTCCAAGGGGCGCAAGCGTCTGTCGGCCTAAGTGCTTCCGGAAAAGTGCGAAGCGGTTTTCCGAAGAGAAGCACGACAACCCAGACTGTAGGGTGTTGGAGTGATTGAACCAATCACGGAAACACCCTAAGTGCCGGAGCGGGCTCAATTTTCTCTCGTCACGCTGCGCAAGAGGGCCGAGTTTCTGGCCGTGCGTGGCGGCGCCAAATGGGCGACGCCAGCATTCGTGCTCGAGGCGAAATCGCGCCCGGCCTCGCCTGGGATCGACCCCTCGCCGCGTTTCGGGTTGACCGTCACGAAGAAGCTCGGGCCGGCAGTCGTGCGCAATCGGATCCGCCGGCGGCTCAGAGAGGCTCTGCGTGCGGGAGCGTTCGACAAAGCCTGTCAGGGATACGACTACGTAGTGATCGGTCGTCCGGCTGCGCTGAAGCGGCCGTTCGACCAGCTCGTCGCGGACGTCCGGATGGCGCTCGGGAAGGTCCACGGCAAGCCACGGGCCCCGGATTGAGCCCGCTGCGCGCACGTGGCCGTGGCAATTTCCGGCAACTTCGGTTATTGCGGCGACCAACCATCGCGCCTTAACCAAGGCCGCCACACCTCACCAAGGCGCTCCAGGGCTCATGCAGCAACCTGAAAACAATCGCAACTTCATCCTCGCCATCGTGCTCTCGATGCTGGTGCTCGTCGGCTGGCAGGTGTTTTACGCCGGGCCGAAGATCGAGGAGGATCAGAAGCGGCGCGAGCAGCTCGAGCAGGCCCAGAAGCAACCGGGCGCCTCAACCGACGCGAGCACGGCGCCCGACGCGCCGGGATCGGCGACCATGAGCCCGGCGACCGATGTCCTCAAACCGCGGGCGGAAATTCTTGCCGCGGCGCCCCGCGTCGCCATCGACAACCCGGAGCTCACGGGCTCGATTTCCCTGAAGGGTGGGCGGATCGACGACCTCGTGCTGCGCAAGTATCGCGAGACGACAAACCCGGCCAGCGCCAACGTCGTCCTGTTCTCCCCCTCGGGCACGGATGGCGCCTTCTACGCCGAGTTCGGCTGGACCAGCGCCACGCCCGGGCTGAAGTTGCCGGGCCACGACACACCCTGGTCGCGCGAGGGAGAAGGTCCGCTGACGGCGGCCAAGCCCGTCACGCTCACCTGGGACAATGGCGAGGGCCTCGTGTTCCGGCGGACCATCGCGGTCGACGAGCAGTACATGTTCACGGTGCGCGACGAGGTGCGCAACGCAGGCAGCGCGCCCGTGTCCCTGGTTCCCTACGGCCTTATTTCCCGCCACGGCGAGCCCAAGGTCGAAGGCTTCTTCGTGCTGCACGAGGGCATGGTCGGCGTGCTGACCGACGGCAAGCTGCAGGAGTACAAATATTCCGATCTCGCGGAGGACGGAGCCGCCGCCTTCAAGAGCACGGGCGGCTGGCTCGGCATCACGGACAAGTATTGGGCTGCCGCACTTGTTCCCAACCAGCAGAAGCCGGTCTCGGCGAATTTCAAACGCTTCCAGGACAAGAAGGTCGCCTATCAGGCCGACTATGCCCTCGAGGCCGTGACGGTGGCGCCCGGCGCCACCGAAAGCGTCGAGGCGCGCCTGTTCGCCGGTGCCAAGGAGGTCCGCCCAATCGATGCTTACGAGGAGAAGCTCGGCATCCACAATTTCAACAAGCTCATCGACTGGGGCTGGTTCCACTACCTGACGCGGCCGCTCTTCTACGTCATCGACTGGATCTACAAGCTCGTCGGCAATTTCGGTCTCGCCATCCTCGGCGTCACCGTGCTCGTGAAGCTGCTGTTCTTCCCGCTGGCCAACAAGAGCTACGCGGCGATGAGCAAGATGAAGCTGCTGCAGCCGGAAATGCAGAAGATCCAGGAGCGCTTCAAGGACGATCGCATGAAGCAGCAGCAGGCGATCATGGAACTCTACAAGAAGGAGAAGGTGAGCCCGCTCTCCGGCTGTCTGCCGATCATCGTGCAGATTCCCGTCTTCTTCGCGCTCTACAAGGTGCTGTTCATCACCATCGAGATGCGGCATGCGCCCTTCTTCGGCTGGATCAGGGATCTCTCGGCACCCGATCCAACGACCATTTTCAATCTCTTCGGCCTCATTCCCTGGCAGCCGCCACAGCTCCTGATGCTCGGCATCTGGCCGCTCGTCATGGGCGTCACCATGTGGCTGCAGATGAAGCTCAACCCGCCCCCGCCCGATCCGGTGCAGGCGCGCATCTTCGCCTGGATGCCGGTCATTTTCACCTTCATGCTGGGGAGCTTTCCGGCCGGCCTCGTCATCTACTGGGCCTGGAACAACACGCTGTCGATCCTGCAGCAAAGCTTCATCATGAGCCGGCATGGGGTTCAGATAAAGCTCTGGGACCACCTCATGGACGATATCGGCTGGATCTGGGGCAGAAACAGCAACGAGAAAAACAAAGCGTGACGCTTCCCCCCGTCGAGCCGTCGAATGGGGACGTGCCAGAACTCCCGCTCCTCGCCACGTTCGAGAAGGATGCGCTGCTGCGCGGTGAAGCGCTGTTCCGGCGTGAGTGGACGTTTCTGAAGGGCGCCCCCTCGCTCGCCTACCTACCACCCGAGACCGAGTATGAGATCGCCTTTGCTGGGCGCTCGAACGTCGGCAAGTCGAGCCTCCTCAACGCGTTGACCGGCCGCAAGAGCCTGGCGCGGACCTCGAATACGCCCGGCCGCACGCAGGAGCTCAATTACTTCACCACGAAGGACGTGCCGCTCCTCCTGGTCGACATGCCGGGTTACGGGTTTGCCTCGGCGCCCAAGGACAAGGTCGAGGCCTGGAACCAGCTGATCCGGGAGTACCTCAGGGGCCGCTCCTCGCTGCGCCGCGTGTTCCTGCTGATCGACAGCCGCCACGGCATCAAGGAGATCGACCTCGAGATCATGGCGATGCTGGATGAGAGTGCCGTCTCCTACCAGATCGTGCTGACGAAGCTCGACAAGTCCGCGGCTGGGGACCACAGCGGGCTCATCGCGCGGACGGCGGCGGCCATTGCCCGGCGCCCAGCGGCGTTTCCGCTGCTCGTGGCGACCTCATCCGAGACGGGCGAGGGCATCGATCGATTGCGTGCCGCGATCGCGGAGATCACGCTGCAGGGCTGACAGCGCAGCACTCGCCAACTACACAACCAAAAGTTGCACTCGCGTAAATGACTCGTTAATCCGCTACTTCTAGTTTCATTCCTGCTCTCTCGCGATTCGCGCAGCACCCGCGGGGAGCGGGCCTGACATTTGCTTGCGATACAATCCACTGCTGGACCGGCCCGCCACTTGGACCTAGTCTTGCAGGCGGTCAGATGCCTTAGGTGCTGTTTTCAGTCGGGTTTACCATGGCGATTTACACCGCAACGATTCTCGCTGGCGCGCAGTCGCCTTGGTTCACCGAGGCCGACTGGAGTGTCGTCGCCTCGCCGCCCTGGTCGGCGACGTCGATCAAACTCGACAACACCGACGCGACCTTCACCATTCTCGAAGGTACGGGCTTCGCCCTGAGCGCCACCAACGTGCCGCTCGCCGCTGCCGGCACGGTCACGGCCATGGTCCGGGTCGACGCCGCTGGCTTTGTCATCGAGCGTATCGATGGCCTCAACCTCAATCTCCGCCAAGCCTATCTGCTGGGTTTCCCCGAGAACATGCTCAGCTCCGTGTTCAACGGCAACGACACGATGACCGGCAGTAACGCCACCGACCGCTTCTACGGCGGCGCCGGCAACGACACCATGACCGGGCTCGGCGGATTCAATCTCTACGTTGGAGGCATCGCCGGCGCTGGTGACGACACATTCAACGGCTCATCGAGCGCCGCGAATGGGGCCTTCGATTCTGCCAACTACTCCGGAGCCACGACGGGCATCATCGCGACAATCCGCAACACCGGCGGCACGGCCATCGCAGCCACCGCCACCAACACCACGATTGGCACCGACACCCTCAACTGGATCGACGCCTTCACCGGTTCGAGCAACAACGACACGATCACCATCGTCAACTCGTTCACGGGCGCGTTTGGCGGCTTCTTCCAGGTCGAGGGCGGCGACGGCAACGATACCATCAATGGCAACGGCAAGACGGCGCTCGTCTTTTCCTCGGCGGCAGCCGGCGTTTTCGTCGATCTCGGCAGCAACCTCAGCCGGTCAATGGACGGTGCTGCCGCCGATGGCGCAAAGGTTGGCGTCGACACGCTCTCCGGCATCAATCAGGTGGTCGGCACCGGCTTCGCCGACGACTTGCGCGGCTCGAACGGCGCCATCCGCGAGACTTTCGACGGCGGACGCGGCGCCGACGCCATCAACGGCCGGGGCGGCACCGACGTCGCCAACTACGCCCAATCCGCCGCCGGCATCATCGTCGCCATGTCGCAGTCGGTGGCGGGCACGGGCACGGTCCGGGACGGCTTCGGCGCAACCGACTGGCTCACCGGCATCGAGGAGATCCACGGCTCGCAGTTCGCCGATCGCTTCGTCATGGGCAAGGGCCGGGACATCGCCGTCGCCGGCGCCGGTAACGACAGACTCGAAGGCCGCTTCGCCAGCGACACCCTCTACGGCGGCGACGGCAACGATCTTATTACCGGCGGCCTCGGCGGCGACATCCTGAGTGGTGGTCTAGGCCGCGACATCTTCAATTTCGACAATAAGCTCGAGAGCCAAGAAAAGCTCGGCAGCCGCGATTTCATTCTCGATTTCCAACACCTCGTCGACGACATCGACCTTTCGACCATCGACGCCAAGAGCACGGTGGGCGGCAACCAGGCCTTCAAGTTCATCGGCGCGGCGCTGTTCACAGGCGAAGCGGGCGAGCTGCGCTACCAGAAGTCGAGCGGCCACACCTTCGTCATGGCCGATATCACCGGCGATGGCGTGCCCGACCTCATGATCGAGCTCAACAAGCTGATCAATCTGACGAAGAGCGATTTCATTCTGTAGGGGACGGCCACGGCCGGTTTCTTGACACCGCGCGCCGGCGGCCGCACTATTCGTGTGCAAACGATCCCCTCGGCGCACGCATGAGCGAAGCTCCCGCAGATACGGCTCCCGGCGACGGCAAGATCCGCTGTGATGCGTGTCCCGTGCTCTGTTACATCCGCGACGGGTTGACGGGGGCCTGCGACCGCTACGCCAATCACGCGGGCAGGCTCGTGCGCACTGACCCGCATGTGATCCTCGACCGGGCGCTGAGTTCCGGTGCGCCCGTCGTGCCCTTCCATCAGTCCGGCGCCTG
The DNA here is from genome assembly GCA_031403155.1 of Hyphomicrobiaceae bacterium. Taxonomy (GTDB): domain Bacteria; phylum Pseudomonadota; class Alphaproteobacteria; order Rhizobiales; family Hyphomicrobiaceae; genus JANNSX01. The sequence goes on from JANNSX010000340.1 coordinate 49,740, forward strand.
GGACGGCACCATCGTGCGCGGGCAAGACACCTTCGTCACCGCCATCGGCGCCGGCACCACCTATCCCGACTACAAGCCCGCCCCCTTCATCGTCTCCTCGAGGGTCGAAGGCGTCGATATGGTGACGGTCGTGACCGAGGGCATCTTCAGCTACTGCGGCGTCAAGGTGAAGATCGATACCGATCGGCATCTGGGCCCCGAACGCAATCTCGTTCGCGCCGAGGGCGAGCCGGTCGGGCATGTGACGACGGGCGAGTACGGCTCGCAGATGCTGTCCCTCGGCGGCGTCCACCACCTGACGGGCGGCTCGAAGAAGGAGGGCCGCGTCACCTGCGACACGCTGCTGACGCTCTCCAACGGCGGCGCGGTGGAGCTCAGCGTCGACGAGGGCGCGAGCGTCGTCGTGCAGGCGGGTCAGCCTCCCATCGTCAACGGCGCCAGGGAAGAGCGCATGCGCGTCGGCTGCGGTTCGGCGACCATCGGCATGTTCGCCCAGCAGTGGCACGGCAAAATCGACGATGTCGTCGTCGTCGATGACCACATCACCGGCGTCTTGTCCGAACATCAGGCCGGCAAATTCCTCGGCATCCCGGACACCGGCATCAAGATCAAGGGCCGCCGCTCGACGCCCGGCCGCTACTTCCGCGTCGCCAATCCCGGCACCGGCTGGGGCGGCACCGACATCTCCGATCCGCTGACCATTCTAGGGCCGTGGAATCCGAAGGAGGCTTGGCCGGGATTGAGACTCTTGATGGTCTCGACCACCGGCGAGCAACATGCCTATTTCGAATTGGACGAATCCCTGCAGCCCGTCGTGCGCGATCTCCCATCCGAACTTCGGGTTTCCGTCGATCGCATCAAAGAGAATTGCGAGCCGGCGCTGTGCACGGTGCTGTTCATGGGCGGTGCGGGCGGCTCGCTGCGCGCGGGTGTCACGGAGAACCCCGTACACCTCACGCGCTCGGTGAAGGAGGCGCTGACGACCGTCACCTCGGGTGGAGCGCCCGTCTACATCTGGCCAGGCGGCGGTATCACCTTCATGGTCGACGTGACGCGGCTTCCCGCCAACGCCTTCGGCTACGTGCCGACACCGGCGCTCGTCGCGCCCATCGAGTTCACCATGCGGCGCGAGGATTACATCGCGCTCGGCGGTTATGCGGATCGCATTCGCGATGTCGGTGAGCTGACGTTCAGGGACGGCGTGCGCCCCGTTGCCAATCACGCCGGGAACCCGTGGCCGGTCGTGAAATCCAATGGATCACGTCGCCATGATTGAGGCCGCGACCGAAATCCGTCCGCACTGGTCGCCGCCGCAAGTGGCACAGCTTGGCGACGGCCGGTTGCATCTCCAGGATGGCCCGATCGACCTCGTCATCGAGGCCTGGGGGGCGAGAGCTGCTGTCGAAACGGCCTATCGGGCGGCGGCGCGGCGGTTCGACGGATTGCTCGCGGGGCTTTGCGCGGAGCTGCCTGAGTTGCGCCGCCAAGTGACGTCCGAAGCCTGCCGCCTCCAAACCCCGATCGCGCGGCGTATGCGTGCGGCGGTAGCGCCCTATGCCCGCGAGATCTTCATCACGCCGATGGCCGCTGTTGCCGGGGCCGTCGCCGAGGCGGTGCTGGCCGCCATGGCGAGTGCCGCCCCGCTCGATCGCGCCTACGTCAACAACGGCGGCGACATCGCGCTGCATCTGGCGCCGGGGCAATCCTTCGAGATCGGTCTCGTCGATCGGCCGGATAGGCCTTCGCTGTTTGCCCACGCCCGCATTGCCGCGGAGCAGCCAGTGCGCGGCATCGCCACCAGCGGCTGGCGGGGACGAAGCTTTTCGCTCGGCGTTGCCGATGCCGTGACCGTGCTGGCCACACGCGCCGCCGATGCCGACGCGGCCGCAATTGTCATCGCCAATGCGGTCGATCTCGCGGATCATCCGGGCATCCGGCGCGTACCCGCATCTCAGCTGCTTCCCGAGTCCGACCTGCGTGATCTGCTGGTCACGCGCGATGTCCCGCCGCTCAACCGAGGCGAGAAAGCCCGCGCGCTCGATCTCGGTTCGTCCGTCGCCGAGCGTCTTGTTTCGCACGGCCGCATTCACGCCGCTGCCTTGCATCTGCAGGGCGAAACCCGCATCGTCGGAGCCCAATCGGCATTGCTCGAGGACCATGTCCATGCCTGAGGTGAAGATCCGCAAGATTGTCGTCACCGTCGAGGAAACGCGGCACGAGGGCGGCCCGGCCCCTGCGACGCCAAACCTTCGCGGTGCCGTGCTCGCGGTCATCGAGAACCCGTTCGCCGGCCGCTATGTCGAGGACATCCAGCCCTTCATGAAGGATCTGGAACCGTTGGGTCTCAAAATGGCCAGGCGCCTCATTGCAGCGCTCGGCGGCAGCCCGTCGGCCATCGAGGCCTATGGCAAGGGCGCGATCGTGGGCGAAGCCGGCGAATTGGAACACGGCGCGCTCTGGCATGCGCCGGGCGGCTATGGCATGCGCCAGGTGCTCGGCGACACGAAGGCGATCGTGCCGTCGACGAAAAAGGTCGGTGGTCCGGGCACGCGCCTCGACGTGCCGATGGGGCATGTGAACGCGGCCTATGTCCGCAGCCATTTCGATGCCATGGAGGTCGGTCTTGCCGACGCTCCGCGCGCGGGCGAGATCGTATATGCCCTGGTCATGTCGACGGGACCCCGCGTCCATACCCGCGCCGGTGGCCTGGAAGCCAGCCAGGTCACGGGACAGGATGGATTGCGATGAGCGCGAGGATCCGCAAGCTCGTGACCTTCGTCGAGGAGACGCGCGAGGAAGGCGGCAAGCCCGTCGACCCGCCGACACGCCGCGCCGCCGCCGCCGCCGTCATCGACAACCCCTTCGCCGGAGGCTACGTCGAGGACCTGGGGATGCTCGTCGACATCGGCGAGGAGTTGGGCC
>JANNSX010000341.1:0-13001 GCA_031403155.1 Hyphomicrobiaceae bacterium
CTGATCGGGATCAACGCCGTCGTGATGGACGGCGCCGTGATCGGGCGCGGGTCGATCGTCGCCGGCGGCGCGATGGTGCGAGAGGGCAGCGTCTTTGCGCCCGGCTCGATCATCGCCGGCGTGCCCGCCAAGCAGATCGCCGAGCGCGACAATGCCCGCGCGAACCGGCTGAACGCCTGGCAGTATCACTGGAACGCCCAGGCCTATCGCCGCGGCCACCATCGCTCGTGGACGGGACCCGAATACGAAGCCTGGCACCGGGAGATCGCCGCGAAGATCGAGCGCGACGAAGATCTCGCCGCCGCGCCGCGGCGCCCGCAAACATAGTCGGCATCGGAGTTTGAATGGACTCGCCCTTGCGCGGCGGATGTTCTTGCGGCGAGGTCCGATATCAGGTCGACGGACCGCTCGGGCCGCTCGTCAATTGTCACTGCCGGTCATGCCGGCGCGCTCACGGCGCGGCCTTTGCCACTTCCACTCTCGTTCGCAGTGCAGACCTGAGCTTGGTATCGGGCGACCCCAGTACGAAGGAAGTGTTGATGCGGATCTTCTGGAACGGCACGGCCATCGCGGCGCGGGACGGCGATACGGCGGCCGAGGCGTTGCTCCGGCGCGGCATTCGCAGCATCGGCACGACACGCAAGCGCCATCGTCCATTGGGCTATTCCGGCAGCTTCATCCAGGGGGTGATGGCCGAGGTGGATGGCGTGCCGAATGTGCGGCTCGACCAGGCGGCGGCGCGGGACGGCCTGCGCATCACGGCGCAGAATGTCTGGCCGGGGCCCAAGCTCGATCTTCTGAAGGCCGCGCGACTTGTTCCCGCAATAAGCGTGCGCGGCGGCTTCGAGCATCCGCGCTGGCTGCCGAGCGGCACGCGGCGCTTCGAGCGTTGGGAGGCGATGCTGAGCTTCCTCGCCGGCGAGGGGCGTTTGTCGCCGGAGTTCCCCAGCAAGACGGTCGTACCCGGAGAGAAACGGCAGGCCGACGTGGTTGTGGTTGGGGGCGGCAAGGCTGGATGCCGGGAGGCGGCGGCGCTCGCGGCGGCCGGCAAGACGGTCGTCCTCGTCTCCCGGCGCGAGATCGCGGCCGCACTTCCAGGAACCGTTATCGTGCTTTCGTCATACGAAGCCTTCGGCGTCTATCGGGGCGGCCGGCTGATTGGCGCGGCGCCGCTCGATCCATCCAAGCCCGCCATCGTCATCGAGACGGCCGAGCTGGTACTCGCCACCGGGCGCCGGTCGTGCCCGCCCGTCGTGCCGGGGAATGACCTGCCAGGAGTCATGGATGCACCGACCGCCATTCGCCTCGCCGAGCGCGATGTCGATCTCGGCCGGGTCGTCGCATTGGGCACGGGCGCCGAGGTCGACGTTGCGGATGCGTTGCGCGATGCCGGGCAAGGCATTGTCGCGACAGCTGCAATCGGAGCGCTCGAACGCATCGTCGGGCGCGGGCAGGTGACCGCCATCGACATCGGCCGCCGGGTCGCCTGCGATACGCTCGTGCATGCGGGTCCCTGGATCGCCGATCCCAATCTCGCGTTCCAGGCTTCGTCCGATGGAAAGCTCCGGCTCGCCAAAGGCCAGTTACCGCCAAACGTCCGCATCATTGGCGCGGCAGCACTTCCCGACGAGCCGGTGCACATAGGCACGCTCGCCGATGCGCGCCGCGCCTCGATCTGCCCTTGCATGGACGTCATGGGCGCGGAAATCCTCGACCTGATGGGCTCCGGCATGACGCATGTGGAGGAGCTGAAACGGCAGACCTCCTGCGGCATGGGTCCCTGTCAAGGACTTCCCTGCTGGGAGCTGATGCGAGGTCTCATGTTGAAGGCTTCCGATGGCCGCCACGGCGATGACCGCCCATCCCATCGCGGCCCCCGGCGCGGCTTGACGGTCGCGCAAGCCGCCGGCCTCGACGGCCTCGTGGAGCCACAACAATGAGCAAGGCCTCGCTCGATCGGCGCATCGTCATCATCGGCGGTGGCATCCATGGCCTCGGCACGGCATTCCACCTTGCCCATCTTGGTTTCACAAACATCCGTGTGCTCGATGCCGGCTATTTCCAGGGCGGCGCCTCGGGACGCAACGGCACCCTCGTGCGCGGCGGCTTTGCCTCCTACGAATGGACACGGCTGTTCGCGCACTCCAATCGCCGCTGGATCGAGTTGTCGAGGCTGCTCGGCGAGAACGTCATGTACACGCGGCGCAACTACCTGATCGTTGCGCAAACCGAGAAAACCCAAAAGCTCATCGAGCCCGCAGTGCCGATGCATCGCGAGCTTGGCCTTCAGTCGGAGATCATCGATACGAAGGAGCTGAGGCGGCTCGCGCCTTGCCTCGACACGAAGACGGTTCTGTCAGCGGTCAATCTAAGGGATGGCGGCGTGGCTCCCCATCACGCGGCGATGAAGGGGTTCCTCAAGGCCGCCCGCCGGCTCGGCGTCGTGGTCGAATATGGCAAGAGCGTCACTCACATTGACCGCAGCGACAAGCGCATCACCGGCGTCGTCGCGGGAGATGAGCGCGTTCCCGCCGACATCGTCCTCCTCGCTGCCGGCGCGCAGAGCACCAGTGTAGCGAAACTCGCACACGTCGCCATCGACGCCTTCCCGCAGCGCATCGAGGCCATGGCGCTGGAACCGGTCCGGCCGATCCTGCGCCCGGCCATCGCGTTGCCTGACCGGCTCTGCTACCTGCACCAGACGGCGCGCGGAGAAATCGTCGGCGGCTCGGAAGTACCGGAGCGGCCGCAGGATACGCTCACGACCGACCTTCCCGTCATGGCGCTGACGGCCAAGATCTACGCCGAGATGTTCCCGGCGTTTTCGCAACTGCGCATCCTGCGCCACTGGGCCGGCATGCTGCTCGCGACGCCCGATTGGGGACCGCTTCTTGGCCTCCATCCCGATCTCGAGAATTTCTGGGTGAGCACTGGCTGGTCCTACGGCATCGCCGGCGCCGCCGGCACCACCGAGTTGATGGCGCTCTCGATTGCAACCGGCGAAACCCACGACCTCATCCGTCCCTTCGCCGTCGACCGTTTCCGCCGCGGCAAGCCCGTCGCCGAGGGCGCGATCGTGCTGGCGCCGAACGACCACACGGCCGTGGCGGCGCAGTAGCCGGACTGTCGTACGGCATGCCGCCATAACGCCGAACGCAATCTCCATCCAACATCCGCGCGCACTCCAGATCTGGGCGAGGTGGCCTGGTGTGGCGTCGCGCCAAAGTTGACCAGTCGCGCTGCACGGTCGGAGTCAACTATGGCGCGATGAACGCCACACCAAGCTCATGATGTTGCTAGTGGCCCTCATGTCGCGCCAAAATCGGACGGACGCCCGGCGAGCATGCGATTTTGGCGCGACGGGCCACTCGTACTCGGCCCTCCGCCATGGAGCAGGGCAATCGCATATGGAGTGGTGTCAAAGTCCGAGAGTTCGCCACGGAGCTTCCTCCCCCTTTTTATGGGGGAGGACCGCGCGCCTTGGACTTAGACCCGCAGAGGCTAAGTACTTAGGCGCGCCAAGGTGGGGGTGTTCGTGCAGCGTTGCGAGACGCGGCGAGCCCAGAGGCGCTCACGCAAGGCACTTTGCAGAAAAGGTGTGCAAGCGGGCGATTGGCAACGGATTGCCGGTGACACCAACATCGCAGAACGAGCACCCCCACCTATGTTCGAAAGCTATTTGGCTTGGCGCACCTTCTGTCGGCGAACCGGTTCCCACTTCGCCGGAAGGTGCGCACGAGGGTTTAGCTGACGCTAAACCCAAGGCGAACAGTCCTCCCCCGTCGTACCGGAGGCGCGCCTCCGGCGCGACGAAAGGGGGAGGGAAGGGAGCGGTGAGCCGAGCCGATTTTCAAGTCCGATGCCCCTGGACCATTGAGAGCGTGCGCCGCCGGGCGTTGACCGGATCATCCTCCGATGCTCTGTTGCCGGCGGAACCATGGGGGTCCGCATGACCGACGACATCGCCGCGGCGCGGGCCGCCATCGCCAGCACCGGATTCTTCGCCTCGGCCGATCCGGCACGCATGCAGGTGAGGCGGCTCGGCGGCCTGACGAACCTCGTCTTCCGCCTCGATTACGGCGGGAACACCTATTGCATGCGGCTCCCGGGCAAGGGCACGGAAGAGTACATCGACCGGAAGGTCGAGGCGCAGGCCGCGAAGGCGGCAGCCAAAGCCGGCGTTTCGCCCGACCTCCTCTGGTTCGGCGGCGACGGCGTGATGGTGACGCGCTACCTCGATCGCACCACGACGATGACGCCGGCGCTCTTCAAGTCGACGGTCGGCGGCCCACTGCGGGCGGGCCGTGTCTTCAAGCAACTCCACACCTCCGGCCAGACCTTCAACTTCCGCTTCGAGCTCTTCAAGATGATCGACGAGTATCTGAAGGTGCTCGCAACGAAGGAGGTCGATTTTCCGCCGGGCTATCACGACGTGCTCAAGGAGGCCGAGACGGTGCGCGCCGCGCTCGATGCCCGCCCGCTCCCCCTCGCGCCCTGCCATTGCGATCCGCTCTGCGAGAACTTCCTCGACACGGGGACACGCATGTGGCTCGTCGACTGGGAATATTCCGGCATGAACGATCCGATGTGGGACCTGGGCGATCTCTCGGTCGAAGCCGGCTTCGACGTCGTGCAGGAGGAGGAGATGCTGCTCGGCTACTTCGGCGGCGAGCCGTCGAAAGCCGAGCGTGGCCGCATGGTGATCTACAAGGCCATGTGCGATCTGCTATGGACGCTCTGGGGTCTCATTCAGCACGCGAACAAGAATCCGGTCGATGATTTCTGGGCTTATTCCGTCAACCGCTTCGAGCGCTGCAAGAAGCTGATGGGGGGCCCGTCGTTCGCAAAACACGTCGCGGCCGTCGCCGCAGGTTGAGGAGAACCGATCCATGACAGCCTATGCCATCGTCGGCGAGAACATCCATGATCAGGCGATGTTCGATAGCTATCGCAAAGACGTGCCGCCGACCCTCGCGCCCTTCAAGGGCGAATTCGTCGTGCGCGGCGGCGCCTTCACTGTTCTGGAAGGCGAGCTGCCCTACAAGCGCCTCGTCGTCGTCGCGTTTCCCTCGCGGGCGGAAGCCGAGGCCTGGTACAAGTCGCCAGCCTACCAGAAGCTGCTGCCGTTGCGCTTGAAAAGCGCGACCGGTGTGTTCGTGATCGTGGATGGCGTGTGATTTCAGGCCGGGAAGGACAAGCTCCGCAAAATGCCAAGTTCGCCCCGCTGATCTGGCGCAGATGCTTCCGTTTTCCGGCCCTCTCCCGTGGGGAGAGGGTGCCGACAGGCGGGAGAGGGGTGGATCTTTGACGGCACTCACCAGCAAACGAGGAGAGGTCGATGATTGACTCAACCCCTCTCCCGGCGCTTCGCGCCACCCTCTCCCGAAGGGAGAGGGCCGGCTCACTCACACAATTCATCCGCTGAGGCGCTTTAGATCCTACTGCTATCGAGTTACTCCATGCACGCCCATATCGTTCTCGCCCACCCGGAAGCGCAGTCCTACAACGCGCATCTCTGCAGTGTGGCGCGGCGGGCGCTCGAGGCCGAGGGCTGGTCGGTGACCGTGACCGATCTCTACCAATCCGGCTTCGACGCCTCGGAGCGCGCCGGGCACTACGCGAATCGCGCTCAGCCCGATCGCTTCGACGTCCAGCTCGAGCAGCGGCACGCCTGCGATACCGGATCGATCCCGCCTGAAGTCGCCGCGGAAATCGCCAACCTCGATCGCGCCGATCTCCTCATCCTCCAGTATCCGCTCTGGTGGCATCTGCCGCCGGCGATCTTGAAAGGCTGGTTCGATCGCGTTTTCATTTATGGCGATGTCTACACGTCGAAGCAGCGCTTCGAGAACGGGCGCTTCAAGGGCAAGCGCGCGATCCTGGCGACCACCGTCGGCACGAGTGCCGCGACCTACGCGCACGACGGCCGCAGCGGCGACATCGACCTCCTCTGCTGGCCCGTCAACTTCTCGCTCGCCTATTTAGGCTACACGGTGCTCACGCCGTATGTGTCCTATGGCGTGGAGGCGGGGTTGCGCTATTCGAGCGCCGAGGCCGTCGGGGCGCGGCTGAAGGCGAATGCGGAGAGCTGGGCGCAGACCCTCAAGGCCCTCGATACCCGCGCGGCCATTCCCTTCAACCGCATGTCCGAATGGGGCAGCGACGGGCATATCATTCCCCAGGCCCCGGTCTACTCGCCGTTCATCCGGCGGAAGAAGGAGCTGGAATTGGAATGATCAGGCATAGTCCTTGATCACGCGGGCCCCCAAGCCGCAGTGCCACAAACGCGGTACCGGTGCGGCGCCAGGCGGACGGCGGGACGCTCGGTCCCCGACTTCGGTATTGCAAGGCGGATGGAACCTGCGAAAATCGCTCGCGGGCCGGTTGCCCGGTTCTGGCCTTGAAGCGCGCCGCACGATGGAGAGCCGGCCAATGGTCGAAGGCGACACGCCATGACGGACGCCCCTTGCCACCACTGCGGGCCGGGCTACGCCTCGCCGATGGAGGCCATGAAGGCGCCGCGCGAAAAGCTCCTCTACACGGTCGCGCTCTATATCGGCACCGGCATCCAGAAGCCCGACTACCTCGCCACCATCGACGCCGATCCCGACAGCCCGACCTACAGCCAGGTGATCAGCCGGCTGGAGATGCCCGGGATCGGCGACGAGTTGCACCATATGGGCTGGAATGCCTGCTCGTCCTGTCACGGCGATGCCAGCAAGGAGCGGCGCTATCTGATCGTGCCGGGCGTCCGCTCGTCCAATCTGCACATCGTCGACACGGCGACCGATCCGGGAAAGCCCCGGCTGCACAAGGTCATTCAAGGTGCGGAGATCAAGGCCAAGACCAATCTCTCGGCACCCCATACCGTTCACTGCCTCGGCTCCGACATCATCATCTCGATGCTGGGCGACGCCCAGGGCAATGCGCCTGGCGGCTTCCTGCATCTCAACCAGGATTTCGAGATCGTCGGCCGCTGGGAACGTGACCTGGGGCGCATGAAATTCAACTACGATTTCTGGTACCAGCCGCGCCACAACGTCATGGTCTCGAGCGAATGGGCGGCGCCCAACACCTTCATGCCGGGCTTCGATCTGGAAGAGGTCGGGCACTTGAAATACGGCCGCGAAATTCATTTCTGGGATCTTAAGGAACGCAAGGTCACGCAGACCTTCTACCTCGGCGAGGACGGGCTGGTGCCACTCGAGGTCCGCTTTCACCACAACCCGGATTCAAGTCACGGCTTCGTCGGCGCGGCCCTCTCCTCCAACATCATTCACTGGCACAAGCAGGATGGCGCCTGGGTGTGGGAGAAGATCATCGACGTCGAGAATGTCCGCCATCCGGAGTGGCCGATCCCGCTCCCCGGCCTCATCAGCGTCATCCTCATCTCCATGGACGACCGCTTTCTCTATTTCTGCAACTGGCTGCATGGCGACATCCGCCAGTACGACATCACCGACCCCTCGCATCCCAAGCTGACCGGGCAGGTTTGGATGGGCGGCCTGCTCGGCCGGGCTCCGGAAGTTCACGGCCACAGAATAGCGGGCGGGCCGCAGATGATCCAGCTCTCCCTCGACGGCCGCCGCCTCTATGTCACCACCTCGCTGTTCTCGACCTGGGACAACCAGTTCTATCCCGAGATGCGCACCACCGGCGGGGCCATGCTGATGGTCAACTGCGATACCGAGAAGGGCGGCATGGCAATCGACAAGCGTTTCTTCGTCGACTTCGGCAAGGAGCCGAACGGTCCGGCGCGCTGTCACGAGACGCGCTATCCGGGGGGTGACTGCACCTCCGACATCTGGCTTTGACGCGATGCCGGCCGTCACCGTCACACTCGCCAATCGAGACAATGCGCGATATCTCGTCGATCGCCGCCGGCCCCTGCTGGACAGCCTGGAGGCCGAAGGCGTGTCGTTGCCGTTCGGCTGCCGTTATGGCGGCTGCATCTCCTGTGCGGCCCGGCTCGTCGATGGCGAGGTGCAACAGCCGGCGGCCGTCGCCCTCAACAACCGGCAGCTCAACCTCGGTTATGTGTTGCTGTGTGTCGCCCGGCCACTCGGCGACGTGACGCTGGAAATCGGCGTGGAAAGTCACGACAAGCTCTATCGCAACCCCTTCGCAAGCCCGCTCGAGCCGCACGAGTTGAAGCCGGGCCTTGCAACTGCGGCAAGGAAAAACCCATGACCACCGCGCCCCTATTCATGAACCACGGCAAGGAGTATCCGCCCGAGTATCTGGCCGGCATTCTGAAGTCGGTGAAAACCATCGCCATGGTCGGCGCCAGCAGCGACCCGACCAAGTTCAGCTACGGCGTGCTGCGCGTGCTCTCCGAGACCGGCTACGACATCGTTCCCGTCAACCCCCGGGAGGCGGGCGGCGAAATCCGCGGGCTCGAGGTCTACGCCTCGCTCGAGGCCATCGGCCGGCCGGTCGACATGGTCGATGTGTTCCGCTCCTCGGAGGCGCTCATGGGGGTCGCCGAGGCGGCGATCGCGATCGGCGCCAAGGTGCTCTGGGCGCAGATCGGCGTGCGCGACGATGCGGCCGCGCGTCTGGCGGAAGCCGCTGGCCTCAAGGTCGTCATGAACCGGTGTCCGAAGATCGAGCTGTTCCGCCCCTTCTGGAAGCCGAGGCTCAATCAGCAGATTTGAACGCCTTCTGATACAAGGACCGATCCGTGCCACCATCGAGCGCCCCGATCCTCGACCCCGGCCTCGAGACCGCCTCGTCCGCCGCGCTGCGCCGGCTCGAGAACGAGCGGCTCGCCCAGCAGATCGCCTACAACGCCGCCTCGAGCCCCTACTACCGCGACAAGCTCGATGCCGCCGGCGTCCGTGCCCCCGGCATCAGGAGCGTGGAAGACCTCGCCCGCATCCCCTTCATGGAAAAATCCGAGATCGCGGCCTCGCAGGCGGACGGGACGCTCATCGGCATCAACCAGTGCGCGCCGCTGGAGAGGATCGTCCGCATCCAGGCGACCGGCGGCACGACGGGGGTGCCGATGCGCATCGCCCTCACCCGCCGCGATGCTGAGGACTACGCGAAGATGGGCGCCCGGGCGCTGTGGGCCATGGGCTGCCGTCCCGGCGACATCGTCTTCGAATGCATGAACTACAATCTCTATGCGGGGGGGGTAAGCGATACGACGACGTTCGAGCAGATGGGCGCGGCCGTCATCCCTTACGGCGTCGGCCATTCCGAGCGGCTGGTCCTGATGATGGCGGCCCTCAAGGATGATGTTGCCCTGTGGGCGACGCCCTCCTACGCCGTCCGCTTGGCCGAGGTCGCGACCTCGCTCGGCCGCAACCCGCACGACATCGGCGTTCGCAAAGGCTTCTTCTCCGGCGAGGCCGGCATGCAGGTGCCGGGCTTCCGCGAGAAGATCGAGGCGCTCTGGGGCATGCGCGCGCAAGACCAGTACGGCACCGGTGAGCTCGGACTCCACTCCGGCGAATGCGAGATGCGCAACGGCCTCCACTATGGCGGCCTCGGCTCGGCCGTCATCGAGCTGATCAATCCCGACACCGGCGACGTTCTTCCCTTCGACGACGGACGGCAGGGCGAGGCGGTCTACACCTCGATCTGGCGCGAGGCCTCGCCGCTGATGCGCATGCGCAGCCACGATCTCTTCCAGGTCTTCACCGAGCCTTGCCCCTGCGGTCGCACGAGCTTCCGTCTCAAGGTGCTCGGCCGCTCCGACGACATGTTCATCGTCAAAGGCGTGAACATCTTCCCGGCCTCGATCCACGCCGTGATCGTCAAGGCCGGGGATAAGGTCACGGGCGCCTTCCAGGTCGTGCTCGACCGGCCGCCGCCGATCGATTATCCCGTGCCGATCCGCGTCGAGGTTGCCGAAGGCGTAGCTGAGGATAACTTTGCATCGCTCGCCGCCGAACTCGCTCAGTGCCTGCAGCAGGCGCTCAATTTCACGCCCGATATCCGCCTCGAACCCGCAGGCACCTTCGCAACGGGCATAAAGGTCAGACGCGTGGTCAAGAGCTATCGAGGATAACGCAGCCATGACTGAGCTCGCGCAGCCTGGGCACGTCCCGCGACGTGACACGCGCCGGGTGCGGTAGCGCCGGGTGTCGAATGATTTTGTTGCGCAATTACTGTATGTTCATGGGCAGGCGCCCGATTTCGCGCGAGTGTCATCCGTGTTCTCGCGTTCGTATGTCCTGAACCGCATCCACTCTGCTCCTGCATTTCAACGCATTTCTCGGGTACGAATCGGTCACTCGTACCCACCGATTCGACCATCTGCAGAGTCCGACGGGGCAGGACCATATGCATGATCCGAAGATAACCGCGGTCCTCCGCTATCGCGATCCCGTGCGGTCCGCCCATTGGCTGCGCGATGCCTTCGGCTTGCGCATCGACAGCATCAACGAGAATCCGCCCGGCACCATCGATTACATCTGCCTCGGATACGGCGCGAGCGTGCTGCTGGTTGGCCCCACTGTCGCAGAAGAGAACCGCGGACGTCCAAATGGCGATGATCGTCAGGAGAGCCTGTCCTGCTATCTGACGGTCACCGGCATCAAGGCGCACTATGCGAGGGCCGTCGCGCATGGAGCGGATGTCTCGCTCAACGCGGAGGACCCCGAGGCCGGCTCGGACTTCTATGTCTGCCGGGATCCCGAAGGCCATATGTGGAGCTTTGGCACGCACGACTTCACATCGACCGGGCGCGCGCCGGTGGCACCCGGGGCCGGGCCTGATCCATCGACAGCCAATGCCGAGCCGGCCGCCACCCCACCCATCGCGCGCCGCGGCACGTCGATCGGTTTGCTGGTCTACACAGCCTTGGTGGCATCGGGAATAACGGCCGGCGCGTTCTTGCTTCCGATTTCACAGGACGACACGGTCGTCACTCTCTTGGTGGGCGGACACACACAAGGCAGCGCAACGGTCGAGCCAACCGGGAGCGCGACGCTCGACCTGTTGCGATCGGAGATCTCCGGCCTGCAACGCGAGCGCGGCGACCTCATGTCCGAGGTGAAGCAGGCGGAGAATGCCCGCGGCGCGGCGGCGGTTGCCCGCGACCAGAGCCAGAAGCGCTTGGCGGAGGCGATCGGAGATCTCGAGATCGTTCGCCGCGCTGAAGCCGCTGCCAGAACTTCGGGAGAGGCAGGCGAGGCGAAGCTCGCGGCCCTGTCGAAAGAGCTTGACGGCGCTTCGGCCAGTCTGGCCTGGGAGCGCTCAGCCAAGAAGAAAATCGAGGCCGAGCTACAATCCGCCATCGCCGATCGCAACGACGCCCGCACCCAGGTCAGACGGCTCAGCGAGACCGTCGAAAACCTGCGCAACGCGAACACGCAAGGCCTTGAGCGAGCGGCCGCGTCAGCTGGCGACCAGGCTTTGGTGCTTCAAGACCTCGAAACCAAGCTCGACGCGTTGTCGAAGGACCTCGCACAGCGCACTTGGGACCTTGCAGCCGAGCGCGCGGCGCGCGCCAAGTCCGAGGCGTTTGCGGAGGCTGCAGGCGCCGAGCGCAAGCGGATCGAAGCGGCGCTCGCTCAATCGAACGCCGCAGTCGACGCGGATCGCGCCGGCGTTGCACGGCTGGAGGCCGAGCTCGGCGAGTTGCGCCAATCGCATCAGGCGGCACTCGAAACCATCAAGCTCAAAGAGGAGGAGCGGGCCTCGGCGCACGCGAAGCTCGATGCGCGGATTGCCGACACCACCAAGCAACTCGTTGCCGCTCGCGCCGCAACCGAAGCGCTGCAACCCATCGTCCTTGCCTTGCGGGCCCGCGTCGAGGAGTTCGAAGCGGCCGATCAAGGCAGCTCGGACACAGCCACCATGGCCAAGCTGGAGAAGCGCTACAAGCAGGACCTTTCGGCGAAGGACAAGCTCATTGCCTCGCTGTCCCAACAGATCGATGACGCCCGCAAGCTTGTGAAGCCAGCGACGACCAAGACCCCGGCGAAACCCAGACGGCTGAAGGCGAAGGCGCCGGCGAAGGCCAAGGGAAAAGTTGCAGCAGCCGGCTCAGGCGCCGCCGCCGCAGCGCAGACAGACGCCGATGATTTCGTCTTCGAGGATGACGCCGAGGCCATGCAGCCGGAGCGCGTCCGGCGCTGCTCCCGGGCCTATTTCGACCATTGTTGAGGCCGCAAATCCGCCAGGTACGACAGGGCAAAGCGATCGGCGGCGTTATGCCAAACCGAAAACCCCTGACCCGCATCGAAGCCCGTTTCTTCTACAGCGGCAGAACCGGCCAAGCCCCGAAGGGGCTGGGGATTGTAGCCACGGGTGAGCGCAGCGGAACCCGTGGAAACGTCACTCCCGTCGCCCCGCCCCAAAGGGGCGGAGGAAGCATGGAGCGGTCCTCCTCCTCTGCCCCTGCCGGGGCAGCATCACGCAACCGCCTCTCCACGGGTTTCGCCGGGAGGCCGGGCGTTGGCCCAGCCTCCCGCTTCACCCGTGGCTACAATCCATGGCCCCTGCGGGGCCATCGGACCGGTCGAGCATTCCGCGGTTTGGTATTACCCTTCGAACCCGCCGTCACCTTGGTAAATAGCGTGCGTGTGCGAGGCCGCGCGGCGGGAGCGAGGCGATACACAAAATCGCAGGCGGATCCAGCGCAATACGCGCGACCAGTTCCGAGGTGAGTGTTTCGACCGCCGTCTGTTCGATATCCCATTGCAGTGAATCGAGAGACTGTCTCAGCATTGTCAGTGCCACGGTATCGTTCGCGTCTGCTGCAGAGCAAACGAGCAACTGGACACGTTTGACTTCGACGATCCGGGAGGCGTCCGCTTCGGCCAGGGCCAACTGCACCACTTCTTCCTTCCGTTGCTCCAACGCCTTGAAAAACGTTTCGGTGTGGCCCAGCAAAGCCTGAACGCCGTCGAGCACCACTCTGTGATCTTCATCCGATAACTGTTTCCGCAGGACGTCCCGCTTTGCATAATTCAAGGTAGGTATCAGCATTTCATCAAACACTTCGTCGGCCGGTGAATCTTTCAGTCGCAGCAGAATGAGTCTGG
>JANNSX010000342.1:0-10550 GCA_031403155.1 Hyphomicrobiaceae bacterium
AGCCCGGGCAGGCGATGAGCCGCGCCTTGGCGATGGCCTCGCGATAGTGCTCGGTCAAGCCATAGACCGCCTCGGCGATCAGATGCGGTGCCTTGTGCTCGAGCCCGTACCACTCGGCATAGACCTTCGGATCTCTCAGCCGGAAGTCGGCCGACATGTCGACAACCTTCATGGTCTTCGGCAGCTTGGCGATGATCTCATGCGCGGTGCCGTGCGGCAGGCCGCAGATGACGGCATCGCATTGAGACCAGTCGGCCTCCTCCTCGGCGATGAGGTTGGGGAGCCCGAGCCCGCCCAGATGCGGGAAAACCTCGTCCATGGGCTTGCCCGCATGGCTCTTGGCGAGGAGCTGCGTCAGCGCGATGTTGGGATGGCGGTAGGCGAGACGGATCAGATCGGCGCCCGTGTAGCCCGACGCCCCGATCACCGCGACCCTCAACTTGTCCTTGCGCTTCGCCATCTGCCGTCTCCTTCGTCCGCCGAGGGCGCGTGTAGCGGATATTCCCTGCGAATCCTAGGGGTGCGATGCTCGCCAAAGAGGATGACGAGAGGTAAGATTGCGGTCATGGAACTCCTAGAGTTGTCATGAACGTGACCAACCAATGACTCGCCGCCTTGCCGCAATTCTCGTCGCGGATGTCGTCGGATTTTCGCGCCTTCTGGCAACCGACGAGGCGGGTACGCTCGCGAACATGAAGGAAAGGCGCCGGGCGATCCTCGAGCCTCTGGTCAAGAGCCACGGGGGACGCATTGTCAAAGTCATGGGTGACGGCGTCCTCGTCGAGTTTTCGAGTGCTGTGAAAGCCGTCGAGGCGGCACTCGCACTACAATCGAGGTTTTCGGCGGCGAACGAGAGCAGTGCGGAGCCCCGTCAAATCCTGCTTCGCATCGGCATCAATCTAGGCGAGGTCGTGGGCGATGGCTCTGATATTTTTGGCGATGGCGTCAACATAGCGTCGCGCATCGAAGCATTGGCGGAGCCCGGCGGAATTTGCATTACTGCCAAGGTCCATGACGAGGTGCGCGGCAAAGTCGAGGCGGCCTTCGACGACTTGGGTGAGCAAACGCTGAAGAACATTGCGGCGCCGGTTCGTGTGTTCGCGGTCCGTGCCGGCAAATCCGCCCGCGAAAGTCCATTCGAGCCCACGCCATTGCCGTTGCCGGGCAAGCCGTCGATTGCCGTCCTCCCGTTCCTCAATTTGAGCGAAGACCCATCCCACGAATCCTTTGCCGACGGGCTGACCGAGGATCTCATCACCGATTTGTCGAGGAATGCCGGGCTCTTCGTCATCGCGCGCAATTCGACTTTCGCCTACAAGGGCAAGCCGAACGATGTCCGGCACATCGCCCGAGCATTGGGCGTCCGCCACGTTCTCGAGGGAAGTGCCCGGCGCGTCGGCGGCAAGGTACGCATCAACGTGCAGCTCATCGATGCGATTGCCGGCGGCCATGTCTGGGCCGAGCGCTTCGACCGCAATCTCGAGGATATCTTCGCCGTTCAAGACGAGGTGACCGCCAAAATCGTCGAGGCACTCGTTGGACGGTTGACGGCGCCGCCCGCGCGGGTACGGCCAAACAATATGGAGGCCTATGACCTCTGTGTGAAGGCCCGAATCCTGATGGAGCAATCACCACAAACTGCGCGCGAGGCGCTCGTTCTGCTGCATCGCGCGATCGAGCTGGATGCAAACTACGCCGAGGCGCATCGGTGTCTGGCAATTAATCTTTGGTTGACATGGAGCCATTGGGGCGGGCCGATGGAGCCAAACCGGCAACTCGCACTTGCAGCAGCGGAAAAGGCCGTGGCGCTCGACCCCAATGATGCCGGCAATCACTGGGTTCTGGGCAACGCGTTGGGCTATGAGAAGCGCTGGACAGAAGCGGAAGCAGCCTTTGCCACGGCGCTCGGGCTCGATCCAAATTGTGCCGATGCCTGGGCAGATCTTTCGGACTTCACAGTGTTGAGCGGCAGGGTTGCCGAGGGGCTCGACCAAGTGCGCAAGGCGCTGCGACTAAACCCTCACCCAGGGAGCTGGTACTATCTCTTGTTGGGTCAGGCACTTTATGCAGCCAGAAACTACGAGGCAGCAATACACGCGTTGCGGCACGAGGAGACATACCGGACCGGCTCTCGCCGGTTTCTGGCGGCAAGCTTGGCCCAACTGGGGCGGATCGGCGAAGCACGCAACGAGGCCGAGCTTTTCATGATTTCCAATCCCCATTTCAGTATTTCCTTCTGGGTCGACACCCAGCCGCTGCGCGATGAAGAAATCCGCGATCATTTCATCGAGGGGTTCAGAAGGGCGGGCTTTCCTGAGTAGTCTGAGGTGCATGACAGGCTCGAAGCGCCGCAACTTGACTTGTAAATTGGCGGTGTGTGTCGCGAAGGGCGGCACGCTACGACTGTGGCATGCCCCCGTAATCAGAACCGAGCGGCTGCTGCTCAGGCGCTGGCGCGCCGCCTCAATAAATGCCGATCAGCTTCAATCCCGCGATGACGAGCACCACGCCGAGCGCTTTCAGGATGTATTCTGGACGCATGCGGACGCCGAACGTCGTGCCGGCGATCGCGCCGATCAGGACCGCACTGGCATAGAGCGGCAGCTCGGCGGGGAGCTCGCGCACGGCCGTGTAGTTGCCGAGCAGCCCCGCCGCCGAATTGCAGAGGATGAACACGGCCGCGACGCCTGTGGCATTGCGCGTCGTCGACCAGGCCATGAAGAGCAGGAGCGGCGACAGGAAGATGCCACCGCCGGTGCCGGTGAGCCCCGAGAGCAGTCCGATGCCGGCGCCAGCGAGCAGACCGGGCAGGATCGGCGGATCGCGCGGGTCGAGATTGCCTTTGAACTCTCCCGGCCAGAGAAAGCGCGCGGCGGAGGCGAGCAGCACCACGCCGACGAGCGGCCGGTAGTATTGAGCGGGCAGCTGGATCGAGCCGCCGATAAAGGCCATGGGGACTGCGCCGATCAGGACTGGCCAGAGCGTGCGCCAGCGAAACTGCCCGGCCTTGACGTAGCGAAACGAGGCGAGGCTCCCCGCGATGATGTTGAGGACGAGCGCCGTCGGCCGCATGGTCGGCGCCGCGACACCGAACAGCGCCATCAGCGCAATATAGGCCGAGGCGCCCGCATGGCCGACGGAGGTATAGAGCGCGGCCCCGAGCGCCATGCAGACGGCGAGTGCCAGTTGGGTCTCGAAGGCCATGGGGTGTGGGGTCTCTTTCTGCGGCTCGCAGCGCTTACATCGGCAAGGGGGGATTTGTCGACCCGCCGGCCTCGCAGCCGGGCAAGTCGCATGGTAAGGGAGCCCGATGGCGAAGCCGGTCAACATCCTGTTCGAGGCCGCCGGAAGGCGCGTGTCGCTCGTCCGGGCGTTCCGGAAGGCACTGGATGCGACCGGTATTGCGGGCAAGACGATTGCCGCGAATTCCGACCGGCGCGCGGCCGCGCTCTATGTGGCGGACCTGGCCGAGATCGTGCCGAGAGTGAGCGCGCCGGACTATATCGAGGCGCTGCTCGGCCTCTGCCGCAAGCACGAGGTGTCGCTTCTCGTGCCGCTCATCGATCCGGCATTGCCGGTGCTGGCCGCGCGGGCGTCGGAGTTTGCGGGCGTGGGCACGCGCCTCATGGTGTCGTCGCCCGAGGCGATCGCCATCGGCGCCAACAAGATCGCGACGGGAGCGTTCTTTCGCGCAAACGGTTTCAGGACGCCGCAGGTGTTCTCGGAAGATGAGATCGCGCGGCTGGCTCCAAGCGACTTTCCCGTCTTCGCCAAGCCGGCCGAAGGGTCGTCCTCGATCGGGGCTGGTATCATCCAGAATGCCGAAGAGCTGCGCATCCGCCGCGCCGCCGATCCGAGCCTCGTTGTCATGGAGTTGGTGCGAGGTGGAGAATACACCATCGACGTCTATGTCGATTTCCAAGGCGTACCGCGCTGTGCGGTGCCGCGGTTGCGGCTCGAGACACGCGCGGGCGAGATCTCCAAGGGCGTGACCGTGCGCGACGAGGCATTGATCGCGCTCTCACTCGATGTGGCGAGGAAGCTTCCTGGCGCCGTCGGTTGTCTCACCTTGCAGGCTTTCAAAGTTGCCGATGGCGGCATTGTTTTCATCGAGATCAATCCGCGCTATGGCGGCGGCTATCCGCTCTCCTGGCATGCCGGCGCCGATTACCCGCGCTGGATGATCGAGGAGGCGGCGGGCGCCAAGCCCGATTTCGCGGCGGGGCGGGCCTTCCGCGCCAATCTCGGCATGCTGCGCTACGACGACGAGATCATCGTCGAAGGCGAGCTCATCCGATGAAGCGCTTCACCGTCGTCTTCGATCTCGACGACACGCTCTATCCGGAGCGGCAATGGGCGCTGTCGGGGTTTCGCGCGGCGGAGCGCTGGGCGAAGGAGGCGCTCGGCCTCGATGGGTTGGCGGCCGACATGACGCGGCTGCTCGACCAGGGCCATCGCGGGCGCATCTTCGATATGGTGCTGAGCGAAAGGCTTGGCGACGCGCCGCCTGATACCGTCCAAGCGCTGGTCGACGCCTATCGCGCGAATGCGCCGGAGCTGACGCTGTTCGACGACGCCCAATGGGTGCTCGATCACCTGGCGCCGCATATGGCGCTCGGTCTCGTCACCGACGGCGAGGAAGATCTGCAATCCAAGAAGATCGCCGCGCTGGGTATCGCGCCGAGATTTTCTAGCCTCGTCATCACAGGTGCGCTCGGGCCCAATCGGGAGTTTTGGAAGCCGCATCGCAAACCCTTCGAGGCGGTCGCGGCCGGCTTGCCGAAGGACGGCCGCCGATTGGTCTATGTCGGCGACAACCCCTCCAAGGATTTCATTTCCCCGAACGCCATGGGCTGGTTGAGCGTGCAGATCGTGCGCCCCGGCGGCATCCACGATGGAGCGAAGACAGTGGAGGGTGGGGAGCCGGCGCATGTGATCGAGAGCCTGTACGCGTTGCCGGGGGTGCTTTCGTAGGGGCGACCGGCAGGTCGCCCTTGGGAGTACAAGAATGACCCGCCCCATCTCCGCAGAGCGCATCGCCGAGGCCCACAAGTCGATCGACCCGGTCTTCCTCGACACGCCCGTCGTCATCAGCGCAGCGCGCGAGAAAGCTCACCCGAGAGCAACGGGCAGCGCGATGGGAACCGGGTTCCGACATCCTCCGGTGGCTATCGCACGGCTTCGGGCCACCGGGTCGCCCCGTGCCACAGCAGGCGACCGGACCGGCGCAACAAGGCGGCGATCGGCTCGGACGGGTTGCAAGGGTGATGACCGGTCAGGCACTGGTTGAGCCAGACGCCCTCGATCAGGCTGGCGACCGCGCAGGCAAGATCGTTGACCGTCGTTGCCTCTCGCAGCGCCAAGCCAAAGTGGTCGAGCGCTCGCTCGAAAACCACTTCCAGGCGCCCCACCCACTGTACATACTCCTGCATGCCGGGTCGTGCGATATGCTCGCTCCAAAGCCCGTAGGGTACGGCGCTGAGCCACAACATCCAGAGAAACCCATCGGCGACCGCGGGCGTGGCGCTGTGCGCCGGCCCGCGCTCCGACTGGCCGTCCAGAAGCGCGTCGAGCCATGCTTCCGCGGTTGCGTAGTCGCCAGGCGAGGGGAGCTTGACCCGCTCGACCCACTCACTGGCGTTGAGTGCCAGCGCCATCGTCTCGATCTGAAAGGCGGCCTGACTGCCGAACAGATTGGTGATGGCGCCGCGCGATTTACCGTCACGAGCGGCGACCGTGTTGGCGTCGAGGCGAGCGAACGGGCCGATAGCCATGGTGCCGCCGTCGAGCAGCGCCGAGTCCTGCTGGATCTGCTCCAGCACGACGAGTTGGCCGACTGAGATGTAACGCTGACGCGCCTCTGACTTCGCGAGCGTTGAGCGCCTTGGCTTCTGTTTGATTGTAACGGCCATCCTCTAAATTGTATCCGTGCGTACCGTATGTACTCTCATTCCTTGAATTCATCCAGCCCCACACACATATGGCCTCAACACACGTACGGACCGTATGTATGTTGGGAGCCCGGCCATGACCAAACCAGATGTCGATTCACAGATTGGCAATCGCCCTATCCTCGGTCTCTCGAGGCCGAAGCAATGGGCATTGACCTGCGCCGCGACCGCCGTCTCGACCTATGCGCTCGACGCGGTCGCCACCGCGGCGGGAATCCTGCTCGTCGCAACCCAATTGCTGCGCGAAATCGACCAGGTGTCAGTTCTTTTCTTCCTTGCCAGCACCTACGTCGCCTGGGGCATGGGTGTGTCAGTCACCCTAAAGGCCAACTGGGCGCTGCTCGAGGCGACCGGCACGAGCACCAATGCGCCCTCGAAGGCCTTGTACGACCTGGCCAAGCTCAGGTCCAAGAGCATCCGGGCCTGGAGAACAGCAGCCGCTGTCGGCTATGTCGGCACCGAGATCGCGAAGGAAACCCCCTACTACGCTGGCGCCTTCGGCGCCGTACTTCTCACCGACCGGGTCTCCGCTACCGATGCGCTGATTTTTCTCGGCGGCGCGAACCTGGGCGCCGCTGTCTACGAGTACGGGCTCGCCTATCTGACCCAAGCCTTTCTGCACCGGAAAAATACGCCCGCATACGCGTCCTTCGAAACCGATTGGGTTCCGGGCGACTATCTGGCCGACTATTACAGTGCGGTCGAGCCGGACGAGCGCCAGACCATCGCCTTCTTCGTCGAGGCCGTCCAGGCATCGCCGCCCGATGAGCCGGTTCTCCTCTTCGGCGTCGGTCCGACCCTTCATCATGTGTTCCTGGCCGCCAGCAAGGCCTCCGAGATCCATCTCGGCGATTATCTTCCAGCGAACCTGCGAGAAATCGAGCACTGGATCGCGCGTGATGCCAACGCCCATGACTGGCGTCCCTTCGTCCGCTACACGTTGCAATGCGAGGGCCTGATCCTCCCCAGCGAAGCGGAGATCACTCGACGCGAGGATCTGGCGCGCGCCAGAATCACGAAACTGCTCGTGGTCGATCTCCGGCTCAACGATACTCTGGGTGATCGAAACACTGGGACGTACGGAACGGTCATCAGCGCCTACTGTGCCGATTCCGCGACCGGCGACCGGGGAACGTGGGAGACCTACATGGAGCGCATCGTCGGACTGGTGCGTCCCGGCGGCACGCTGATAACGGCGGCGCTGCGCCGCTCCCGCGGCTATCACGTCGGCGGCAAGACGTTCCCGAGCGCGAATGTCGACGAGCACGATCTCGGCGCGGTTCTGGAGCCCCATTTCGGTTGCGAAAACCTCACGACGAAGGTTTGCGAGCTGGCGGGGACGGGATCCAAGGGCTATTCGAGCATCGTTCTCGCGCGGGCTCATCACCGAAGGGTTGGCATTGGCGGCTTCGGCGGCTTACAGGCGCAACGGGGCTCGACAAACCGGTTTAAATCCAAGACCGTCGGGACGCTCGATGCGAGCGAGGACGACAAGGAGGGTCCGCGCGCCTTCACCGGGAAGCGCAAGCCCGTGTGGAAGGGGCGGTAGGACCGTGCATTTGGTGGGCGAGCTGCCGCTCGCCCAGGAGCTCCACGAGGATACCCCATGACCCGTCCCATCTCCCCCGATCGCATCGCCAAGGCGCACGAGCTGATCGATCCCGTCTTCCTCGGCACGCCCGTCGTCGAAAGCGCCGCGCTGGACCGGGCGCTCGGCTGCCATCTCGTCGTCAAGGACGAGAGCGCCAACCCGATCGGCTCCTTCAAGGGCCGCGGCGCCGACCATTTCGCGGCAATCTATGGCCTGAAGGGCAATGAGATCGTCTGCGCGTCAGCCGGCAATTTCGGGCAGGGTCTCGCCTGGGGCGCTCGGCGACAGGGCGGCAAGGTCACGGTGTTCGCGGCAACCGGGGCAAGCCCCGTCAAGATCGCCCGCATGCGGGAGCTCGGCGCCAATGTCATCCTGGAAGGCGCCGACTTCGATGGCGCCAACGCAGCGGCCAAATCCTATGGCAATAAGCACGCCATCCCCTACATCGAGGACGCAGCGCACCCAGAGGTCGCGGAAGGCGCCGGCACCATCGCGCGTGAGCTGACCGAAGCGGGCCTGAAGCTCGACGCCATGATCGTCCCGGTCGGCGGCGGCGCGCTCATCAACGGCATCGCCGTTTGGCTGAAGCATGCGAGCCCGGGCACTCGCGTGATCGGCGTTTGCGCGCAGGGAGCGCCCGCCTATGCGCTTTCCTATGCAGCCGGCCATGTGATCGAGACCCCGACCTGCGAGACCATCGCCGATGGGATTGCCGTGCGCACGCCGGTTGCGGCTTCGCTCGAGACCATGCGGCGCGTGGTCGACGAGGTGGTCGTCGTGTCCGACATGGAGATCCTCGATGGCATGCGGATGCTCCACCGCACGGCCGGCCTTGTCGTCGAGGGCACGGTCGGAGCGGCCATCGCAGCCCTGGTGCGTCAGAAGGGAAAATGGCGCGGCAAGACCGTCGCCATCCCGCTGTGCGGCAACAACCTGACGGACGAGCAGCGGCGCACCTGGCTGGGCATTGGCCCGGCGTAGTTGGCGGCTCTGCTCTGCAACCCGGTGATGGCTCGCCAGCAGCCAAGTCCGACCCCGAGCGATATGGTGGCGCCATGGCAGCGCGGATCCGATGGAGAGCCAGATGGCAAGCATCAACGACATTTTCGGCGGCAAGGGCGCCAAGACCTTCATGGGGCTGCCCGAGGGCAAGCTCAGCAAGATCGAGAAGGGCGTCGCCGTGCTCGGCGTTCCGGCCGCCACACCCTATGCGATGACCGGACCCTATGCGGCAGGCGCGCCGGCTGCCATCCGCAAGGCCGTCTCGGGCTATGCGCCGGCGCTCGATCACATGGATTTCGATGTCGGCGGATCGATCCGCGGCGACGGCAAGACCAAGATCCTCGACTATGGCGACCTCGCCTGGGATGCCAAGGATTTCGCCGCCAACCGCAAGCTGATCCGATCGACAGTGGCTGCCATGCTGAAGGCCGGCGCACGGCCGGTGGTGATGGGGGGCGATGATTCCGTTCCGATCCCGATTTACGAGGCCTTCGAGGGATACGGTCCCCTCGACGTGCTGCTGATCGACGCGCACACCGATTTCCGCGACGAGGTCAACGGCGAGAAGATGGGCCTGTCGAGCACGATGCGGCGTGCCTCCGAGATGGGCCACATCGGCAAGCTCGTGATGGCCGGCCAACGCTCGATCGGCAGCACACGGATCGCCGACTACGACGAGGCGTTGCGGCGCAACATCACGATCGTGACCGCACGCCAGCTCCATTCCAGAGGATTGGCCGCGGCGATCGAGGCGGTGCCGAAGGGCGGCAAGCTCTGGATCAACCTCGACGTCGATGCACTCGATCCATCGGTGATGCCGTGCGTGATCGGACCCGCACCGGGAGGCCTCAGCTACTGGCAGGTGGTCGAGCTGATCGCGGGCGCGGCTGCCCGCAGCCGCCTCGCCGGCTTCTCGGTCGTCGAGTTCGTCGGCGACCGCGACGAGAGCGGGCTCGCCTCGCTGACGATCGCCCGGATTCTCTGCAACGTGCTCGGCCTGATGGCACGAGCCGGGAGCTGAGATGGGGGCAGTGCCGGGTGCCGCACCGCCGCTCTGGCTACGACTGGCACCGGTGATCTTCGTCGGGCTCTGGTCGGGCGGCTACGCAGCCGCCAAGATCGGCCTTGCCCACGCCGATCCATTCACGTTCCTGGCCCTGCGCTACGTCTGCGCGTTAACGCTGCTCGTGCCGCTGGCGCTGGTGTTGCGCCCGGCATGGCCCAGCACGTCGCGGGAATGGCAGCACCTCCTCGTCGGCGGGCTGCTGATCCAATCCTGCTACTTCGGCTTCTCCTACCTGTCGTTCTGGCTCGGCGTGTCGGCGGGGGCGGTTGCGCTCATCGTCTCGCTGCAGCCAATCCTCGTAGGCCTGCTTGCGCCCGCGATGGTGGGCGAGCGGGTCGGCCTCACGCGCTGGATCGGGCTCGCGCTGGGCCTGGCGGGGGCCGCGCTCGTAATTTTCGCCCGCTCGGAGGTGGAGGCGACCTCGCTGACCGGCGTCGCCTTCGCCGTCGCGGCACTCTTCTCCATGACATTCGCAACCCTCTTGGAGAAGCGATCGGGCGTTTCCGTCCATCCGGTGATGACCAATCTCGTCCAGTATGGGGTCGGCATCGCCGCCATTGCCCCGCTCGCCCTGACACTGGAGCCGATGCGGGTCGACTGGACGCCTGATTTCATCGCAGTGCTGGCCTATCTGGTGATCGGCAACTCGCTGCTGGCGATGACGCTGTTGCTGGCGATGATCCGGGCCGGCGAGGTGTCGCGCGTGTCGGCGCTGTTCTTTCTGGTGCCGCCGCTGTCGGCGCTGATCGCCTGGGCCGTGCTGGGTGAAGCGATGGCAGCCCCCGCCTGGGCCGGGATGGCACTGGCCGCAACCGGCGTGGCGATGGCCAGCCGCCCCGCAGGCAAGGCCCGGCCGAAGGTCGGGGACACCTGACTGCATGCGGCTGCCGCAACGGAAGGCCCTGCCCTTGGGGCGGCCGGCCGGATCATCCGGCACCCC
>JANNSX010000343.1:0-7086 GCA_031403155.1 Hyphomicrobiaceae bacterium
GGCCGCAGGCCACATACACGCAGTAGAGTTTTTCTTTCTCAGGCCCGGCGATGTGAATGGGCTTCTGGTTGAGGATGGTGTCGAGGATGATGGCGGTCTTGCCGGTCTGCCGGTCGCCGATCACCAATTCGCGCTGGCCGCGGCCGATCGGGATCAAGGCGTCGATGGCCTTGAGGCCGGTGGACATTGGCTCATGCACGGATTTGCGCGGGATGATGCCCGGGGCTTTCACGTCGACGCGGCGGCGCTCGGTGGAGACAATCGGCCCCTTGCCGTCAATGGGATTGCCGAGGGGATCAACCACGCGGCCCAGCAGGCCCTTGCCGACCGGCGTGTCGACGATGGAGCCCGTGCGCTTGACGGTGTCGCCTTCCTTGATACTGCGGTCGTCGCCGAAAATCACGCAGCCGACATTGTCGACCTCGAGGTTCAGCGCCATGCCGCGGATGCCGCCCGGAAACTCGACGAGCTCGCCCGCCTGCACGTTGTCGAGGCCATAGACGCGGGCGATGCCGTCACCCACTGAGAGCACCTGGCCGACCTCGGAGACTTCCGCCTCCTTGCCGAAATTCTTGATCTGCTCTTTGAGGATCGAGGAGATCTCAGCGGCGCGGATTTCCATCAGCGGACCTCTTTCATGGCGAACTTGAGATTGTTGAGCTTGGTTTTGAGCGATGAATCGATCATGCGGCTGCCGAGCTTGACGACGAGGCCGCCGAGGATCGACGGGTCGACACTCGTCTCGACGCGGACCTCGCGGCCGGCGGTAGCCTTGAGCGCGGACTTGAGCTCGGAGAGCTGCTGATCGGAGAGCGCATGCGCGGACGTCACCTCGGCGGTGACCTCGCCGCGCTCGCGGGCGACGAGGGCCCGGAAGCCCTTGATGACGTCGCGGACAACAAAAAGCCGCCGGTTGGCGGCGAGCAGCATGAAGAAATTGACGGCGAGCGGCGACATGCCGGCCTTTGAGAGCAGCGAGGTCAGCGCGCGCCCTTGGTCGTCGGCGGAAAAGACGGGGCTGCGGACGAGCCGCTCCAGATCCTTGCTCTCGGCGAGCATGCCGTCGAAGCGGTTGAGGTCGGCGGCGACGGCGTCGAGCGCGCCCTCTTCCTTCGCCAGATCGAACAGGGCGGTCGCATAGCGGCCGGCTGCTCCAGATACGATTGAGTCGTCACCAGCCACGATGCAATGCTCTCGCCCTGCCAGATGGCGCTCGCCGCGTGCGGCGAACAGCCAGGTTGATGAAAACCCTGTGCATTTCGTGAAGGCAGGCGGAAAAACCGCCCAAATCCCCGGAAAGTCGGGCTCCGTCTAGCATAGGCCCCTAGCCCGCGCAACAAACGGCCCACATCCTGTTTGCCGCAGTGGGGCGTTCGGCCGTGACTGATCGCGAGGTGATCCGCGAGTAAGCTCTTGCTGCGAAACTGCTCCGTCGAGATGCCTTCAGTGGCACTTCATCCGCAGCTCCTCGGTCGCCGGGCCATCCGCCTCATAGCCTTGCGCGACGATCCAGCCTTCCTTGGCGTCCGCCACCATCACGAGACGCGTCGTGTCGTTGAGAACCGGTGACCTCAGCCAGCGGAGATCGTCGCCAATTTCGCCCGCGATGCCGCGCAGCATCGCGACCCGCTCGGCATTCTCCTTGCCGCGCGCTCTCCCGGACCAATCCGCCGCCTGCCAGGCATTGGCCGTACACACGTCGCCCGCATGCACGCGCGCGGACGTCTCGCGCCGCTCGATGATGGCGCCCTCGCCCGCCTCCAATCCAGCCAACGTGTAAATGGTCGGCACCGAGACCGGCGTCTCGGTCAACATCGCGAGCGCCTCGGCATAGCTCCGGGCTTCCTCGAACACGCGGCGCAGCAGATGGGCCGGCGGGAGATGGCTCTTGCGCCAGACGCGCGCGCGGTTGACGGCCCAATCGGCCGGCATGACGCCGACCGGCATGTCCATGGGCGCCTGATTGAGGGCGGCCGAGAACCGCCCCGGCGCGCTGGCCTGAAGAACGCCGGCAAAGCCCGGCCAGGTCAGCGTCACCCATGGTCCGGCGCGGCCTTCGACGCGCGCGGCCATGACATGGCGGCCGAGCCCGGGCGTGCGCCAGTCGAGCACGCGCACGAGCCGGGCGCTGCCGCCTCCCGCCGCGGGTTTCACGCCGGTCGTACAGCCCCACTCGTAGTGCACATTGAAGAAATGTCCGCCGGGGCGGCCGAGCTCCCGGGCCATGGCGTCGATCTCGCGCAGATAGGGGTTTTCAGACCGGGCGAGCCACTGCCGCGAGATGCGGTCGGCCAGGCGCAGCAGCAGTTCGGGCGTATGGCCAGCCGCCGCATCGAGCAGGGCGCGTGCCCGTCCTGGATCAGCGCGGAGCGTCGAAAGGGCCATCTCCGGTTCGACACTGTAGACCGGAATGGCCGGCCGGTGGACGGCCTCTTGGACTTTGAACGCGACAACTGCCATGGCTTAGCTCCGCAAACGATCTTATCTGGCGCGAGCATCCTTTATTGAACGACGTTTAATATAGACATGACTTCGGTCACCGGCAAGCGGTCGCTGACCCAAGGATTGATAGCAGGCAAATTCGGCATCACTGGCGCAACGCACGCTCAGGCCGGAGCTCGAACGCCTTCGGCTTGACGTGGGGGCACGGCTTTCACTATAGAGGAGCGCTCTTCGGCTCTGGCAGCTGCTTCAGGCGGCCCTGCTGGCGCGAGGGACGGAATACCCGATTTCGAGCGCACTCATTCAGGCGGGAGCCATTGCCATGTCGCGCCGTTGCGAGCTGACCGGACGTGATGTCCAGTACGGTAACCTGGTCAGTCATGCCAATAACAAGACCCGCCGCCGTTGGGAGCCCAATCTCTGCAACGTGACGCTGATTTCTGATTCTCTGGGCAAGTCGGTCAGCCTTCGGATCACTGCCCATGCACTGAGGACCGTCGAGCATCGGGGTGGCCTGGACGCATTTCTCGCCAAGGCCAAGGCCGACGAGCTGTCGCCGCGGGCTCTGAAGCTCAAGCGCGAGATCGCGAAGAAGGCAGTTGTTGCCGCCTCTTAGAGCGCTATTCGATCTGATGGAATCAGATCGGCGCTCTAGGTTGTTGGTTTTGAGCACTTTCTTTCGACCAACCGGTATCCACTTGGTCGGAAAGTGCTCTAAGTCGATTTAACCGATCAATGCCGGACGAGCCGCGGGCTGATAGCGCCGGCTGCGCGTCGCGATGAGCTTGAACTCTCCGCCAAGATAGAAATTGGCGGCACGCCATTCGACCAGATCCACACCTGCCTGTACTGAGTCGATGAACCCACCGGACGACGGCTGCTCGGCCGGCGTCGGACTGGCGTTGTCGCCTTGCGGTGCCGCACCGGTTCCCTGGCAATCGCCGCCTTGAGCGCAACCGTTCGATTTGACGCGCGCACGGCGCACTTGCGTCTTCGGCTCCGGGCTCTGGTCGAGCTCCCAATCGGGCGCCAGCACGTTCGGCACGGTCAACGTCACGGCCGGGCCCTTCGGATTCATCAGATGCCGGCACTGGTCGGCGATCCTGACCTCGGTCACGGCGGTTGAGGTGCCGGTCAGATAGCCGCGACCATCCTCGCAATCGAAGGTTTTCTTGACGAGGGCAACGCGGCTGCGGCCACAGACGGCCGGATCGCTGCACGAGACGGTGCGCCTGGCCGGGCGGCGGCTCACGGCAAGCTCGCCGCTCTCGGGCAGGGCCGGCAAGAGCGACGCTTTCGACTTGGTCATCTCGCCGAGGACCATCGAGGAACCGAGCGTGATCTCGGCCGGTTTCTGTCCGGTTCTGACAGCGATCGCGGCGCGCTGCATGGCCTCGCATTCGGGCTTCACGCGGACGACCGTCTCGAACTCGCTCACCTGCACGAGTTCGCCATAGGGCTCGACGCATTCCTTGGCCGAGGCCGGCGCCGCAAAGGCCACCAGCATCGACAATCCAAGACCGGCTTTCACCGCTACGCGCATACCCCACCTCGGCGGCTCTTTTGGCACTGATTAGGCGGGACCATAACAGGAAAGACTTCACATCCCGTTAGGCCTACGCGGACAAGTTGAGCGTGAGGATTGGTGTTTGCGAAATATTCACCGCGTTGGCGGGTACTACTCGACGAGAGCGAATTGCAGCAGCACCGTCGACTGGAAGAAATTGAAATTGTCGTCCGAGATGAGGGAAACGATCGTCTCGCCGGCCTCCGAGCGGTGCACGGCGATCCCCTCCATGTTGTCGAGGGCTGTTCCCGAGCCCGCCTCGAACAACGTTTCCCCCAGGATTGGGCTGCTGGCCTGCATGGCCTTTGGCGAGACGCGGCGGATGCGGATATTGATCCCTTCCGACCAGCGGAACCGCCGCTCGAGGACGAGAATTCCGCCATCCGGCATCGCGGCGATATCCGAGATGTCATAATTGCCGATCGGCGCGAGCTTGAGGGTCCGGCTCGATTTTCCGGAAAACACCCAACCGATGCGTTTGCCGCTGTCGTCGGTTTTGGTTTCCGCGAAGGCGACATAACTGCCCGATAGCGGCCCCGCATCGAGCCGGGCGATAGACTCGATGCCGTTGTTGCTCCTGAGTGCTCCCATGGCCTTGGGCAGATCGACATAGGCGCCGGGCGGCGACACTCCTTCCGGCTTGAGGTCGAACCGGCCAACCCGCGCATTGTTCTCGAAACCGATGATGAGTTCGGCGGATGCGCCGTTGCTGGAGATGACGCCAATGGACTCCGCATCGCGATCTCTTCGCCGCTCGAGCATTTTGCCCTTGAGGGCACGCAATGCTCCGATCCGGCCGCTCTCGAGGCTGCTCAACTGACCGCCAGCGTAGACGAGCCGGGCCGTCATCCAGAAGCCTGCGTCCGAAACCGTGACGAGAGACCGTCCTTTGTCGATGACCGCCAAGCCGGAGAAGCCACCGAAATAGTCGGAGGCCGAAGTGAGTTTCAATCCGCCGCGCCAATCGAGGCGACCAAAGCGGGTCGTAGAGCCGCCGTCGAACGAGTTGATCGGCGAGGCTGTAATCTCGATGGCGCCATCGACGAGACTGACGATGTTCGGTTTGCCAGCTTCGACCACGACAGGCGTCAATAGTCCCAGCGACACGGCCACCCCGGCCGCCACGATTCGTGCAAGTTTTGCCGTTCGCGATCGCATCGTTTCGAGCATTCCAGAGAATGGCGGCTACTTCTTGGCTTTCGCCCGGCGCGGTCGCGGCGCCGATACGGGCTTCTTGGCCGGCGCTTTCTCCTCGAACAGCTCGACGAGCTTGTCGGTCATGGCGCCGGCGAGCTCGGAAGGATCCGTAATGGTGACGGCGCGGCGATAGTAGCGCGTCACGTCATGGCCGATACCGATGGCGATGAGCTCGACCGGCGAGCGGTTTTCGATCTCGTGGATCACCTGCCGCAAATGGTGCTCCAGGTATGAGCCGGAGTTCACCGACAACGTCGAATCATCGACCGGCGCGCCATCGGAGATCATCATGAGAATCCGCCGCTGCTCGGGCCGGCCAAGCAGGCGCTTGTGCGCCCAGGTCAGCGCCTCGCCGTCGATGTTCTCCTTGAGCAGCCCCTCGCGCATCATGAGCGCGAGATTGCGCCGCGCGCGCCGCCAGGGACTATCCGCCGTCTTGTAGACGATGTGGCGGAGATCGTTGAGACGGCCGGGGCTGGCGGGCTTCCCCTTGGCAAGCCATTCCTCGCGTGCCTGACCGCCCTTCCAAGCCCGTGTCGTGAAACCGAGAATCTCGACCTTGACGCCGCAGCGCTCGAGCGTGCGGGCGAGGATTTCCGCGCAGCAGGCGGCGACCATGATCGGCCGGCCGCGCATCGAGCCCGAATTGTCGAGCAGAAGCGTCACGACGGTGTCGCGGAAATCGGTGTCGCGCTCGTGCTTGAAGGAGAGCGCGTGCATCGGATCGGTGATAATGCGGGTCAGGCGGGCCGCATCGAGCGTGCCCTCTTCGAGATCGAAGTCCCAGGCGCGGTTCTGCTGGGCGAGCAGCTTGCGCTGCAGGCGATTGGCGAGGCGAGCGACGGCGCCTGAGAGTGCCTTCAGCTCCTTGTCGAGGAAGGCGCGCAGCCGCTCGAGCTCCTCGGCCGAGCAGAGATCCTCGGCGGCGAGCTCCTCGTCGTGCTTCGTCGAGAAAACCTTGTAACCGAACGCCGCCGGGTTATCGAGAACGGAGGAGTTCGGCCGCCACGGCTCCTCGCTGTCGGCATCCTCGAGACCATCGGCCTCGACATCGAAGGCTTCCGTCTGGCCTTCCTCCGACATCTCCGTGTCCTCGCCCTGCTCGCCCTCGCTCATCTCCTGCTGGCTCGCGCGATCGGACTGCGCCTCGTCCTCGCCTTCGTCCGAGCCTTCCGAGTTTTCCTGATCGGCATCGGCCTCGGGCTCGCCCTCGTCGCCCTCCCCGTCGCCATCTGCGTCCTCGGGCTTGAGGTCGAGCGCCTTCAGGACTTCCGAAAGCCGCTGGCCGAACAGCCGCTGGTCCTCGGCGAGGGTTTCCATCTCGTCCAACACGTCGCCGGCGCGCTCCTCGATCCAGTCGCGCCAGAGATCGACGAGCTTCTTGGCGCCCTTGGGCGGCTCGCGTCCCGTCAGCCGCTCGCGCACGATGAGCGCCAGCGCATCCTCGAGGGGGGCCTGCGCACGTTCCGAGACATCGGCGTAGCGCGTGCCATAGTGGCTCTCGATCTTGGCCGCGATGTTGTTGGCCATACCGGGCATCCGGAGCGAGCCCAGCGCCTCGATGCGGGCGCGCTCGGCCGCCTCGAAGACGGCGCGCGCGGGGCCTGAGCCGGGGGCGAGACGTGAATGCACCTTGGGATCGTGGCAGGCGGCTGTCAGCGCCAGGCTGTCCGCCTGCCCGCGCAGAATGGCGATCTCGTTCTTGCTCGGAATGCGCGGCGGCTCGGGCAGCTTGATCGACTTGCCGTCCATGGCAGGGGGGCCGGAGGCGTAGGATACCTCGACCTTGTCGTCGGCCGCGATCGAGCGCACGCAAATGGCGAGCGCCCGCTTGAACGGCTCGACCGGGGCTTCCTTGCGTCTGGGGGATTGGGCCATTG
>JANNSX010000344.1:0-3563 GCA_031403155.1 Hyphomicrobiaceae bacterium
CGTTCCCTGGTCGATGGCGAGCACGGCGCCGCTTGCGGGCATTTTCCTTCCTCCCGAGTGTAGACAAGCTTGAAGTGCGTTTTCAGAAATCACGGCGACTGCCGTCAAGCAAGCCGCAAAGAACGTGAACGCGATCTCACCGGACCGCGGGAGATTCGAGCGGTCGTGTTCGGCGAACGTTAAGGGACCGCGGCAGCGCAAGGCCCGTCATGGTTACGAATTTCTGAAGGACGGAAGAGGCGGAGCGCGGAAAATACAACGCGAAGTCCGCAGATGTTGGTTGCCGGCGGCTTAATCGGATAGCTCGAATTGTCCTGAATTGCGGAAGGATGGCCGCAGGGCAGGCTCAACGGACCCTACCGGCCGCCGTCAACACAGAGCGCAGAAAAGCAAGAAGACCGGGCTTTTGGCCCGGTCCTCTCGTATGCCGCCCCTCGAAAGCCGGATGTTAGCGCGCGCAGAGCTCATAGGCCGTCTGGGTCGCGCGCATGGTGTTGTCGATCTTGATGATGAAGATCTCGTCGTCGCCGAGGGCCCAGTTGCACTGGGTGTTGAGGTCGGCGATGTTCTCGCAGACGTTGTTGCCTTCCAGATTGGTCACGGAAAGCGTCAGCTCGGCGCTCTCGGAGTTCAAGACCAAGCGGGCGCGGCGATCCGTGAAGGACTCTGCCAGCCGCTCCTCGAGCTCGGCATAGTCGTAGGCCTCCACAAAGCCCTCGAGGCAGGCGTTGCCGGCAAATGCGCCGGCCAGGCTCGGGGCCACGGCAAGTGCGCACGCCAGAGTGCCCATAGAAACGAAACCGCGCAGATAGGTCGACATATTTCCCACTCCCAAGACGGAACCGACTGGCGCAGACCATACCGGCCCCGGACTAACATTCCCTGGACCGCGGAAGGCAAATTTAGCTCCAATTCGATTGAATGGCCTCGCTGCGCCGTACCAATATGATCCGTGATCTCAGTCCCCACTGAAACTCGACTTAAATTTTACACGATAGCTCGCTCAAATTGCCCGACAATTCGCGGAAATAGTCGTCTCTCGATTTATTCGCGATGCAATTCTTCTTTGCTTGAATGCACCCATCACGAGTGGAGTGACGCGCTTACTATTTGGGAGTGACCAACATGCGGCGTCTTGGGTGGAAGTCTTGGACTAAGAATGAGGACGGCAACGTCGGCATGATCTTCGCGGCCATGCTGATCCCGACCGTCATGCTGATCGGCGGCGCCGTCGACTACGGCGATGCCATCAATAAGAAGACGCTGCTGCAGAACGCGGCCGATGCTGCGACGCTCGCAGCGGCCAAGCTCGACGACGACGACAGCAACGCCATCATCACGATGGCGAAGGGCGTGTTCGCCGCCAAGCTCGAGGGTACCTCGTTCGAAGGCCTCACGCCGGACGTCGTGTTCGAAAACAGCCAGGTGGTCCTCACCGCCGACGCCGATGTTCCGACCGCCTTCATGAAGATGGCGAACATCGACAATCTGGCGATCGATGTGCGTTCGGCCGCCCAGAAGGGCCATGAGACGACCGAGGAAGTGTCATCCGCCTGGGGCAATATCTGCCTGCTCGCGCTCGATCCGAGTGCTTCGATCGGCATCAACGTGCAGGGCAGCAAGGTTGCACAGCTCGGCACGTGCTGGGCCTACTCGAACTCGGACAGCGAATACTCGGTCGACTCGACAGGCGGTTCGTACACCTTCAACTCGGGCGGTGTTTGCGCGGGTGGCCTGTTGAATGCCGCGGCGGTGGACCACAACAACTTCAATCCCTCGGTTCGCCAAGGCTGCGACCAGGTCGACGATCCGTTCGCCGAGACCAGCGCCTATCCGAGTGCTGCGAGCTGGAACCCGACCTTCACAATCCCGAGCTACGACCCGGATCACGTTTGCATCCGTGACGGCCTCCGGCTGCGTCGCGGCACCTATACGCTCAGCCCCGGCACCTACTGCAACGGCCTCGAGGTCCAGGCCAACGCCAACGTGACGTTGAACGCGGGCGTCTACATCGTCGACAAGGCCCCGCTCTCGGTCAAGAGCGGCGCCACGATCACCGGTAACAACGTGGTGTTTTTCATCACGGGCTCGGGCGGCAGGGTTGACGTGAGTGGTGGCGCCAACCTGTCGCTGGTTGGCCGCCATGACGGCCAGAGCTACGAAGGCTTCGTGATCATCCAGCTCGCCACCTCCAATCCGGGCGCCGAGTCGCAGATCAACGGCGGCGGCACCGTGAACGTCGAAGGCGTCGTCTACATGCCGACCCAGTCGCTGACCCTCGGTGGCAACGGTAGCTTGAACGGCACGTCCAAGTATTTCATCGCGGTGGTCAAGAAGCTCTACATCTACGGGTCCGGCACGCTGAAGATCGTCGATCACCAGAGCGCTTCGCTCCTGCCGGACATCACGCCGCCGATGCCCGACCTCGAAGCCCAGACGACCCGCCTGGTCGAGTAGTCGAGAGACGGCAAACAAGAAAAGGAAACCCCGCCGTCGCTGGCGGGGTTTCTGCTTTTTGAACGAGGCTGATCACCCCGCCGAATTCAACAACCCGCTCCGCCCGATATCGACAATAAAGGCGATGGCTGCGAGGCCGAACAGGATGAAGGCCAGATAGAACATGTAGACGTGGTTCTTGTGGACCAGCGTCTCGTACTCCGCCCGCGCCATCTCGTGCTCGGGCGA
This sequence comes from Hyphomicrobiaceae bacterium, assembly GCA_031403155.1. Classification (GTDB taxonomy): domain Bacteria; phylum Pseudomonadota; class Alphaproteobacteria; order Rhizobiales; family Hyphomicrobiaceae; genus JANNSX01. Next base: position 2,686 of record JANNSX010000344.1, read on the forward strand.
GCCCGCGTCCCCTCCCATGTCCCAGGGCGGCGTGCCCTTGACGAGCGCCTTGTACTGGCTCCCCACCTTGACGCTCGCCTTGACGCCGATCGGCACGCCGGAGCGGCGCGAAATCTCGTCGGCGATCTCGCGGATCGGAAAGGCCGGATCCTCCGACGCCTCGTGCACGTAGCCCAGATGCACCCGCTCGCCCGTTTTCGTCGTCAGCATGGCCGAGCGCAACAGCGTCGGCACGGCGATCTCCTTGTAGATCTCGCCCCGCGTCTCGATTCTGTCGATGTCCGCGTATTTGATCTCCCGCTTGACGTAGCGCAGGCCCGGCGTCGGCCCGCGCCACTTCGGCACCGAGAGCCTGACGGCATCGTCGCCGACCTCGATGCGGCCGCGGTAGGAATAGACGATGTGGGAAAGCAGAAACAGCGCCGCTGAGATGAATACGAAGCCACCAACAGCCAGGCTCGCCGCATCGCCGAGATGCCCGGCGCCTGCCCGCCAGAAGATCATGATGGGCAGGCTGACGAGGAAGGGCATCAGCACCAGCAGCACGACTGTCAGCACGAACTTCCGGCCACCACCGGCGCGGAAGACGGTTGGCGGCGACGATGGATGCGCGGGAGCCAAGGCTGCCTCGACGGCCGGCGCGGCCGCCTCGGCCATCGGCGCGACCGCTGCTGGCTCGTCCTGCGGCCCGGCCGCGTCCGCCTTGGGCTCAGCGCTGTCGCCCGCCGGGGGCGTCTCGGGGTCGGCCATGCTTCACTCCCTTAGAGCCTGACTCGGAAGTTTGCACGATAGATCAAGGGCGGGCTTCTGTCAGGCGCTTCAGCATGACGGAGATCATCGCAAGCTTGACGTAGCCGACGGCGATCATGGCGAGGGCT
>JANNSX010000345.1:0-3382 GCA_031403155.1 Hyphomicrobiaceae bacterium
CGCCGGCCGGCCGCCCAAACTAAAAAACCACGCCGCGCCCCCCCGGTGACGTTGGCTTGGCTTTGGGGTTTTGGGGGCGCCCGGCGGTCGCCCGCTTCGCCGCGTGGCAAGCATGTCCCTTGTGGCTGCCCCTCACCCTCCCCTCTCCCCGCAAGCGGGGAGAGGCAGGAGAGAGCGTGCCGGAATCGAGACGATCAAACCTCCGCCAGCGCCTGCTCGAGATCCGCGATGATGTCGGTCTTGTCCTCGATGCCGACGGAGAGCCGCACGACATCGGGACCAGCGCCAGCATCCTTGAGGCGATCCTTCGGCACCTGGCGGTGGGTGGTGGAGGCCGGATGGATGATGAGCGAGCGGGTATCGCCGATGTTGGCCACGTGTGAGAACAGCTTCACCTTCGAGACGAGTTTGACGCCCGCCTCGTAGCCGCCCTTGACGCCGAAGGTGAACACCGCGCCCGCGCCCTTGGGACAGATCTCCTGGTGGAGCTTGTAATAGGCGTTGTCCTTGAGGCCGGCATAGTTCACCCAATCCACCTTCTTGTGCTTGGCCAGCCACTCGGCGACAGCTGTCGCGTTCTCGCAATGACGCGCCATGCGCAGCGGCAGCGTCTCGATGCCGGTCAGCACCAGGAAGGCGTTCAGCGGCGCGATCGCGGGTCCCAGATCGCGCAGCCCCAGCACCCGGCAGGCGATCGCGAAGGCGAAATTGCCGAAGGTCTCGGCGAGTTTCATGCCGTTGTAGCTCGGGTTCGGCTCCGAGAGCGAGGGGTACTTGCCCGACGCCATCCAGTCGAAGGTGCCGCAATCGACGATGAGGCCGGCGATCGAGTTGCCGTGGCCGCCCAGGAACTTGGTCGCCGAATGGATGACGATGTCGGCGCCGAACTCCTTGGGCTTGCAGAGATAGGGAGTCGCCAGCGTATTGTCGACGATGAGCGGCACGCCGGCCTTCTTGGCCACCGCCGCGATCGCCCTCAGATCGACGATGATGCCGCCGGGATTGGCAATCGACTCGCAGAAGATCGCGCGGGTCTTGGGCGTCACCTGCGCCTCGAAGGATTTGGGATCGTGGCTGTCGGCCCACTTCACGTTCCAGTTCATCTTCTTGAAGGACTGGCCGAACTGGTTGATGGAGCCGCCGTAGAGTTGCTTGGCCGCGATGAACTCGTCGCCCGGCTCCATGAGCGTATGGAACACGAGATGCTGCGCGGCGTGGCCTGACGCCACCGCCAATGCCGCCGTGCCGCCCTCGAGCGCCGCGATCCGCTCCTCGAGCACGCCCTGGGTCGGGTTACCGATGCGGGTGTAGATGTTGCCGAAGGCTTCCAGGTTGAACAGCGCCGCCGCGTGATCGACGTCGTTGAAGACGTAAGCCGTCGTTTGATAGATCGGCGTCACGCGCGCGCCCGTCGAGGGATCGGGCTTGGCGCCGGCGTGAATGGCGAGCGTATCGAATTTAGGCGCGGTGTCGGCCATCGGCGGGGGCTCCTCCAAAGCACGTTCAGGCGAAGTGGGTACCGGTTCGCCGCAAGAATGTGCTTCAAACCAAAAAACGCACGTTCTGGCGAAAGCTTGTCCCGGCGAAGGCCGGGATGGGAACCGGTTCGCCGCAAGAACGTGCGTATTGCGAGAACTCGGAGTTTTCCGAGGCGAGGCGTAGGCGGCGGCTTGGATGGCGTCAAGCCGCGCCACACCAGCCATCGCGGCGTAGAGCACAGCCATTGCCTCGCCGGCCGCGGTCGCGATGGTTGCATCCTCATCGGCCCGCCTTGCCGAGACGTGGGTTGCCTGAGGAACGGAGATTTTGGATGCGCGGTGCCGTGCGGCTTGCGGCAACTCCGCCGGCGCTCGCACCGGGAGCGCGAACCTAGAGCACTTGTCCTTCCAAGTGGGTACCGGTTGGTCGAAAGAAAGTGCTCAAAACCAACAACCTAGAGCGCTGATCTCATTCCATCAGATCGAATAGCGCTCTAGCCAGAAGTTCCCTCGCCCCCGGCAGAGACTTGCGAGCCTTCGCCCCGCCCGGCCGGAAGCCATTCCAGCCGGTCGCCGCGCCGCCGGACCGCCCAAACCTGTTCCCTGTGTAACAGCCCTCCCCAGGCCGCCACTCCCGAAACCCGGAAAATCGAGCCCTTGCGGGCGCCGGGCTTGTCACATATGTAACAGTTCTGTATCTATTGTAACAGTCACAACCGCACCTGTTCCGCACGTAACTCATATTTTTCAATGGGTTGGCATGTTTCAGAACCAAACGTGTATCTCTCCCTTTGGCTTTTCGAGGAGGGTTCCCAATTCCTGGTCATGGCGGACGGGACGAAGCGAGAGCGAAGACCCGGAAGCCGAACGAGAAGAACCCAAGGCTCCAACAAAAACTCAGGGAGATGACCATGATGAAGAAATTGATGATGAGCGTCGGTGCGCTGGCGGTTGCGGCGACGATGGCGACGGCTCCTGCCCAGGCCGGCTACGGCGGCGGCGTGTACTTCGGCAAGCAGGTTCACGTGACCTTCTACGGTGGCGACCACTGCTACAAGTACAAGAAGCGTGCGAAGCGCGCCGAGTACCGCGGCGACTGGCATCGCGCCGAGTACTGGTGGGACAAGTACTGGTACTGCAAGAACGGCTACTGAGATCAGCTAGCCGCCGGGCGCGGGTGCCAATCGGCACCCGCTGCTCGGCCGAGAGCACCCCGGGCAGGCTTTGGCCTCCCGGGGGGCCTCGCACGCGCCGCACGACACACCACAGTCACGGGTTGATGAAACACGCTTCCGCGAGGGTTCGCAGGAAGCAGGCCGGGATGTGCCGCGGAACGGGTCAAAGAGCCCAGCCGGGACAGCACATCGCAACGAAGCCTGCGCCCATGCTGCCTTGCGCGACCGGATAAAGGGGAGACTTCCTGTGCTCAGATCCTCACACATTCTCGTCTGCGATCCCGATGCCGCGACGGCGTCCGCGATCGAGACCTATCTCACGGCCAATGGCTCGAAGGTGACGCTCGCCGAGGACGCCGACCGCCTCGAGCGCATCGTCATGAGCGACATGGCGGACTTCCTCGTGCTCGACTTCGCGATCACTGGCGCCGATCCGCTGGCGCTGGCGCGGCGGCTCTCGGAACGCACCCGCATGGGCATCCTGATGATGACGCGCAGCGCCGATCCGGTGGAGCGCATCTGCAGTCTCGAAGCTGGCGCCGACGATTGTCTCACGAAGCCGCTCGACCTGCGTGAGCTGCTGGCCCGCCTCAAGGCGATCCAGCGGCGGATGGCCAAGGGCATCATACCGGTGACGGCAAAGAGCATCTCGGGCGATCTCATGTCGTTCGGCTCCTGCTTCCTCGACCTCGCGTCGCGGACGCTGCGTGATCCGGGCGGGCGGGTGAC
>JANNSX010000346.1:0-3320 GCA_031403155.1 Hyphomicrobiaceae bacterium
TTTTCCGGAAGCACTTAGGTCCTTGGTTTGTCGTGCTTCTTTTCGGAAAACCGCTTCGCACTTTTCCGGAAGCACTCTAACCTCGCCGGCATGAAATTCCCGGCCCCCCTCCTCCGCGGCACACTCATCCAGCGCTACAAGCGCTTCCTCGCCGATGTCCGCCTCGACAGCGCAGAGACCATCACCGCCACTTGCCCCAACACCGGCTCGATGATGGGGCTGGTGGCTCCGGGCAGCCGGGTGTGGGTGTCCGTGTCTGACAGCAAGACCCGCAAATACGCCCACACCTGGGAGATCGTCGAGGCCGACCTCGGCAGGGGCCCCGCGCTCGTCGGCATCAACACGGGCCATCCCAACCGGCTCGTCGAGGAGGCGATCACGGCTGGCCGCGTGCCCGAGTTCAAAGGCTTCGCGTCACAGCGCCGCGAGGTGAAATATGGCGAGAACAGCCGCATCGACATTCTGCTCGAAAACCCCGGCAAGCCCTCCTGCTATGTCGAGGTGAAGAACGTGCATCTCTCGCGTGACGCAGGGCTTGCCGAATTCCCCGACAGCGTCACCGAGCGGGGCACCAAGCACTTGACTGAGCTCGCCAATATGGTCAAGGCGGGCCACCGCGCCGCCATGGTCTATCTCGTCCAGCGCGGCGATTGCGAAAGCCTCAAGCTCGCCCGCGACGTCGATCCGAACTACGGCGAGGCGTTCGACGCGGCGCGCGCCAGGGGCGTCGAGATGCTGTGCCTTGCCTGCACGGTGACGACTAAGGAGATCGTGGTCGCGCGGGCGCTGCCGATCGAGGAGGCGGTCAAGAAAGCCGTGAAGGCGGCTGCAAAGCGAAAGCCGAAATCCAAGCGCGCATAAATCAAGCGCGCGTGGATATTGCCGATGGCGCACGAACCAACCATAGTCCCCCCATGCACAACCTCGACGTTCGCACCGACAGCCGCGACAGCACGAAGATCCGTCTCTACGGTCCTCAGGCCTTTGCCGGCATGCGCCGGGCCGGGCAGCTGACCGCGCAAGCACTCGACCTCCTGGTCGAGCATGTGAAGCCCGGCGTCACCACCGAGGCGCTCGACGATCTCATGTTCCAGTTCGCCATGGACCACGGCGCGCTGCCCGCGCCCCTCAACTACCGCGGCTATCCCAAATCGATCTGCACCTCGCTCAATCATGTCGTCTGCCACGGCATTCCCGGACCGCGCCCGCTCAAAGAGGGCGACATCCTCAACATCGACGTGACGCTGATCCTCGAGGGTTGGCATGGCGATTCCTCGCGCATGTATGCGGTGGGCGAAATTCCGCGCCGCGCCGAACGGTTGATCCTCGTCACCTACGAGGCGCTGCAGCGGGGCGTTGCCGCCGTCAAACCCGGTGCCACAACCGGCCATATCGGGGACGCCATCCAGACCTATGCCGAGGGCGAGCGCTGCTCGATCGTGCGCGACTTCTGTGGCCATGGCTTGGGTGACGTCTTCCACGACCGCCCGAACATCCTCCACTACGGCAAAGGCGGCGAAGGCGTTGTCATGAAACCCGGCATGATCTTCACCATCGAGCCGATGATCAACCTGGGAAAGCCCGGCGTCAAAGTGCTGCCCGACGGCTGGACGGCGGTGACGCGCGATCGCTCGCTCTCCGCCCAGTTCGAGCACACGGTCGGCGTCACCGAGACGGGCGTCGAAGTTTTCACCTACTCGCCCAAGGGCCTCGACTGCCCGCTCGCTCGTATCGCGTGAGGCGGAGGCCATGGCGGAGGGGTTCAAGGACGCCGCCGAGGTTCCCGATCACGTCGGCCATCGCCAGCGCCTGAAACAGCGATTCCTGCAAGGCGGCGCGGATGCCATGCAGGACTACGAGCTGCTCGAGCTCGTGCTGTTCCGCGCGATCCCCAGGCGAGACACCAAGCCGCTCGCGAAAGCCCTCATCAAGCGGTTCGGCTCCTTCGCGGAAGTGGTGAGCGCGCCGCCCGAGCAGCTCCGCGAGTTCGACGGCGTCGCCGACGCTGTGGTAACGGAGTTCGCTTTGGTGAAGGCAGCGGCGCTCCGGCTCGCCAAGGGCCAGGTGGTGAAGCGCGAGGTGCTGGGTTCCTGGGAGGCCGTCATCGCCTATTGCCGGGCGGCGATGGCGTTCGCGCCCCGCGAAGAGTTCCGCATCCTGTTTTTGGATAAACGCAACCGCATCATCGCGGACGAGGTGCAACAGCGCGGCACGGTGGATCACACGCCCGTCTATGTGCGCGAAGTCGTGAAGCGCGCGCTGGAACTATCCTCGACCGCGATCATTCTGGTGCACAATCACCCTTCCGGCGATCCCAAACCCTCGAAGGCGGATGTGGAGATGACGAAGCAGATTATCTCGGCGGCGAAGAACCTCGGCATCATCGTGCACGACCACATCATCGTCGGGCGGGATGGGACGTCGAGCTTGAAGGCGTTGGGGATGATGTAGGGGGTGCGCGGGTCAGAGATCGAAATCGGACTGATCGTCGCGCTCCTCGCGAGCGGCGGCCTTGAAACCGCGCTCCATGAGAGGGATCCTCGGTTTCTTGCCCGCGAACAGCTCTTCGATCGTGAAGAGCTGGATCTTCGGAACCTTGCCGGTCGGGCCGTCGTAGAGTCCGGCGCCGGCCGCTTCCTTGATCATCGGCTCCGTGTGCGGCTCGAGCGAGATGTAGACGCCGATCTTCGCGCGCTCGCGATCGACGACAGCGGTCAGCTCACGGATATCCTTGACGCCTACACCGCCGCCCTTGACCGACACGATGGCCTTCTCGACGGTCTTGGCGCCGGAGCGGAAAAAGACGTGGCCGTCGATGCCGCCGTCCGCGCCTTTTTTCTTGCCGCCGAACGGCACCGCATCGACCAGCGACACCGCCCACCACTGGAACTGATACTTGTCGCGGTTCGAAAGATCGCGCGCGCCTTCAAGGTCCTTGGGTGCGCCGTGGACCTCGAATTTGATGCCGGGGAAGGCGTCTTTCAGACGCTTCTCGATCAGCGAAATGGAGAGATGCGTGATGTCGATGCCGATCCACCGGCGGCCGAGCTTCTCGGCGGCATGCACGGTCGTGCCGCAGCCGCAGAAGGGATCGAGGACGACGTCGCCGGGGTTGGAGGAGGCGGAGAGGATGCGCTCGAGCAACGCGACGGGTTTCTGAGTGGGGTAGCCGAGGCGTTCTGAACCGCCCCGGGTTTGCCGGAGGCTCCAACTCTTGAGAGATTGGAGCCATGACGAACGGATCGAATCGACTGAAATTCTCGCCGGAGGTGCGTGAGCGTGCCGTGCGGATGGTATCCGAGCATCGAGGCGAGCACCCG
>JANNSX010000347.1:0-17091 GCA_031403155.1 Hyphomicrobiaceae bacterium
GGCGCGCCTTAGGACTTCCCGGCTGCGCCGCTATGTCCAAGGCGCGCGGTCCTCCCCCATAGGAAGGGGGAGGAAAAGGAGCCCTACCCCTTCGCCCGCAAGATCCGGCCCTTCTCGCGGCTCCAGTCACGGCGGCGCTCGGTGTCGCGCTTGTCGTGCAGCTTCTTGCCCTTGGCCAGCGCCAGCGCCACCTTCGCCTTGCCGCGGGCGTTGAAATACACCTGCAGTGGCACCATCGTCATGCCTTCGCGCTCAGTTGCAATGATGAGCTTGGCCATCTGCCGCTTGCGCAGGAGCAGCTTGCGGGGGCGCTTGGGCTCGTGGTTGAACCGGTTGGCTTCGAGATACTCGGGGATATTGGCGTTGATGAGCCAGATCTCGCCGCCTTCGGCCGAGGCGTAGCTCTCCGCGATCGTCGCCTTGCCGGAGCGCAGCGATTTCACCTCCGAGCCCGCGAGCGCGATGCCTGCCTCCATCACCTCGACGATCTCGTAGTTGTGGCGCGCCTTCCGGTTCTCGGCGACGACCTTGCGATCGTCGTCCTCCTTCGAAGCCATTGCAAAGGTCCTCGAGCCCTAATTCAACAGCCCGGCATGCCGCATCGCGGCATCGACCTGCTTCTTGGCGCCATCGCTGACGGGAGCAAGCGGCAGGCGGGCATCGGGCCCGCACAGCCCGAGCATCGAGGCCGCGTATTTCACCGGCGCCGGGCTCGTCTCGCAGAACAGCGCATCGTGCAGCGGCGTCAGGCGATCCTGGATCGCGAGCGCCTTCGCATAATCGCCTTTCAACGACGCCGTCTGCATCTCGCTGCACAGCTTCGGCGCGACATTCGACGTCACCGAGATGCAGCCTTGGCCGCCGTGGCAGTTGAAGCCCAGCGCCGTGATGTCCTCGCCCGAGAGCTGCACGAAGTCTTGGCCGAGCGTGTGCCGCTGGCGGGAGACGCGGGCGATATTGGCGGTCGCATCCTTGATACCGACAATGCCCTTGATCTTGGTGAGCCGCTCGAGCGTCTCGACCGAAATGTCGGTGACCGTACGGGCCGGCACGTTGTAAATGACGATCGGAATGCCAGACTCCTCGGCAACCGCCTTGAAGTGCAGGTACATGCCCTCCTGGGTCGGCTTGTTGTAATAGGGGCAGACGACGAGCGCGGCGTCGGCGCCGACCTTCTTGGCATGCTTGGCGAGGTCGATGGCCTCCGCCGTCGAGTTGGAGCCGGCGCCGGCAATGACCGGCACGCGCTTCTTGGCCACCTCGATGCAGAGCTCGACCACCCGTCTGTGCTCGGCATGGGAGAGCGTCGGGCTCTCACCCGTCGTGCCGACCGGCACCAGCCCATGAGTCCCTTCAGCAATCTGCCAATCGATGAACTTCGCATAAGCCGCCTCGTCGACCTTGCCGTTCTTGAACGGGGTCAGGAGCGCGGTGAACGAGCCTCGGAACATGGCTTTCCCTCGGAATGACGCTGATTTGGAAGCAGATTAGGCGCTGCGGACGGCTGGAGCAAGGCAGCACCCCTCGACAAGGCTGCCGAACAGGGACATTTTTTGGCCGGATTGGCTCGCCTAGTGTCAATTGCTGCTTGTCAGATTCGATGTTGGCGATGCTTAGAACGGGGTTTTCATGCGCAGAGCCACCGCCGCCAGCCTTGTGCTGCTGCTTTCCCTGAGCCTTGCGGCCGGGCCGGCGCTGGCCGATGATCCGCATCCGGCGATGGATAAGGCCATCGCGCCGCTGTTCTCGGACCTGCCGTCCAAGGGCGATCTCGCCAGCATGAAGGCCGCCATCGAGGCGGCCTATCGCGACGATATCGCGGCCGCCCGCGCCGAGATGGGCGCGATCACCAACAAGACCGCCCGCAAGCTCGCCGAATGGTACCTGCTGCGCAATTCCAAAGGTGCTGCCGGTCCCTTCGAGCTCGAGAAGTTTCGCCTCGCCAATCCCGACTGGCCGGCGAACGAGATCCGTATCCGCACCGAGGAGGCACTGCTGGAGTCGGGTGCCGATCCCCAGCAGGTCCTCGCGCTCTTCGAAAAGGAGCCGCCGCGCTCGGGCGCCGGTTTCGGCGCGCTCGCCGCCGCCCATCTGGCGCAGGGCGACACCGAGAAGGCAACCTCGATTGCCCGCAAAGGGTGGCGCGATGAGGACATGGAGAAGAGTGCCGAGACGGCCTATCTGAAGCGCCTGGGCAAGCTCCTTTCGGCCAAGGATCACAAGTGGAAGGTCGACCGTCTGCTGCTCGACGACAGCCGCTGGGAAGGGACACGCAAGGCGACTGTCGCCCTGGTGCGCCGGGTGTTGCCACTCCTCGCGGCGCCGGACCGCGCCAAGGCCGAGGCCCGCATTCCCGTCTACATGTGCTATCGCGGCGGCAAGTGCGGCGGTGGCGCCGCGGCCGCGCTCAACAAGCTCCCGGCCGACGCCTTCAAGGACTGGGGCGTCGCCTATCACAAGATTCAGATCCTCCGCCGGACCGGCCAGGAGGCCGCCGCCTGGACGCGCATGCTGAAAGTGCCGGAGGACGCCAGCCTCCTCGTCGCGCCCGACGGCTGGTGGTTCGAGCGGCGCGAGAACGCCTACAACGCGCTCTATGCGGGCGAGCCCAAGATCGCCTACGAGATCGTCGCCAACCATGGGCCGCTCACCGTCAATCCGCTAAAGGATGCGGAGTTCATGTCGGGCTGGATCGCATTGCGGTTCCTTGGCGACCCGGCGCGAGCGAAGACCCATTTCGAAGCGCTCATCAAGGCCGCCGACGGCCCCATCAGCCGCTCGGAGGGCGAGTATTGGCTCGCGCGTGCCTATGATGCGCTGGATGAGAAGACGACGGCCAAAGAGCACTACGGCCGCGCCGCCAAGGAATACACGACCTTCTACGGCCAGCTCGCCCGGCAGGTGCTCGATCCCAAGGCGACGAAGCTCACCATCCCCCCCGTGCGTGTGCCGCCGGCCGATGTGCTCGAGCGGTTCCTCGCCCGCGATGTCGTGCGCGCCACCGTCATCGCCAAGAAGGCGGGCCTCGTCGATCTGATGCGCGTCTTCCTCTCGCACCTGCGCTTCCGCCTCGACAACGAGGAGGAGATGCTGCTGCTGGCACATCTGGCGGTCAGCCTCGGCGACACGCAATCTTCCGTCCGCATCGGCAAGACCGGCATCGAAAAGGGCTTCGACCTCGTCCCGTATGCCTATCCCACGCAGGCGATGCCGGAATTCTCGCCGCTGCGGAAATTGCCGGAGGAGGCGATCTTCTACGCGATCGCGCGCCAGGAGAGCGAGTTCAACACGCTGACGGTCTCAGGTGCCGGCGCGCGCGGCATCCTGCAGGTGATGCCCGTGACCGCGAAGGAGGTCTGCAAGCGCTACAAGGTCAAGTGCGAGCTTTCCAAGCTTTCCTCCGACCCGGCCTACAACGCCAGGCTCGCCACCGCCTACATCGCCGACCGCCATGACGATTTCGGCGGCTCCTACATCATGGCCTTCGCCGGCTACAATGCCGGGCCCGGCCGCGTCCGGGGCTGGGTGTCCAAGATCGGCGACCCGCGGAAGGCGAATGTCGATCCGATCGACTGGATCGAGCTCATCCACATCGAGGAGACGCGCGAGTATGTGAAGAAGGTGCTCTCGAACGTGCAGGTCTATCGAGCGCGCCTCGGCGACGCCTCGACCGCCAACCGCATCCGCGCGGATCTGGTTAGGGCCCGCGCCAAAACGGCGAAGGCTGAGAACTGAGACGGAGCGGAGCTGGGGCGGGGATGACAAGTAGCGAGCGCGAGCTCGGCTTCGAGCCGATCTACTTCACGGCGCGCGATGGGCTACGCCTCTACGGCCGGCGCTATCCGGCGGCACGTGCCAAGGGCCGGCCGGTGTTGTGCCTGGCAGGCCTCTCCCGCAACTCCAAGGATTTTCACGCCCTCGCGCTCTATCTTTCGGGACTCCAGAGCGGCGCGCGCGACGTCTACACGATCGACACGCGTGGCCGCGGCCGCTCGGAATGGGCCGCCGACTGGAAGGACTACAACGTCCACGCCGAAGGTTTGGACGTGCTCGACTTCACCACCGTCAAGGGAATCGAGCGCGCGCACGTCATAGGCACGTCCCGCGGCGGCATCATCGCCATGCTACTGGGTCTGATCCGGCCGGCGCTGCTCGCCTCCGTCACGCTGAATGACATCGGCCCTGTCATCGAGCGCGACGGGCTGATGCGCATCGTCGGCTATGTCGGTCGCGTGCCGTTGCCGCCCGACTGGAAGGATGCCCAGAAGCTCGTCCGTGACATCAACAAATCGCAGTTCCCGATGGTGACCGACGCCGAGTGGATCGAAGTCGCGCACGCCTGGTTCAACGACGAGAACGGGCTGCCGACCCAAGGCTATGATCCCAAGCTCGCCAACGCCATCTCGATGACGAACTTCGACGAGGGCATCCCGACGATGTGGCCGCCGTTCGAGTCCCTCGGCAAAATACCGCTGCTCGCCATCCGCGGCGAGAACTCGGACATCCTCAGCGCCGAAACGCACGCCACGATGGCCGAGAAGCACCCCGGCATGGAAAGCCTCGTCGTGCCCCAACAAGGTCATGCGCCGCTGCTGATGGACGAGTCGACGCTGGCGGCGATCGCGGCGTTTCTCGACGCGGCGGAGCGACCGGCGGCGAGCGCAGGCTGACGCCGCGACACCGCTTCACGCCGCCCGCAATCCCTCGCGCGTCATCTCCTCGAGGGTCAGATCGAGCCCCTTCGCCATGATGTCGAACATCCGATCGATCTCGGTGTCGGTGATGATGAGCGGCGGCGAGAACACGCACATGTTGAGGATCGGCCGGAGAATCAAGCCGAGGCTCTGGCAATGCCGGTCGAGGCGGGCGCCGATCTCGTGCTTGGGGTTCCAGGGATCGGTGTCGTCCTTGGCGAGCCGGCAGTCGACGCAGCCGACGAGCCCCATGCCGCGCACGTCGCCGACGATCGGGTGTGAGGCAAGATTGCGCAGCCGCGCCTGGAAGTGCGGCGCGACAGTGCGCACATGCGCCATCAGATCCAACCGCTCCATGATCTCGATGTTCTTGAGGGCGACAGCCGTGGCAACGGCGTGCCCGGCATAAGTGAAGCCCGAGCCGAACCAGGCGCCGCGCGAGTTGTCGCCCGACACTTCCGCGAACAGCCGCTCGGAAATGAGGGCGGCGCCGAGCGGCAGATAGCCGGAGGTCAAGCCCTTCGCCGTCGTGATGATGTCGGGCTCGATGCCGAACACCTCCTGGGAGGCGAACCAGTGGCCGAGACGGCCGAAGCCCGTCACCACTTCATCCGAGATGTAGAGGATGTCGTATTTCCGGCAGATCTCCCACACGCGCCTGAGATAGCCGTCCGGCGCGACGATGACGCCTCCCGAGGCCTGGATCGGCTCGGCGATGAAGGCGGCGATGTTCTCCGGTCCGATCTCGAGAATGCGGCTCTCGACACCGGCGACGCGCTCGTCGCAGAAGGCCTCAAGGCTTTCTCCCTTGCCGAAGCGGTAGTGGTTCACGGACGGCACGAAGCGCACGATGTCCTCGGCGTGATCGAAGAAGGCCTTGTTGCCGACCTTGCCGGACATCGAGGCCGTCAGATACGTCGAGCCGTGATAGGAGTCCTCACGGGCCAGGATGATCTTCTTGCTGGGGCGGTCCAGAACATTGTTGCGGAACTGCGCGAAACGGACGGCGCTGTCGACCGCCGTCGAGCCGCCGGTCGTGAACAGCACCTTGCCAAGATCGCCGGGAGCGATGTCCTTGAGCTTGCGCGCCAGGCGCGGCGCCGGCCCGTTCGTCATGGCGAAGGGGTTGTTGTAGGGCAGGGCGAGCATCTGCTCGGCTGCCGTCTTCGCCATCTCCTCGACGCCGTAGCCGATCTGCACGCACCACATGCCGGCCGGCCCATCGATGAAGCGCCGCCCGGTCTCGTCCGTGATGTAAATGCCCTCACCGCCCGTGACGATGGTGCGATCGTGCTGCCCCGGCCGGCTCATATCCTCCCAGGGGTGGAACCAGTTGAGATTGTCGTAGGTGCGAATTTCCGTCAGGGGCGATTGGAAGGGCATGATGCTCACTTGGCGGACGATGGATGCTCTGACTGTACCGGCGTTCAGCGAGCACTGTCCAGGCGGGCAATGAGTTGCGGTTGCATGCCGGCATGTCAGCGACTTTAACGCTTCGGCTTGCCCTTGCCCGCCACCTTTCGCGTCTTCGGCTTGTGCAGCGACCGCGCGACGCCAAGCGCGCGCCTTGCCCATTCTGTCATCTCGTCCACGTCGTCGAACAAGCGCTCCGGCACTTGCCAGTAGCTCCCGAGCGTATGCGTGCCCTGGCTGGTTTCATAGGTGAACACTTTCGCGCCCTCGGCTTCGAACGCCTTGGCGCTCGCCGCATCGGCCTTGAGGTAGAGCGTGTCCTGGTAGATGAGCGCGAACATCACGCCATCCGCGAAGACGCCCGCGCCGCCGAACATCCCTCGAATGGAGAAGGGACCGACGCCCGCGAGTTGCTCGGTGACGAAGGCCTTGAAGCTCGGATTGACGGCCATGGCTCACCTTTTCGACGGGCGTTTCGCGGCCTTGGCCTTGATCGTATCCAGCGTTTCCTCAGCCCTGAGCTTGGCGATGCGCGCCACCAGCCGTGCTGGGATCGGCTTGCCAAGCGGGAACTTCAGCGTGCCCTTGGAGACTTTATAGGGCGCGATCTCTTGCGCCAGCTCGGTCGCGACGCGCCCGGTCGCAGGGTAGAGCGAGACATGCGCCTTCCAACCGGCAAAGAAGATCACCGCCCGCCCGCTGATCTTGAAGGTGGGGATCTGGTAGGAGATCGTCTCCTCGGCATCCGGCAGCGCCTTGCGCAGGATCGTCCGCAGCCGCGCGAGCACGGGCCGGACGGCTTCGGGCTGGGCGGCGATGTAGGCGTCGATGGTTTCTGGGAAGGCCTTAGCCATCCGCCCCCTCTCTCGGCCTCACCAACGCGACACCCGCAAGCACCAGCACGACGGACGCCACGATCGTCGCCGTCACCAACTCGCCGAGCAGGATGACGCCCCAGAGGATGCCGGCCGGCGGCATCAAGTATGAGGTTTGGCTAGCGAACACCGGACCGGCCTTGCCGATGAGCACGATGTAGCCGCCATAGCAGAGCACGTTGAGCATGCTCATCAGATAGAAGGACAGCTCGACCTTGCCAAAGCCGAGCGGTGGCGGCATCGGCACGCCGCGCCATGCCACCACCGCCCCCGTCATGAGGCTCGCCATGAGCATCATGCCCCAGAGCGCCATGAAAGAATTGAGCCCGGCCGGCCGGCGAAGATCAATGTAGACGTTCTCCAACGCAAAGCAGATGGCGGTGCCGATCGCAGCGGCCAGCCAGATGAATTGCGTGGGAGTGACGGAGGTGGCGCCTGGCGTCAGCAACACGAGCACGGAGGTGACACCGAGAATGAGGCCGAGAATCCGCAGTGTCCCCGCGCGCTCGCGACCGAGCCCAACGGTCATCACGAGCGTCAGCATAGGGATCAGCGCGAAGACGATCGAGCGGACACCGGCGGACAAATGCGCGGCCGAGGCAAAGGCGAGCACGTTCGGCAGCGCCGTGCCAATGAAGCCGCAAACGGCGTAGAACACCAGATGGCGGCCACTGGTCGGCGGCCACGTCCGGCGCACGATCAGATATCCGCTCAAGAGCCCGAAGCCGATGACGCTCGACCAGAAGGAGGCGACGAGCGGATCGATGCCGCTCTCCATGAAGATGGTCGTCAGCGAAACCGTCGCGCCCCACGCCACCGCCAGCACGACGAGCAGCATCTGCGGCCACCAGCGCATGAGGCCTGTGGGCCCGATCGGCATGGCGCGCGCGCCCTCGCTCAAAGTTGGCTCCTTCGATTGCGTCGTCCAAATCGACTGTAGGGACGTTGGTGGGCGGGGTCGAGGTCAGGACGTCCGCTATTTTCCTGGCGGTTCGACCCGGTTAGTGACGCGGAGGCTGGTTCGCCGTCGACACCACACTCTCCTGCTCATTTTGCATGGGTACGGCCGGCAACAGCGATATGCGCCGGAGCCGGCGCCAGTCTTGCTCCAGTCGATCGGCCGGCCGTCGTCGACCAGGGGTTGCATGGTCGAGGCCCGGCTCCAATCAGCAACAGGGCAGGCTCGAGAAAATTGGTGCGGTCGAGAGGACTCGAACCTCCACGCCTCGCGGCGCTACCACCTCAAGGTAGTGCGTCTGCCAGTTCCGCCACGACCGCACGCACTGGAAAAGCCCAGGGCCGGATCTGGCGGTCCGGCGGCCGGGTGGTAACAAACCCCGCCCGTGATTGCAAGGCGAAGCGCTGAATCTGGAAACAGAACCGGCTCGACGCTCACTGCTCGGTGCCGTCGGTACGTCTGTTATTTTCGATTGTCTCGAGGTGACGCCTCAGCTCGTCAATAAGTTCCGCGCGTTGCTCAGGCGTCATGACGTCTGGCGGCGGCAGGTGCTTATGGCTTCTTCCATCCGGCATTTTGTAGATCAGAACCATGGCGCCCGACGGAAGCACCATCTCTCCCATCGGGCCATACAGGCCGAGGTTCCGCAACTCGCGATCGTACTCGGACAAATCCATCGAGGCACCACGCCGGCCGAATCGGCACGATGCCTAGCACGGGACTGATCGAATCGCTAACAACCATGCGCAGACTTGTCCCGAGCCTCGAACTAAACCGCGGCTCGCCTGGCACCTTCCGCGACGAGCTCACGTGGCACGATGGCCCATGGGTGCGATCCGGGCGCGTCACCATCGGTGGGGAACGCAACCATATCCAGTTGGCGGGATCGGAACATCCCTTCGAGTGCTAATGTCACGGCCTCGCGCAAATCCACAGCGCTCGTGGCCGAAACGAAAAAAGTCGGCTCGTTCTCGCTTGTCGCAAAGTACAAGCCGGACGTGCCTTCCTTGATCGTGATTGTCATGAGTTGCGCGGTTTGCGTCATGACGGCACCCTTACGACCTTGCTCCTGGGGTATTAACTTGATGTTAACCTACGTCAGACTGTGAGAGTCAAGCGCTCGGCGAAGCCATCGCCGCAGCGACGACGATCCGTTTGGAATCGGATGATACCACACGGAGGCCCTAAGAACCTGTAAACTAGCGGCCTTCGTTAAGCCGTTGCACGATTGCGACAACGCGAACCTAGCGGCCCGGAGTTGAACCCAGGATGAAGGGTCCCGATCAAACCGTCGACTGGACCGTCTCGCCCGGCCTCACCCCTTATCCGGAGGCGGTCGCCGCCATGGAGGCGCGGGTGGCGCGGATCGCGGCCGGAGAAGCCGCCGAGCAGGCCTGGCTCCTCGAGCATCCCCCCCTCTACACCGCCGGCACCAGCGCCAAGGACGCCGACCTCCTCGATCCCGGCCGCCTCCCCCTCTTCAAGACCGGCCGCGGCGGGCAGATCACCTATCACGGCCCCGGCCAGAGGATCGCCTATGTGATGCTGCATCTCGCCCGGCGGGGGCTCGGCCCCCGGGAGTATGTCAAGCGGCTGGAACGCTGGCTGATCGCGGCATTGGCGGAGCTTGGTGTCGAAGCGGTTTGCAGGCGCGAGCGGGTCGGCATCTGGGTGCCGGGAGCCGCTGGGAGGGAGGACAAAATCGCCGCCATTGGCGTCCGCGTCCGGCGCGGCGTCGGCTTCCACGGCATCGCCCTCAACGTGGCGCCCGATTTGTCTCACTACGAGGCCATCGTCCCCTGCGGCATCCGCGAGCACGGGGTGACGAGCCTTGCGGCGCTCGGGCACCCGCTGGCAATGGCGGCCGTCGATCAGGCGCTGCGACGGGCCTTCGAGGTGACATTCGGTACTGCAACGGTTGATGCCCCCTCCGGCAATCCCCAGATCACCCCTCCAGGCCGAGAACAAATTCACGGGGCCGCAACGGTTCCGCTGTAGACTGTCCATAAATCCAAGTTAACATCTCTTTACGCTTCTGACGGGAGGGAACGCATGGGCATTGTTGCAGCCTTGCTCGCGGCGTTTGCCGCCGTCGGCGTGCTTCTGTGGCGCCTCAACATCGCCTCGCAGACCGCCCGCGAGCTCGTCGACACCGCCGACGAGGCGCGCGGCTTCTTCCGCAGGCTGGCCTGGAGCCGGAAGCTCAAGAAGCACCCGCTCGACATGGTCGAGGATCCGCGCGAGGCCGCGACCGCCATGATGGTGGCGCTGGCGCAGTACAAGGGGCCGCTCACCGAGGCCCAGGAGCGGCTGATCCTCGGCGAGATGGCGACGAACTTCCAGATGCCCGGCGAGGAGGTGCGCGACATGCTCGCCCGCGCCCGCTGGATGACACGCGAGGCGACCGACGTGCATCATACTCTGACGCGGCTCGCCCCGGCGATCGACAAGAAATGCACCGTCGATGAAAAGCGCGGTCTGCTCGGCATGCTCAAGGTGGTGGCCGATCCGGGCGATATCCGCCAGGATGTGCGCGCCAATGCGATTCATACGCTCGAGGACAAGTTGCTGCCGAAGCGGCCGCGGTGAGGCATCGGCCGTCGGGCATCAGGGATCGGGCCTTTGATCGACGGAGCGCAGACGCTAGAGCACTTGTCCTCCCAAGTGGAAACCGGTTGGTCGAAGACAAGTGCTCAAAACCAATAACCTAGAGCGCCGATCTGATTCCATCAGATCGAATAGCGCTCTAGGATGGTAGCGATGAGGACCAGATCATGAATCGCACCTACACCGTCGTCCTACGGCCCGAGCCCGAAGGCGGGTTCACCGTACTCGTCCCCGCTTTCCCCGAGATCGTCAGCTATGGGGAGACCGAGCCCGAGGCTCTGGCCATGGCGAAAGAAGCCATCGAGCTCTCGCTGGAGCATCGCCTCGCGACCGGCGATGAACTACCTGCGCCTGAGCGTAGTCAGCTTGGACACGTCACGGTGCTCGTTCCGACTGCCGCATGAGCGGCCGGCTCCCATCGCTGAAACCGCAGGACGTTCTTAGAGCGCTGCAGCGGGCTGGTTTCGAGGTCGCCCGAATAAAAGGCAGTCACCACATCCTCGTCCACAAGGACGATCCGAAGCGGATGACGAACGTGCCTCGGCACGGCAATCGTGACCTACCCCGTGGCACGCTTCGCGCCATCATCTCCCAAGCTGGCTTGACCGTCGAAGAGTTCGTGGCACTGTTGTAGAAGCTCGTGAAGTCCGCGACCGGTCCCCGGCGCCCGATGCCTACCTCCTAACATGATACCCGATCACCGCGCCCACCACCGGCCAGGCGAGCTCGGGGAGTTGCGGTACCAGGGTGCGAACTTGCGGCACGAACAGCAGCGCCGCGCCGATCAGGCCGCCGATGATGGCCGTGAAGAGCGCCTGCTGCGGTGGAGGCGCCACGCCCTGCAATATGCGTGCGCCGACAATGCCGGTGAGCCAGGCCAGCAGCGCGAACAGCACCGCATAGACGAAAGTTCTGATGACATCGAAGCTCAGATACTTGATCGCCGCCGTGCCGACGATGAAGACGACGACGAGCTGAACGATGAAGAGAACCAGACGTCCCATGTGAGCCCCCGCTTGGAGCACGTTCAGGCGAAGTGGAAACCGGTTCGCCGGAAGAACGTGCTCAAACCAACATCCAGCACGTTCAGGCGAAGTGGAAACCGGTTCGCCGGAAGAACGTGCTCAAATCCAAGTACAAGCGCGGGTTCACGTTTAGAGTCGAATGACACCCGCTCGCCGCGCGCCCCCGCGGCCCACGAGTCGGAGCCTGCCATGCGCCGGGACTAGCCGGCAAGCTCCTCGGTCTTCCGGGGCGTGATGGCGACACTCTCGCCGCAACCGCAGGCCGAGGTCTGGTTCGGGTTCTCGAACACGAAGCCGGCTTTGAGCGTTTCCGTCTTGTAGTCCATGACGGTGCCGAGCAGGAACAGCACGGCCTTCTTGTCGATCAAGAGCGTCACGCCCTTGTCCTCGAGGCGCTCATCCAGCGGGTCGGCCTTCTCGGCCCATTCCATGGTGTATTCCATGCCGGCACAGCCGCCGTTCTTGACGCCGACTCGCAAGCCCGCCGTCTCGCCGGGTCGCGCCGCCTCCATCGCCTTCAGGCGCTCGGCGGCGGTATCCGACAGCGACATCACTTTGGGCTTCGGCCGGGGCTTCCGGGGCTCGGTCATCATGGTCATCAACCTAATGTAAGCGCAGAATCATCCTACCCCAAGGGCCTCAATAGAACATGTTGAGCGCAACGCGCGCTTCCTCCGACATGCGGCTTTGCTCCCAGGGCGGCTCGAAGACGATCTCGACCTTGACGTCCTTGACGCCGGGCACGCCGGAAATGGCGTTCTGCACCCAGATCGGCATCTCGCCGGCGACTGGGCAGCCCGGCGCCGTCAGCGTCATCTCGACGGCGATGTTGCGCTCATCATCGATGTCGACCTTGTAGATGAGGCCGAGTTCGTAGATGTCGGCCGGGATCTCGGGGTCGAATACGGTTTTCAGCGCCGCCACGATGTCGGTGGCAAGCCGCCCCAGCTCTTCTGGCGGCAGCGCCGAGCCCGATATAGCGGGCGCATTCGGCGTGAGGGGCGGTGCACCCTCCTCGATGATTTCGGTGGCCTCGCTCATCTCGTCATCCTCACCCAAAAAAGTCCTTGGCCTTGCGGAGCGCCTCGATCAGCGCATCCACTTCGGCCTTCGTGTTGTACATGGCAAAGGACGCCCGGCAGGTCGCCGTGACGCCCAAGCGCTCCATCAACGGCTGCGCGCAGTGGTGGCCGGCGCGGATCGCAACGCCCGAGCGGTCGATGATGGTCGACACATCGTGGGGATGCAGCCCGTCCATCGAAAAGGCGACGATCGAGCCCTTACCCGGTGCCCGGCCATGGATCTTGACGTAGTTGAGTTCGGCCATGCGCTGGTGCGCGTACTCGGTGAGCTTGTCCTCGTGCAGCCGGATGGCGTCACGGTTGAGGCCCATGACGTAGGTGAGTGCCGCGCCGAGACCGATGGCTTCCACGATCGGCGGCGTCCCCGCCTCGAAGCGGTGCGGCGGCACGCCATAGGTGATGCGGTCGCGCCCGACATGCTCGATCATCTCGCCGCCTCCCAGAAACGGCGGCATCAGGTCGAGCGCCTGCCGCTTGGCGTAGAGCACACCGATGCCGGTCGGCCCGTAGAGCTTGTGGCCGGTGCAAACGTAGAAATCGCAGTCGAGGTCCTGCACGTCGATCTTGAGATGAACGGCGCCCTGGCTGCCATCGACGAGCACGGGAATGCCGCGTTCGTGGGCAATACGGATGATCTCTTTCAAGGGCGTCACGGTGCCCAGCACATTCGACATCTGCGTGATGGCGACGATGCGGGTCTTTGGCGTCAGCAGCTTCTCGAAACCCTCCAGATCGAACGAGCCGTCATCGCGGATTTCCGCCCATTTGAGGACGGCGCCGCGCCGCTCGCGATGGAAATGCCAGGGCACGATGTTGGAATGATGCTCCATCACCGAGAGCACGATCTCATCACCCTCGTTGATCTGCAGCGCGCCGAAGGAATAGGCGACGAGGTTGATGGCCTCCGTCGCGTTCTTCGTGAAGATGATCTGGTCGTCGGAGGGCGAGTTGAGATAGCGTGCAACCGTCGAGCGGGCCTTCTCGAAGGCTGCCGTCGACTGGTTGGAGAGATAGTGCAGGCCGCGATGTACGTTCGCATAGTCGAGCGTCATCGCCGCCTCCATGGCGTCGATGACGGCGCGCGGCTTCTGGGCGGAAGCGCCATTATCGAGATAGACGAGCGGCTTGCCGTAGACTTCCCGGAAGAGGATCGGGAAGTCGGCGCGGACGCGCTCGACGTCGAAAGCCTTGGCGGCCGGCTCGATCTTGCGTGCGGCTTCGCTCATGGATTTTCCGCCTTTCCGCTCGTGAGCCAAGCAACGATGCGCCCGCGCAAGGCCTCGCGGATCGCCTCGTCCGCGATGGCCTCGATGGGCTCGGCGATGAAGGCTTCCGTCAACAGGCGCTTGGCGTCGTCGCCGGGTATGCCGCGCGCGCGCAAATAGAACAACAAGTCCTCGTTGAGCTCCGTCGAGGTCGAGCCGTGGCCGCAGACGACATCGTCGGCGTAGATCTCGAGTTCGGGCTTGGAGGAGAACTCGGCGGTTTCGGACAGCATGAGGGCCTGGGCCATCTGCTTGCCGTCGGTCTTCTGCGCATCGGGGCGGACGATCACCTTGCCCTGGAACACGGCATGCGCCTCGCCGTCGAGTACGCACTTGTACTGCTCGCGCGAGATGCAGCGCGGCACCTTGTGGTCGATGACGAGGGTGGTATCGGCGTGCTCTTTTCCGCGCACCAAAGTCGCAGCCTTGAGATCGAACGTCGCGCCCTCGCCGTCGAAGGCGACGAAGATCTGGTTGCGGGCGAGGCCGGGGCTTTCGGTGAGATGGACCGGGCGGTAGATGCAATCGCGGCCGAGCGTGACGTTCCAGGTGCCCAGATGCGTGGCGGACGGCCCCTCGGCGAGTAGCTTGATATGGTCAACCTCGGCCGTGTCGCCGACGCGGATGTCCGTCATGGCATTCGTCTGCCGCTCGGCGGCGCCCGTCGCCACATGGCTCTCGATGATCGTGCACCGTGCGCCGCGGCCGATCTCGATATGATTGCGAACCGTTACCGCCGCCGGAGCAGAGAGATTGCTGACGAAGACGAGATGCACCGGCACGTCGAGCTTGGCGCCCTCGGTGACGCGCACGACGGCGCCGTCGCTGGCGAAGGCCGCATTGAGCAGCGAGGGAACGTCGTCCGACCCGGCATCGAGTTTGATCGTGCCGGAGCTAAGCGCCTTGTGGAGGGCCTCGATCTCGAAGCGCGGATCATCCGCCACGAGCGGGCCATGGTCCCAGCTCTGCAGGCGGCCGTTCACGAAGACGAAAGTCACGGCGGGCAGGTGCGCGAGCGCCTTGCCGAGCAGCTGATCGAGATTGGGCGCCTTGGCGGTCTTGGTGTGCGCCACCGGCGCGAGTGCCGTGCGGATGCGGGCTTTCAGATCGGTGTAGCGCCACTCCTCGACGCGCCGGCTGGGCAGGCCGAGCGTTGCGAAGCGGCCAATTGCATTGCGACGCACGGCACGCGCCGCCGCATCGCCCGGCAGACTGGCGGCCGTCTTGTCGAAGGCCTCGATCATGGCCTGCTCGACCTTGCCCATGGGGGACATCACATTCATGCCAAATCCCTCCTGCGCCTCAGGCCGCCCAGCCGGTGAACTCGGCATAGCCCGATTGCTCGAGCTCGACGGCGAGCTCCTTGCCGCCTGAGCGCTGGATCCGGCCCATGGCGAGCACATGCACCTTGTCGGGCACGATGTAGTCGAGCAGCCGCTGGTAATGCGTGATGACCAGCATCGTGCGCTCCTTGGAACGGAGCGCGTTGACGCCTTCCGAGACGATCCTCACCGCATCGATGTCGAGGCCCGAGTCGGTCTCGTCGAGCACGCAGAGCGAGGGCTCGAGGATTGCCATCTGCAGGATTTCCATACGCTTCTTCTCGCCACCGGAGAAGCCGACATTGAGCGGCCGCTTCAGCATCTCCTCCTTGACGCCCAGCGCCTTGGCCTTCGCCTTGACGAGCTTCATGAAGGCGGGTGTGGAATGCTCCTCTTGCCCGCGCTGCTTGCGCACGGCGTTGAGCGCGGTCCTGAGGAACGTCATGGTGGCGACGCCCGGGATTTCGAGCGGATACTGGAAGGCGAGGAAGACGCCTTGGGCCGCGCGCTCCTCCGGCGCCATCTCGAGGAGGCTCTCGCCGTTCCAGAGGATTTCGCCTTCTGTCACCTCGTAGCCGCCGCGCCCGGCCAGCGCATAGCCGAGCGTCGACTTGCCGGACCCGTTCGGCCCCATGATGGCGTGCACCTCGCCCTTGGGCACGGTGAGCGACAGCCCCTTGAGGATGGCCTTACCATCGACGGTGACGTGGAGGTTCTTGATTTCAAGCATCATTGCTACTTCTTCTACTTTGCATGTTGTGCGCTTCGGCCATGAAGCCGGTCTCGAGTGCAGTGCCGTCGTGTCCGGCCCGCGGGATCATGGTTCGTCCTGCTGCCAGACGCGAAAAGTCCTTCGGCGCGCGATCAGATGGTAGACGAGCATCAGGCCTAGGATCGAAAGCCACCAGGCGCCGAACAGGCGCAGATCGAGTGGCTCGAACGGCTCCAGGCTCAGGAAGAAGGCGCACACGCCGAAGAAGGCCGCAATGAACACCAGTCCGGCCACCCAGCCCCGCCAGCTCGCCGCCAGCGGGCGCTGCCAACGCTTGCGCTGGATGAACCAAGCTTGCGACCTCTCCATGCTCGCGTCTCCGGCTGTGGAACTCAGTCGATATGACCGCCATCATCCCACGCTCCCCTCGAGCGAGATGCCGATGAGCTTCTGCGTCTCCGCCAGAAACTCCATCGGCAGCTTCTGGAGCACGTCGCGGACGAAGCCGTTGACGACGAGCGCCACTGCCTCCTCGGCCGAGAGCCCGCGCTGGCGGCAGTAGAACAGCGTGTCCTCGGAAATCTTGGACGTCGTCGCCTCGTGCTCGAAGTGGGCGGAAGCGTTCTTGGCCTCGATGTAAGGCACGGTGTGGGCGCCGCACTTGTCGCCGATCAGCAGACTGTCGCAGTTCGTGAAGTTACGCGCGCCCGTCGCCTTGCGATGCGCCGAGACGAGACCGCGATAGGTGTTCTGCGAATGGCCGGCGGCGATGCCCTTGGAGATGATCCGGCTCGAGGTGTTCTTGCCCAGGTGGATCATCTTCGTGCCGCTATCGACCTGCTGATAGCCGTTCGACACGGCGATCGAATAGAACTCGCCCTGGCTGCCGTCGCCGCGCAGGATGCAGCTCGGATACTTCCAGGTGATGGCGGACCCCGTCTCCACCTGCGTCCAGGAGATCTTGGCGTTGCGGCCGCGGCAGTCGCCGCGCTTGGTCACGAAATTGTAGATGCCGCCCTTGCCGGTTTTGTCGCCCGGATACCAGTTCTGCACCGTCGAGTATTTGATCTGGGCGTCATCCAGCGCAACCAGCTCGACAACGGCGGCATGCAGCTGGCTCTCGTCGCGCATCGGCGCC
>JANNSX010000348.1:0-4008 GCA_031403155.1 Hyphomicrobiaceae bacterium
CTGGGCGGAGGCGCGCGCGACGGTGCTGTCGGCCTACGGCAGCTTCTCGCCGCGCATGGCCGAGATTGCGGAATCCTTCTTCGACAAACGCTGGATCGATGCGCCGGTGCGCCCCGGCAAGGCACCTGGCGCCTTCTCGCATCCAACCGTCCCGAGCGCGCATCCGTACGTGCTCTTGAACTACATGGGCAAGCCGCGCGATGTCATGACGCTCGCCCACGAGCTCGGCCACGGCGTGCATCAGGTGCTCGCCAACGGCCAAGGCCCGCTACTGGCGCCGACGCCGCTGACGCTCGCCGAGACCGCCTCCGTCTTCGGCGAAATGCTGACCTTCAAGGCGATGCTTGCGCAAACGAAAGATGCCCGAGAGCGCAAGGCCATGCTCGCGCAGAAGGTCGAGGACATGATCAACACGGTCGTGCGCCAGATCGCCTTCTACTCATTCGAGGAGAAGGTGCACACGGCGCGGCGGAACGGAGAGCTCACCTCGGATGTTCTCGGCCGCTTCTGGCTCGAGGTGCAGATGGAGAGCCTCGGGCCGTCGGTGAAGCTCCGCGAAGGTTACGAGAATTTCTGGGCCTACATCCCGCATTTCATCCACTCGCCCTTCTACGTCTACGCCTACGCTTTCGGCGACTGCCTCGTGAACTCGCTCTACGCGCTCTACGAGAAGGCGCATCCTGGGTTCGTCGAGAAGTATTTCGCCATGCTGGAGGCCGGCGGCTCGAAGCATCATTCCGAGCTGCTAGCGCCCTTCGGCCTCGATGCCTCGAGCCCCGAATTCTGGCAGATGGGCTTGAGCGTCATCGAGGGGCTGATCGATGAGATCGCGGCGCTGGATGCGACGGCGTGAGCTGGCTCGCGGCTAGGGTGTTTGCGTTCTTCGTTGAATCACTCACACACCCTAATTCCTTGGTTTGCCGTGCTTCTTTTCGGAAAACCGCTTCGCATCCCGGCCTTCGCCGGGACAGGCTTT
Source organism: Hyphomicrobiaceae bacterium (assembly GCA_031403155.1). Lineage (GTDB taxonomy): Bacteria > Pseudomonadota > Alphaproteobacteria > Rhizobiales > Hyphomicrobiaceae > JANNSX01. Next base: position 977 of record JANNSX010000348.1, read on the forward strand.
TTCCGGAAGCACTCTAGCCTCACGCAGTGCCGACGGGTCGCGGCTCCCGCGTGCTCGCGGCAACAGGGCTTGAGCCGTTCGCTCCTTCGCATGGACGCTCGTTGCCCTCCAAACACGACCCATCGCCCGCGTCGTATCGAAGATGGCCGTTCGTGATCGGTCTGGTTCTGCCAGGGTGCGGACTTGCGAAGGATGGCGCGTATGACCGGAAACCGACCTTTGGCTCCGGCTGGTTGGCAACCGCGACAGAGCACCGGAACTCCCGATACGGGCTATTCATGCAGATCTTTTTTTGCGCTCTTTGTCATCTTTCCGGAGGCACGGTCCTTGGCGCGCCGTTCGACCAGGGATTTGGTGTTGAACGCTTCTTCGGCCCCGAGTTTCTTCCACCGCTGCAACCGGCTTTCGTCCAACTCACCCCGTTCAATAGCCGCGCGCACAGCGCAGCCGGGTTCCACGTCGTGCCGGCAGTCACGAAAACGGCATGACTGTGCCAGCCGAGCGATTTCGGGGAATACGTTGTCCAAGCCGTCCTGGACATCCGTCAATTGCAACTCGCGCATTCCGGGCGTGTCGAGCAGCCAGCCGCCGCTCGGCAGACGGTGGAGCTCCCGTGCGGAGGTCGTGTGCCGCCCCTTGTCGTCATTCTCTCGAATGCCCTGGGTGGAGATTCGTTCCGTTCGGGTCAGGGTATTGATCAGGGTTGATTTGCCGACCCCGGATGAGCCAACGAAGGCTACCGTCTGACCCCGGCCACACCAGGGATAAAGACGCAACGCCTCGTCCGGGATGCGGGCGTCGAGAACAACGACGGAGAGTCCGGGCAGCAGCCTGACAGCCGCCTGCCCGAACTCCTCGGGGTGGTCCGTCAGGTCCGATTTGGTGATGACGACGACGGGGGTGATCTCGGCCTCGCGCGCAAGCGTCAGGTAGCGTTCAAGGCGGGCGATGTTGAAGTCTTGATTGCAGGACGTCACGATGAAGAGCGTATCGATGTTGGCCGCGATCAACTGCAGTCTGCGGCCTGGACCCGCGGCACGACGCTTGATCAGGCTGGTCCGGTGCAAGAGGCGCCTCGGGCGCAGGGTATCGGGGTGAAGCAGAAGCCAATCCCCGACGGTAGCGAAATCGGTTTCATCGCCGTGGTCGGCTGCGAAGTGCGGGATCGCCGTATTGAGCCCGACGCCCTGGACATGCAAGACTGAACGATGGACAGCGGTCACGCGACCGATGACCGTTGTCTGGAATTCGTCAGCATCAAGCTGCTGCAGGAAGAAGGGACCCCAGCCAAGATCGGCAAGATCGGATAGGGGCTCCGTGACATGCCCTGAAGTCGGCCCCAAGCGGTTCGGCGGCATGACTTCCCTTCTTCTGATCGACGACGGCGGCGATCCTCCGATCAGTTCTCGATGTAAGTGAGTGCTGAAGACGAAGTCAACGGCGGCAAAGGCGGCCATCGTCATTCATTCGCATTACCACCAACGCCACTCGCGCCAAGTCATGGCTACAGCACTCGCGCTGCCGAAGGTCTGCTGTTGGCCCGCCGTGTCTTCGCTCATTTGGCTCACGTCCGCTCCATATCCCAAACCGTCCTTGGGCCTGAGATGGGTGAGGACCCTGAAGCGCCGGCTGTTTACTCTCGTTTGCTGTGAGCCGATCATGCGGCAAGGCTGCGGCCGTCATCGTTGCATCGTGACAAAGGGCGTCACGGCGATCGGCAGGCCGAATTGCACCGCGCTCGCAAACAGGAACACGCCCATGAAAATCGCCGACATCCGCTCAACCACCGTCAACATCCCCTACACCGCGCCCTACGTGTTCTCGCACGGCTCGATCTCCTCGCTGACCAAGACGGTCATCGAGGTCGAGACGAAGGATGGCGTCGTGGGCTTGGGCGAATGCGCCGACGGCGATCGCTCGGCCGACGTCATCGCCATGCGTGATCGCCTCATCGGCCTTGACGTGCGCGAGATCACCACCGCCGAACGGCGCTGCCTGCCGGGCTATCGCTACTCGCCCTGGAGCAATGTGCAGGGGCTGCGTCGCGTCTTCGGCGGCATCGAGGTCGCCATGTGGGATGCGCGCGCCAAGACGGACGGCGTGCCGCTCTATGTGCTGCTCGGCGGCAAGGTGCGCGATGCGGTGGGGCTGTCGGAATATTTCGGCTTCCGTTTGCCGGGGCCGAAGGAGAAAGGCGAGGCGACTCCACTCGAGGTCGCGCGCTACTGCGCCCGCATGATCGAGGAGCACGAGTCGGACAGTTTCGAGGGCAAGGTCGCGACCGTTGGGCTCGATGAAGAAGTGAAGATGGTGAAGGAGATTCGCGCCGCCATCGGAGATCGGCAACTGAAGCTCGACGCCAATGCCGGCTGGTCGGTGCCGACGGCGCGCGAGGCGCTGCGCCGTTTCGACCCGCATGTGATCCACTATTACGAGGACCCCGTCGAGAGCTACGAGGAAATGGCGCAGCTGCGCCCGCACACGCGCGCGTCCTTCTCGACGCATGTACTCGACCTCGGCCGCGCGCACGAGCTGAAGGCCCCCGACACCTTCGTTACGAATTTGAACGACCTCGGCGGCATCCGCCGCACCATCGAGTTCATCGCGGCCTGTGAGAGGTTGGACATCGGCTTCCGCTTCCATTCGGGCGAGACGAGCGTCGGCTGCGCGGCCTACATCCAGGTCTCCGCCGCGATCGAGCATGTCCGCGAGCCGAGCCAGACGCTGTTCCGCTGGTACGCTGACGACGTCGTGGCGGAGGGGACGTTCGTGCCGAAGAAGGGCGTGGTGCAGGTGCCCGATGGAGCGGGCCTGGGGGTGACGCTCGATCGGAAAGCTCTCAAGCGCTGCCACGAGCGCTTCAAGGACGAGGGCGTGTTTCCTGCAAGCAAGACAGGGAAGAAGTTCAGGTCGAGGTTCAAGAAGGTGTGAGGGGGTGGATGCGAGTTCGAGGTCACCCTCGGCCTCTCATCTGCATCATGCCCATCGGCAGCATCGTGCTGGCAAGCAGGCCCGCCGAGCCCCATCGCTGC
>JANNSX010000349.1:0-9050 GCA_031403155.1 Hyphomicrobiaceae bacterium
AAGGCGAACCGTCCTCCCCCATAAAAAGGGGGAGGAAAGGGGCGGCGCCCGGTGAATTGCCCCTTCCTTCCTTCTTGAGCATGGCGATCGCTTATGGCGAACTCATGTGGTCCGAGAATTCGCCGAACCCTTTCCTCCCCCATAAAAAGAGGGAGGAAAGGAGTGGCGCTGGAATCGCCCTCGGCAAGCTCAGCCCCGCCCGACGAACGGCATCTTCGTCGCCATCACGGTCATGAACAGCACATTCGCTTCGAGTGGCAAACTCGCCATGTAGACGACGGCGCGGGCAACCGCATCGGCATCCATGGTGGGTTCGGGCTTGCGCTCGCCGCTCGCCTGCAGCGCGCCAACCTTGATCGCCGCCGTCATCTCCGTCTCGGCATTGCCGATGTCGATCTGGCCGCAGGCAATGTCGTGCACCCGGCAATCGAGCGCGATGGATTTCGTCAGGCCCGTGATCGCGTGCTTCGTCGCCGTGTAGGGCGCGGAGAACGGCCGCGGCGCATGCGCGGAGATCGAGCCGTTGTTGATGATGCGGCCGCCCTTGGGCGACTGCGCCTTCATGAGCTTGATGGCCTGCTGGGCGCAGAGGAAGGAGCCGGTCAAGTTCACATCGACGACGGATTGCCATTGCGCGTAGGTCAGATCCTCCATCGGCACGGAGGGCACGAAGGTGCCGGCATTGTTGAACAGGAGATCGAGCCGGCCGAGCACTTTCCTGGTGGTCTCGAAGAGCTGCACCACGGCGTCGGGCTTCGTGATGTCGGAGGGGATCGGCAACAGGCGCCCACCGCCCTTGGCCGCCAGGCCCGCCGTCTTCTCGAGCTCTGCCGGCCGCCGGCCCGACAGCGCGACGTCATAGCCATCTTTCTGAAGCGCCAATGCGACAGCCCGTCCGATGCCGCTGCCGGCGCCAGTGACAAGAGCGACGCGTTTTCCCGCGGCCATGACTGATCCTTTTGTTCAAAAAGCTACTACTGCGCCGAGTTCCCGCCGTCGATCGGCACCAGCGCGCCGGTCATGAAGGCGGCGCGATCCGACAAGAGATAGGCGACGAGGCGGCCGACCTCCTCGGGCCGGCCGACGCGACCCAAGGGAATGGCCGCGCCATGGCGCGCCATCTGCGTCGCGTGATCCTCGCCCGGCAGCGCCACGGCATCGAGCATCGGCGTATCGGTATCGCCCGGGCATACGGCGTTGACGCGGATGCCCTCACGCGCGTGATCGACTGCCATCGAGCGCGTGAGTTGGGCAACCGCCCCCTTGCTCGTGCCATAGGCGGCAGCCCCCTGCGCGCCAACCAGTGCCCAATCGGACGCCATGTTGACGATCGCGCCCTGGCGTCGTGGCCGCATGGCTCTGACGGCGGCGCGCGCGAAGCGGAACACGGCCGTCACGTTCGTGGCCATGGTCCGCTCCCATTGCTCGTCCGTGCAGTCGGCGACCGTGCCGTGGAAGAGAATGCCGGCGTTGTTGACGAGCCCGTCGATGCGGCCGAAGCGCGACACCGTCGCCGCGACGATCGCATCGGGCTCGCTGGCAACGGTGACATCGGCGGTCACGAGCTCGGCCTCCGCCCCCATGCCGCGGGCCTCCGCGAGAACGGCTTCGCCGCGCGTACGATCGCGGCCGGTCAGCATGAGCTTGGCGCCCTCGCGGGCGGCTTCGAGCGCACAGGCCCGGCCGATGCCGGCGGTGGCACCCGTCACCAAGACAACTCTATCGGCGAGCAGCATTTGATCACCTCACAATGAGATCGAGCGGATACTTGGAGAGTGTCTCCGGTTTCTTCTCAGCCACGATGTAGGTGCGGGCGAGCGTCTGCGCGTTGCCACTTTCCGAATCCATCAGGATCATGTGGATGAAGTACACCATGCCTGGTTTCATCTCGACCGGATTGCCCGTGTAGAACATCGGAAAATCCATCCAGCTCGGCGTGAACTTGGCACCCAACGCATAGCCGCACGCGTTCATGCGATGCTTCTTCAGGCCATTGGCATCCATGACGCGGGCGTGCGCGTCGAAGACATCGCCGGCGGTGTGGCCCGGCGTCAGAGCCTCCTCGCAGGCATGCAGCGCCTCGACGGCCGCCTTGTGCATGTGGATGTGCTGCTTCGTCGGCTTGCCGATGATGAAGGTGCGCATGAGCGCCGCGTGATAATGGCGATAGACGCCTGCGAACTCGAGCGTCAGCTGATCCTGCCTGGAGAGCTTCCGGCGACCGGATTTGTAGCGGCACAGCAACGCGTCCTCGCCCGAGCCGATGATGAATTCGTTGCCGGGATAGTCGCCGCCGCCAGAGAAGACAGCCGCCTGCTGGGCGGCGAGGATATCGCCTTCATCCGCTCCAGCCCGCGTCGCCTCGATGGCCGCGACCAGCGCCGCGTCGCCGAGCTTGCCGGCCTTGCGGACATACTTGAGCTCGGCCTCCGATTTCACGCAACGGATCTCGGCAACCAGCGTGGAGGCTTCGGTCAACTTGACGAAGCCCGCCATCGCCGCTTCGACCGCCTTGCCATTGAAATGCGTCAGCCCATAGGCGTTCGTCTCGATGCCGAGGCGCTTGCCTTTGACGCCGAAGCTCTCAAGCATGTCCTTCAACTGTTTGGCTGGTTCCGCCCCGTGCTTGTCGGTCCAGATGCGGATGTCCTTGATGTTGGAGGTGTGCTGGGCCTGGCGGAAGTCCGGCGCCCGCGTCAGCAGCGCGATCTTTCCTTCGGTGCCGAGGTAGAGACACTGGAAGAAGCAGAAGCCGAAGGTGTCGTAGCCTGTCAGATAGTACATGCTCTCCTGATGGAACATCAGCAGGCCGTCGAGGCCCTGTTTGTCCAGCGCCTTGATGACCGCCTTGACGCGGGACTTGTACTCGGACGGCTCGAAATGCAGGGCCATGGACGGCGCTTCCTCATGTTCTGGTTGTGGCGCGAGTGCCTTCTCCCTCCGTTTAGACCACGTGCTGGGTCGTTGGAAACCGTTGTGGCGCAATGCGGCGATGCGGCAACGGCAGCACGAGGCGAGCAGAGTCCGCCGTCATCGCGCCACTTTCCGCCGCCAACGATTTCTCCGGCGCGTGCGGGGCGGGCCGTGTGTTCAATCGGTCGTGCATGCGGAGTACTATCATGGCGAAACGCGCTCAACCCGCGGGGCGTGGACCTCATGGAGGTGTCCTCATCGGGTTCGAGGAGGCCCGGGGCGGATGCAGTGCGTCTGGCGAGCCCGCACTCCGGCCGGTCTGGCGGGACGGCGAAGGCCACCTGCTGACGATCGCGCCGACCGGCGCCGGCAAGGGCACGGGCTGCATCATTCCGGCGCTGCTCACCTGGGATGGCCCGGCCATCGTCGTCGATCCCAAGGGCGAAAACTATGCCGTCACCGCCGCGCGGCGCCGCAAGCTCGGCCAGAAGGTCGCCGTGCTCGATCCCTTCGGCATCACCGATGCCGACCGGCGGGATTCACTCAATCCGTTCGACCTTGTCGGTCCCTCCGGGCGCCTGGCGGCCGATGACGCAGCCGTCATTGCCCGCCTCGCCGTGCAAGGTCTGGCGCTGCCGCGCGATCCCTTCTGGGACGAGCGGGCGGAGACGCTGATCGCGGGGCTCATCCTCCACACCGCCACGACGGCGCGCCCCGATCGCCGCCATCTGGGCGAGGTTCGCCGCCTCGCCGAGCTCCCCGACAAGTTGCAGGACAAGCTCGCCGCCGAGCTGCGTCTGCCGGGCGATCCGGACCGGGCGGCGGCGGCCAGCATTCTGGAGATGCAGGCCTCCAACACGCGCTCCGGCATTCTGTCGACGGCGGCCTCGCATCTGAGCTTCCTGCGGGGCGAGCCGGTGATCGATTCGCTCGCTCGCAGCACCATCCGGCTCGATGATGTGACACGCGGCAAGCCGCTCACCATCTATCTCGTCGTGCCGCCCGACCGGCTCGTCTCGCACGCCAAGCTGCTGCGCCTCTGGCTCGGCACGCTGATGACGGTCCTGGCACGCCGCCGCCGCATTCCGGAGAAGCCGACACTCCTCATCGTCGACGAGGCGGCCCAGCTCGGGCCCATGGACGAGCTGCGCGCGGCGGTGACGCTGATGCGCGGCTACGGCGTCAAGGTCTGGAGCTTCTGGCAGGATGCGAGCCAGCTCGTCCGGACCTATCCGGTCGATTGGCCGTCGTTCCTGAGCAACGCCTCGACCTTGCAGCTGTTCGGCGCGGGCGCCGGACCGCTCCAGGCCGCGCTCGACGGCAATCTCGGCTTTCAGGTGCGCTCGCTCGCTGACGGCATGCCGGCGGAAGATGTGCTGGTCCTGGAGCGCGGCGCGCGACCGCGCGTGCTCCTGCGTCCGAACTATCTGGACGATCCCGCGCTCGGCGGTCTCGCCCGTCCCAACCCCTTCTATCGCGGCCGTCGGATCGTCCGCAAACCACGCGAGACGGCACCTCCCTCCGGCACCAACATCATAGCCTTTCCCCGCGCCGGCACGCAGTAGGCGTCCGGGATCGTGCTCGCAAAGCTGCGCTTGCCGAAGGCGCCGCCCGGCCGGTAAGACCATGCTATGGTGCCGGTTTCCCGGAGAGGCTTCAGATGATGGTCGAGACGCTGCCCGCCCGCTGGTACGTGGACGAGGCGATCCTGCGCCGCGAGCGGCAGGCGATCTTTGCCAGAAATTGGGCGCTGTTCGGCCCGGAGCACGAGGTGGCCGAGCCTGGCTCATGGCGCGCGCAGCGGATTAATGGCTGGCCGATCATCGTGCTGCGCGACGAGAAGGGCGGGCTCCGCGCCTTCCACAATGTCTGCCGCCACCGGGGCGCCGAGCTCGTCGAGGCGGATGGCGCGGGCCAGTGCCGGTTGCTCGTCTGCCCCTATCATGCCTGGAGCTACGATCTCGAAGGCCACCTCGTCCGGACGCCAAACTTCGGCGAGGAGCAATCCTTCGACAAATCGCGGCACGCCCTGTTCCCCGTCCGCGTCGAGACCTGGGCCGGCCTCGTCTTCATCTGCCTCGACAAGGATGCCCCCGGGCTCATCAGCTGGCTCGGCGCCATACCGGGTCTCTGCAGGCCCTTCCCGCTCGCGCCCGACATGGAGTACCACTCGAGCTTTTCCGCCGAGGGCGCTTGCAACTGGAAGGCCTATTGCGACAACACGGTTGAGGGCTATCACCTGCCGACCGTGCACAAGCGGCTGACGGCGGCGATCGACCGCGACAACACCTCCATCAAGAGCTTCGATGACGGCCGGCTCGTCGTCTTCGATGTGACCTATCAGTCGTCGGGCTCGGATCTGCGCGGCAACAAAGGCATCTGGTTCTACCGCTTCCCCGGATTCCAGGGCGTCGCCGGCGCGCGCAGCTTCAAGGCCGATCGCATCGAGCCTCTCGACGCCGGCCGCATGCGCTATACGAATTGGTCCTGGTTCCGCGAAATCTCCGAGCCCGAGCGCCTCGACTCCATGGAGTGGTCGCGCCAGATCGCGGCCGAAGACATCGGCATCTGCGAGACGGTGCAACGCAACATGGCGGCCGGCGTCTACGAGACGGGCGTGCTGTCGCCGCTGCAGGAAGGACATATCGCGCGGTTGCAGCAATTGGTGCGCGAGGCGGTGGGGAAGGTGTGAGGTCGAGCGCGCCGTGAGTTTTCAGCCCGCGCCCAACCCTTCCTTCACCCACTGATGAAAATCGTAGAGATACATCTCCTCCGGCATCAGCACGCCTTGTTTGTGAGGTGCCGCCCGGATGCCGCGCTGGTTGAGCTCGCAGGCGTCCGCGTCCTGCTCGAGCACGGTCGTCACGAAATCGATCGCCTTGGTGGTGTCCGATTTCGGATCGGCCAGCGTCGAGGCCGGGAACAGCCACTCGGCCGTCAGCTCGGTCTCCTCGGGGCCGAGCGGACGCAGATAGGTGATGCGCATGTAGTCGGGATGACCGGCGATGAACATCGAGGGCAAGCTCGTCATGTAGTGATAGCCGCCACGCCGCTCGGCCTCGCTCAGCCCTTCGATGGCGGGGCCGGAAAGCTTGCCGTCGAGTGTCCAGCTTTCGTTGCCGCGCTTGAGGCCGCCCTTGAAGCGTGGATCGTCATCCTTGTGCTCCGCCCAATTGGGATCCTCGCGCTCCGACATGATGCCCCGGCCGTAGATCGGCACCATGTCGCACAGCTCGGGATGCACGCCCGGACAGTGCAGACACTCGTTGAAGTTCTCCCAGAAGATCTTCCAGTTGCAGGCGATCTTGCGGGTATAGCTGTGGGCGGACACGAGGTCCTCGATGGGCCAGTTGTCGAGCCGGTCGCTGCCGCGCGCGAAGGCTTGCGTGAAGGGCGGCGCGTGCTCGGCGGCGAAGCAGAGGAAGACGAGGCCGCGCCATTGGGTGAGTGCTACGGGATAAAGAGAGAAGTTTTTCCGATCGAAACCCTCCGGTGAAGAGAGCGAGGGCACGCGGCGGAGGTCGCCTTTGAGGTCGTAACCCCAGGCATGATAGGGGCAGGTGATGAGCTTGGTTTTGAACCGACCCTCCGCCTCCCGGCAGAGCACCGAGCCGCGATGCCGGCAGGTGTTGTGGAAGGCGCGCAACATCCCATCCTCGTCGCGGACGACGAAAGCCGTCTCCCGGCCGATCCTGACCGTCTTGAAGCTGCCGGGCTCCGCCAGCGTGTTGGCGCGGAAGGCGTAGACCCAATTGCGATACCAGAGCGTCCGCAGCTCGCGTTCATGCTGCGCGGGGTCATAGTAGAACGTGCTCGGCAGCGTTGGCTCGAGCTTCTTCAAGCCAACGAAATCGCCCCTGGCGCCATCGGCTGTCATGATGTGCCCTCCTCCTGACCTGCAAGCTCGAGCAACGCCATGAGACCATGCTTCGCGAACCGCTTCAATGACAAGTCATACCAGGGCGCAGAGTGTATGACACGCATGGGAGTCCCTTTCGACCCTGAGGTCCAGACCGAACCAGCCCCGTAGGGGCTGTGGACTGTAGCCACGGGTGAGCGCAGCGGAACCCGTGGCAACGTCATTCCCGAGGGTCCGCCCCGCAAGGGGCGGAGGACGAGCGACTCTCGTCGCATATCGCAACGTTCCTCTGCCCCTGCCGGGGCAGGATTCCAGCACCACTTCACCACGGGTTTCGCTACGAGTCCGGGCAAGCCCTGCCTCTCGCTTCACCCGTGGCTACACTCCAGGGCCCCTCCGGGGCCATCGAACTGGTCAGTCATTCCGGGGATTGGCATCACTGATTCAAGCGGCCTTGCGCCGATGCCTATAGCGTCAACACCGTGCCCTTGCCGGCCGCTAGCGCCCGCTCATAGACCAGTGCCGCGGGCAGCGTGTCGGCAAGGCCGACGCCGGAGAAGATGAAAGCGTTTTTCTCAATCGCACTCTCGCGGCCCTTGATCTTGCCCGCGAGGAGATCGGCGAGCTCGCCGGCGAACGGGCCCTGGTAGTTGAGCTTTTCGCTACCACCCGGCCCGCTCTGCTCGACATCGTCGGTGACGACGGAAGCGAGCTTGGCCAGACTCTCCCGCGTGAAACTGTAGCCGAGCTCGACCATCGCCGCGTAAGCACCGGGCGCCATCCAGTCGACGTCGAGCGCGAGGTCGCCGACGCTTTTGTGCGGCACCGTCGAGACGACGATGTCCATTCCCTCGACGGCCTCGCGTGGACTGCTCGTGGCGCGCGCCTTCAGGCCAAGACTGGAAGCATGCGTGGCGAAGGCCTCCGCCGATTTGAGTGTCCGGCTGTAGACCACGACCTCAGCGATCGGGAAGAATTGCATCAATGCATCCAGATGCCCGCGCGCCTGACTGCCGGCCGCGACGAAGCCGACGCGCGAGGCGTCCGGTTTCGCCATGTAGCGCGCCGCCAGCGCCGACATCGAGCCCGTGCGCTTTTCCGTGATCCAGGTGCCATCCATGAGGGCGATCGGAAAACCGGTCTCGCCATCGTTCAACAGAATGAGCGGGATGTAGTCGGGAATGCCCTTGTCGATATTGCCGGGAAAGAAGCCGAGCCACTTGATCGCCGCATAGGACGGCCCGAGCGTCGCCCCCGCCTTCGCCATGAACATCTTGCCATCGGGCCGCGCGATCAGCAGCTTCGGCCGCGTGAAGCCGCGCCCTTCCGCCTTGGCGCGGAACCCCGCCTCGACGGCACCTGTCACCTCGGCGGAGGTCAGCCCGAGGCCCACGACATCCGCGCGGGAGAGATACAGCAGCTCCTTGCCGATGTTGAGCGTCACTCTCTTGCCTCCTTGAACAGCCGCCCGGGACCACGACCTTCGATCCCCGCCAACCTTGCCCCTTCCCACACCGTCACCTGGTTGGCGGTCAGCACTGGCACGCCCAGCCGGTCTTCGAGCGGGGCGATGAGATCGAGCGAGGGCACGGCGGTATCCGGCAGCAGCAGCGCGCCGCCCTTGGGCACGCCGAGCTTTGCAGCCCCGTCAATGAAGCGCTCTGTGGCAAAGGCGGCGGCCGCCGGGCCCGACGGCGCGTCGAGCCAGCTCAGCCGATCGATGCTGACACCGCCCTCGGCGAGGAAGCTCGTGAAGGCGCGGCTCGTCTCCTCGGGATAGGTCGCGAGAACGGCGACGTTGCCGATGCCGAGCGCGGCGAGCGCCGACAGGAAGGCGAGCGAGGTCGAGGAGGCCGGCGCGCCCGAGGCGCGCGTCAATGCCGCCGCCTGCTCGCGCGCAAAGGCCAGCCCGTCGATGAAGCTGCCGCTGGTGCAAGCCCACATCACGGAGGCTGGCTTCAAATGGGCGATCACCTTCGCCGACAATTCGAGATTGGGAATAGACCCCGTGGCGCGCAGATGGAGCGGTGCATGCTCGTCGTCGCCGCCGGAGATGCGCACGCCGACGACGGCCACATCGACGGAGGGATCGAGCGCTTCACCGGCAAGATAAAGCTCATGCTCGGCGCCGGTCGGCGGATAGAGGAAGCCCAGGCGGGTTCGGGCAGCGCGCGGCATCGAACGTCTCCAACCGATCTTTTTCTACTGCCTACTGCCTACTGCCTACTGCCTACTGCCTACTGCCTACTGCCTACTGCCTACTGCCTACTGCCTACTG
>JANNSX010000350.1:0-3686 GCA_031403155.1 Hyphomicrobiaceae bacterium
CGGCTCGGCCAGTACTTCAACATCATCCACATGATCTCGGGCTCTCCCGTCGAGGCGCAGGATGTGCCGGTGCCGATCCGGCATCTGGAGCAAACGCTTGCGACGCTGAAGCTCGCCGACAAGGTGCCCTACGTCTTCTGCCACTCGCAAAAGCGCGTGCACGACGTGCTCGACATGATCGCGTTTGCCCGCGGCGAGGAGCGCGATGCGCTGATCGAGAAGCCAGGCACATTCTCGATCATCAATACGAACTCGCCACTCCAGTATGATGCGCCGATGGCCATGGGCGTCATGGAGCTCGCCCACTACAACCAGCCCTCCATCATCACGCCGTTCTCGCTGGCGGGCGCCACCATGCCGGTGACGCTCGCGGGCTCGCTCGCCATGTCGACGGCGGAGATGCTGGCGGGGCTCGTGCTGGCCCAGCTCGTCCGGCCGGGAGCCCCGGTCGTCTCGGGCGCCAAGGTGACGCCCGTCGACCTGAAGACGGGCTCGCCTGCCTTCGGCTCGCCCGAGTTCTGCAAGACCATCCAGATGGGCGGCCAGATGGCGCGGCGCTATCGCATGCCCTACCGCGCCTCGAACTTCAATTCCTCGATGGCTCCGGATGCCCAGGCCGCTTACGAGTCCGAGGCCTCGATCTGGGCTTCGATCACGGGCGGCGCCAACGTCCTCTTTCATGCCGCGGGCTGGCTCGAGGGCGGGCTTTGCTCGTCGTTCGAGAAGTTCGCGCTCGACGTCGAGATGCTGCAGTGGTTCGCCGCCTACCTCGAGCCGATCGAGATCAGCGAAGAGACACTCGCTTTCGAGGAGATCCGTTCGGTGCCGCCGGGCGGACACTACTTCGGCACCGATCACACGATTGCCGCTTACAAAAGTGCATTCCACAATCCGCTCATCTCCTCGACGAAGAATTTCGGTCAATGGGTCGAGGACGGCGCGAAGGATGCGACGCGGCGTGCCCAGGACCTCTACAAGCGCGCGCTCGCCGACTATCAGCCGCCGCCGATGGACGAGGCCATCGCCGAACGGCTCGAAGCCTTCGTCGCCAAGCGCAAGGAGGAGGGCGGCGCGCCGCTCGACTGAACCTGAATGACGACAGCCTTCCCGCATCTCTTCCAGCCGCTGACGATCCGCCACAAGACGCTGCGCAATCGCATCGTCTTCGGCGCCCACACGTCGAACATGGGCGAGAACGGCCTGCCCGGCGAACGCCATCTCGCCTACTACAAGGAGCGGGCGCTCGGTGGCGCCGGCATGATCGTCGTCGAGCCGGTGCCGGTGCACAAGACAGGCGTGCTGACGCGCGGCAACTTCCGCCACGGGGACGACAGCATCATTCCGCATTTCCGGCGGGTGACGGACGCCTGCCACGCACTTGGCGCCGTCATGATTCATCAGCTCTATCACGTCGGCCAGCACGGCGATTGGGACAACGCCTTCGAGGCCTATCCCTCGCCCTCCGGCCTGCCCTCGTTCTACGATTCCTACGGCTCGGCCGAGATGCCTGAAGCGCTGATCGAGGAGTTGATCCAGAGTTTTATCGATGCGGCCGGGCGGGCGAAGGCCAGCGGCTTCGACGGCATCGAGCTGTTCGCCGCCTATCACGCCCTCATCGACCAGTTCTGGACGCCCTGGAGCAACCGGCGGACGGATCGCTGGGGCGGTTCGCTCGACAATCGCCTGCGGTTCTCGCACGAGATCATGCGTGGCATTCGCGCGGCCTGCGGGGAAGACTTCATCATTGGCTTGGCGGTCAGCCAGGACCCCTCCACCGATCTCTATCTCTCGCCCGATCAATTGGCGGAGATTGTGCACTGGCACGACGAGCGCCGCCTCATGGACTACGTCACCTGCGGCAATGCCAGCTACTTCTCCTCCGGCGGCATCATCCCGAGTTTCATGTTCGAGGATCGGGTCGGCGCGCCCTATGCCGAGCGCCTCAAGCAGGCGCTGACGCATGCTGTCCTGCAGGCGGAAGCCAACATCCGCACACCTGATGCCGCGGAAGCCGTGATCGCCTCCGGCCATGCCGACATGGTGTCGATCGTGCGCGGCCAGATCGCCGATCCGCACCTGGCGCGGAAGGCCAAGGAGGGTCGCGCGGAGGACATCCGCCCCTGTCTCACCTGCAATCAGGTCTGCCGAGCGCGGCGGGCACGCGACTACTGGATCTCCTGCCTCGTCAATCCGTCGGTCGGGCGCGAGGCCGAGTGGCACGGCGACCGGCCGAAGCGCGCCGCAATGGCGAAGCGCGTGTTGGTCGTCGGCGGCGGGCCGGCCGGGCTCGAGGCGGCGCGCGTGGCGGCCGAGCGCGGCCATCAAGTGACGCTCGTCGAGGCGGCGAGCCGGCTCGGCGGCAACTTCCGCCTTGCGGGGCTGCAGCCCCGGCGCGGCCAGATCCTCGAGCTTCTCGATTGGTACGAGCGGCAACTCGCCCAATTGCAGGTGAAGGTCGAGCTCAACCGGGTGCTGGAGCGGGAGGAGGTCGAGAGCTTCGGCGCCGATCAAGTGATCCTGGCGACGGGTGCTGAGGCCGATGGCGCGGCGTTCCAGAAAGCGTTTGCAGGTCGCGACGCGATGCCCGGTGCCGAGCTTGCAACCGTCGCCACCGTCGAGGCCGTGATGGCCGGCGAGGCGCGGCCGGGCAAGCGCGTTCTCCTCCTCGATACCGATGGCGACTGGCGCGGCGCCGGCACCGCCTGGCATCTCGCCGAGAAGGGCCACGAGGTGACGATCGTCACGCCCAAGGCGACGGTCGGGGCGTTGCTGGCGCGTGCCACTGGCGATGCAAAGCTCCGCGCCAAGCTCCGATCGCTCGGCGTCCGTTTCGTCGTCGAGAGCGCCATTGAGTCCTGGGATGGTAGGTCCGCGACGGTTGTCGATCTTTTGGATCGATCCAAGTCGATCATCGAAGCCGATACGCTCATTACCGCGACAATCAACGCGCCGCGCCGGATGCTGGCGGAGGCGCTAGCGGAGAAGGCCATCAGCATCGGCGATGGACTCGCCGTGCGCGATGCCCAGGCCGCATTCTTTGAAGGGCGCCGGGCAGCGCTCGCAATTTAGGAGAGTGGTGTGGCAAAGCGCGTGAAGGCCAAGGCGCAAGCGGCAAAGTCCGTCGCGGCGAATTCCGCCAAGAAGGCGAAGCCCAAAGTCATCCGCTTCGAGGACGTCCAGTTCAAGCCGCGCTTCGCCTATGGCGATCAGGCGCAAATCGGAAACGTCGCCGGCGCCGAGCAAGGCGCCGAGTTCGGCTACGGCTTCGCGCGCATGACGAACGCGAAAATACCCTGGACCATCACCTATGACGAGATCCTCTTCATTGTTTCTGGCACACTGCGGGTTCGCATTGGCGGCAAGGTGCTGGAAGCCGGCCCCGGCGATTCCATCTGGTTGCCTGCCGGCACCGAGCTCACCTACGAATGCGAGAGCTGCCTCATGGCCTATGCGATCCACCCGATCGGCGCGGCGCCGAGTGCGGGGAAGAGGTGAGGCAGTAGGGCAGTAGGGCAGTAGGGCAGTGAGGCAGTGAGGCAGTGAGGCAGTGAGGCAGTGAGGCAGTGAGGCAGTGAGGCAGTAGGCGCGTATGGTGAATAGAACGAAAATGCTTGTGGGGGTCGATGGCCGGGCGACCTGCCGGTCGCCCCTACGCAACGCGCGCTGTGCGTCCCTCACGTTTGCGT
>JANNSX010000351.1:0-2775 GCA_031403155.1 Hyphomicrobiaceae bacterium
TGTTGAAGTGATTCAACGAAAAACGGAAACACCCTAAGGAGAGATCATGCAATCGTTGACGTTCGACGTTGAGGGCAAGGGCGCGGTTTCGATTGCGCCGGACGTGCTGGTATTTGCCGGTTTCGCGAGCCGCGATCCCGCCGCCGCCGAGCATCACCGCCTCGAGCTCAAGGAGAAAGGCGTCGTGGTGCCGGACACGATTCCGGTCTGCTATCGCGGCGTCACGGCGACGCTCACGCAGGCGGAGCAAATCGACACGCAAGGCCGGCCGCTGATGGGCGAGGTCGAGTTCGTCGTCATCGACACGCCATCAGGCCTGTTGATCACGCCGGGCGTTGATCTTTTCGACGAGGTGCTCGAGCAGACCGACATCGAGGGCTCGAAGAATCTGTCGGCGACACCCATCGGCAAAACGGCGCTTCGCCTCGCCGATGTCCGCAAGGACTGGGACAGCTTCAAGCTTTGGATGACGTTCGATGGCCGCCTCGTGCAGGAGGGCAGCGTCGCCCGGATGATGGAGCCCGAGAAGCTGCTCGATCTCGCCGCGCCGGCGCGCACAAAACCCGGCGGCATCGCTTGCGTCTATTCGGGATCGATGCCCTATGTGGAGGCGCCGAAGGCCGGCTTCACCGAGGTCGAGCTTGGTCTGGAGGGCGGGGCGCACAAACTCGTGCATCGGTTCCGCTTGAAGCGGAGCTAGAGCACTTTCCGACCAAGTGGAAACCGGTTGGTCGAAAGAAAGTGCGACAAAGCAAAGGTCTAGAGCATTCTTCCGATTCCGTAGGATCGGAAAATGCTCTAGAGCGCGTTCAGGCGAAGTGGGAACCAGTTCGCCCCAAGAACGTGCGCCAACCAAAAATCAAAACAAGGGGCGCCCCGAAGGACGCCCCTTGCGATAGGTCTCAGGGGAGGGAGATTCCCTGGAGCACGTTCCGGCGAAGCGGATACCGGTTCGACGCAAGACCGTGCTCACTCAGTTACGAGAGACCCAGCAACTTCTTGAGCTCGCCGATCGGGGCGGCGGCTTCCTCGGCCTTGCCGGCGGTGCAGGCTTCGGCTGCGGTCGTCTTCCAACCGTCCGCCTGCGTCTTCTGCTCGTCGGTGAGCGTCGCCTTGGTCATCGCCTCATCGATGGCCCCCAAATCGGCGGCGCAGTCGGCGAAGGCCGGCAGAATAGCGCCGGCCGACAGGGCCGCGGCGAGGGCGACAGTTCTGATGATGCTCATGATCGTCTCCTTTTTTCAGGTTTCCCCCCGATCCACAGACACCGACGCTATCTCCGCGAGGGCGGAGCTGTGGCACTTCGGATTGTCCAATCGAACCGGAAGCTTGAAAGAGCGGCGGGGTAGCGGGGAACCCCGCCGCTCGGAGGACTAGGCGTTGGCTGCGGGACGCCCAGTCCCCACGTCTCGCCGGCGGTGGCACTCTTGCCTTCCCGCCGTTCGTTTCACCTTGCTGCCTCGGGGCTTGGTCCTTAGGGTGTCTTGTGCACCCGGTGGGAGGCCTCACGAAGCAGCGCGCTTCGGTTGTTAGAAAGCCTTCCGATCGTGACGCGATCCGTTCAGTCATAAGTCGGAAATGCGGCGAACCGGTAACAATGCGCGACACACTACGTAACAATCTTCACATTCCCCGTTGCGACGCGAACGCCTTGAAGAGACGCCATTAAATCCCTTAATCGAGCACATTGATCCGGTCCGCGCCGAAGAGCAGCGACATCCAATGCCCCAAATCGTAGCGCTCGGCCGCCACAATGCCGTGGAGCTTTTCCTCGCGTCCCGCGAATGGACTTACGCGGCGATGCGTGGCGCCGGGATCGATGCCTATTGGCGGCAGGCCCGGGCGCTCAATCCGGCCTATTTCAACGGCGCCGTGCATATGCTGACGACAGGCCGGGACGCGTGCGGCATCTATCGCGGCGAGCTCCTCGCCAGCGATTTCAAGAGCTTCATCCATTGGCGGGCGCTGGGCCATCCCGACCGCAGCGTCCGCGCGGTCGGCGTCGCCTGCGTGCTCTGGTCGGCGGATGGCGCCGTACTGCTGGGCACCGCGGCCAAGGGCACGACGAATGCGGGCCGCACCTATCTCTTCTCTGGCGTGCTCGACGAGCGCGACATCGATCCCGTTCGCGGGGCCGATGTGGTCGCGGGCGCCGAGCGGGAGGTGTTCGAGGAGACGGGACTTGGGCCGCACGAGATCGCGCCGGCCTCGCCCTGGGTCTGGTCGATCGAGGATGGGGTGTGGATCAATTTCTGCGTCGAGCGGCGGGTGGCGTTGCCCGCCGAAGCGCTCCGCCACCGCATCCTCGATCACAACGCGCGGCAGACAGTGCCCGAGTTGTCGGACGTCGCGATCATCCGCGCGCCACAAGACCTCGACCGGCCGGACATCTTCGACAACACGCGGCAGATGGTGCGGCGGGTGTGGGGGGTGGGAAGGGGCGGTTCTGAACGCTTGTCGGCTGAGGGTTAACAACCGGAATCGCGAGTGTTCTTATCGCTGGAGCTTCGATGAGGAATGACCGATAATCTCCCTCGCCGATTGGAGAGCCCGCCGTGAACCGCCGCCTTGCCGCCGTTCTGGTCGCCGATGTGGTCGGCTACTCGCGCCTCATGGAGGCAGACGAGGCGGGAACTCTCGCGGCGCTGAGGGAGAGACGGAAGGGGGTCGTCGAACCGCTCGTTCGCGAAACCGGCGGGCGGATCGTCAAGTTCATGGGCGATGGCGTGCTGGTGGAGTTTCCCAGTGCCGTCAATGCGCTGCGCTGCGCGCTTG
>JANNSX010000352.1:0-1692 GCA_031403155.1 Hyphomicrobiaceae bacterium
TTCCGCGCGAGCTGAAGGTGGGTCCCACGGCCCAGATCATCGGCGAACGACACGGTCTGATGTTCCGCGCCATCGGCGATACGCTGGCCTTCTGCCCGCCCTTGATCATCTCCGAGAGCGAGATCGACGAACTCCTGGCGCGGCTCGAGGCGACGCTCGATGAAACAGCGATGGCGCTCTAGCAGGCTGTTGAAATTGGCGTTCGGGAGGGATCGTATTCCTTTCGGAGCGGTTTTTCGAGGGGCGTCGTGCCGGCGGGACTTGTCCTTTGTGTTCCGGCGTCAGGCGGCGGCCTGTGCGAAGATCCGGGGCAGTCGGATGAGATCGTAGGCGGCCATCGTGAACGTGAACACGAAGCCCAGGCGTGACGTACCGCGACGCATCGGGCGAGCAAGGCCGCCGATCGTCTTGCCCCAGCCGAATGGCTCCTCGACCAGCTTGCGCTTTTTCTGGCTGATGGCGTAACCGGGGTGGCGCGTGGTTCGTGCGTCGATCGCGGAGGCCCGACCCTTGTTGTTCTGCGCGACGTGCGGCGTCACACACATCTCCCTGAGATCGGAGACGAAGCCGGCGGTGTCGTAGCCCTTGTCGGCCCCGACCGTGATGCGACGCTCCGAGCCGGGAGCGTGCGCCTCGATCATGAGCTTGGCAGCCTCCCGTTCGGCCGTGCCGGTCGCTTGCGTCATCTCGGTCTGGACGACGAGCCCGTGCCGGTTCTCGGTCATCGCGTGCCCGAGGAAGCTGAGCTTCGCCTCCTTGCCTTTACCCTTCTTGTACAGCCGCGCTTGCGGATCGGTGACGGACGCATGCGTCTCATTGCTGCGCTTCTGGCCGTGAAAATCGACCTCGGCGTTGCGGCTCTTCTTCGGCTCGTCGGCGGTGTCGGTGGTCATCGGTGCGGCTTTGGTCGGGGATGGTGCGGCGGGAGATGCGGCGTCTGGCTCGGTCTTTGACGGCGGCGGGGCGCTCGGCTCATCCGCTGGCGGCGGACTGCCCGCATCAGGCGGCGGCGCGTTCGATCCTGTGCCGTCCTTCGGCAGAAAACTCTTCATCGACGCCCACGCCTGAACCATGGTTCCGTCGACGGTGAAATGATCGTCCGACAGCAGCGGCGCGACTCGGCCGTGCGCCAGGATCGCGGCCAGGAACTTCTTTGCGACGTCGGCCGCGAGAAGGCGGTCGCGGTTCTTCGAGTAGGTCGAGTGGTCCCACACCGGATCGTCGATGCCGAGCCCGACGAACCAGCGAAACAGCAGGTTGTAGTCGAGCTGCTCCATCAGCTGACGCTCGGACCGGACCGTGTAGAACGCCTGGATCAGCGAGCCGCGCAGCAGCCGCTCGGGCGGAATCGATTCACGGCCGATGTCGGAGTACATCGCCGCGAAATCGGCATCGAGCGAGATCAGCACCTCGTTGACGACCTCGCGGATCACGCGCAACGGATGCTTCGCTGGCACCCGATCCTCCAGATCCACATACGAGAACAACGACCCAGTCACCGCATCCGATCCGCGCATCGCCGCCTCCATCCCTGTCGGCGACACCGAATCTGATTTGCGCTACCCTGTCAGCGATGACTTTTTCAACAGCCTGCTAGGGTCAAGCCATCGGTATCGACCCCGTCGCGACGGCGTTCTCACTGTGTTCCTGCACCGGCAGCTTACGAACCGTCAGCGGGAGTGCCGAGCATCG
>JANNSX010000353.1:0-13922 GCA_031403155.1 Hyphomicrobiaceae bacterium
CACCCCCACCTAGGCGCGCCTAAGGACTTAGCTGCTACGCATCTAAGTCCAAGGCGCGCGGTCCTCCCCCATAGAAAGGGGGAGGAAGAGAAGTGGCGATTTTTCGGACCACATTAGATCGCCATGCCCAATTGCCCCGCACTTCAATCGGGCAAGGAGAGACGCCACCACCTAAGTTCTTGAAAGGGAGCATCCCATTCGCAACGGTGAACAACATTACTCCGGACACGTCACCTTCATGAGATACCGCTTGTCGGCGTGGCCGGCGACATTGCCCCTCTGCACCGGGCACCAGAAGCCGCGCAGCGAGCACCAGCGCTTCCACTTCAAGAGGATATCGCCCCGATAGGCGATGCCGATCGGGTCCGACTCCGAATGCGCACGGGCGCGGATGTTGAGGCTCGAGACCCCAATCACCTTGTAGCAGCCGTAGACCTTGCCGGCGGCGGCGGCCGGGCTCGTCGACGGCAGGACGGCCACAAGGCCGAGCGCGGCGGCGAGCAGCGTGGTGGTCAGAAATTTCGACATGAGGGCTCCTCTACACATGACGTTTCTCAGTGTCCAAGAGCACTTTCCGACCAAGTGGATACCGGTTGGTCGAAAGAAAGTGCTCAAAACCGAAAACCTCGTCCGTTAACCATCTTATCGGCCACGGGAACAAGTGGCAAAGTCGCCACGGGCCAGGGTATCGAGCATGTTCCGGCGAAGTGGAAGCCGGTTCGCCGTAAGAACGTGCTCAAAACCAACTCGCCTGGCCCGTGGCGGTCTCAAGGCTCAGTAACTGGTGGCGTGGCGGTCGCCCTTCCAGAACTTGCGCCAGTAGGCCCGCCACTTCTCGCGGCGCTCCTCGCGGCGGCGGCGCACGTCGTCCCAGTAGGTGTCGGAGGTCGTGGGCGCCTCGTAGCCATAGCCATCGTCGCCATAAGGCTCGTCCGCCGGCTGCTGGACCACATACCGCTCGACCTTGAGGTGATCCTTCGACACCCATCCGCGCAGCGAGCCGCTGCGATCATTGAAGCGAACCGGGCAGTGCGACTCCGCACAGGCGCCGCGGCTCTCGACGCCGGTCGCATTCCAAGCGAGCGTGCCGACGCGGCGGCCATAACCCTCATCGCGGCTGATCTCAAGGCCGTCATGACGGCGGATGCCGGTGACGGCGTAGGTCACCCGCGTCTCGCCCAAGTCTTCCTCGAGGAACTTCGCGGAGGCCCAGCCGGTGATGGCGCGGCCGCGTGCATCCCAGAAGCGCAGCTCCACCCAACCGTTCTCCATGTCGCCGGTCGCGGCGAGGTCACGCTGGTCGAAGGGGATCTCGGCTAGGATGGCGCCACGCGTCGAGGGTCGCGAGCGCAGGTTCAGGTGATCCGAGCCGGCGATGTCGACGACGCGGTAGTTGATGCTGTCATAGTGGCGGTAGGTTCTGGCCTCGCCGGCCGTGGCGGCGGTGGCGACGGCCGAAATCGAGATCAAGGCCAGGACGGCGAGGGTGGGGCGCATGGGCGGTGCTCCTGTTGGTTTCTTGGCGAGGGAGGCCCTCTTCCTCGCTTGGTTCCCATGAAAGCATTCCCCGTCTGAGCCGCCTCTGAATGCGCCGTTCATCGAAGCGACAGGCAGTGTGGCGGTTCGGAAGTTCGCTCAGTCATCTCAGCAAGCTCTGCAAGCGAACTTCCGAACACAACGCCAAACCAAGCTATCGACTCGCCTAGTGTCCTTATCGATCGCGAAGCTCGTGTTGAGCTTGCAGTTGGAACTGACGAACTTCACGATCGGGACACTAGGCACAACCGTCGTGTAACAGAATTGTCACCGCAAGGGCCTCGATTGAGGAGCGGTGGTGTGCTTTGAAGGTCCTGAGAGATCGAGGAATTCACAGCGAGGATGGCCATGTTGCATCGGCGCGACAGAGAGGCTTCGGGTGTGTCGCGGCGGGCGCTGCTGGCGGGAGCGGGGGCCGGTGTGGCGAGCTTCGCGCTGCGGACCAATCCAGCCCGGGCCACGGAGATCGAGCTCATCGAAGCCAAGCCAGGCGAGGCGCAACTTAACCCCTCTCACGCCGCCCCGACACGCATCTGGGGCTACGACGGCATAACGCCGGGCCGGATCATCCGCGTACGCCAAGGCGGCATGGTCGACATGAAGCTCATCAATAGCCTGCCGCAGCCGACAACCATCCACTGGCATGGCATCCGCATCGACAATCGGATGGATGGCGTCTCGCATATGACGCAGCCCGCGGTTGAGCCGGGGCAAGGCTTTGAGTATTTCTTCAAGGCCCCCGACGCCGGCACCTTCTGGTATCACCCGCACGAGCGCTCCTACGAGCAGGTGGCCCGCGGACTCTACGGCGCACTAATCGTCGAGGAGGAGACACCCCCCGAAACCGATCGCGACCTCGTGCTCGTCCTGGGCGACTGGCGCGTGAGCGGGGACGGCAAGCTCGACGAGACCTTCGGCAAACCGCACGACCGTGGCCACGCCGGCCGGCTCGGCAATCTCGTGACGGTGAACGGGGTTTCGGCCCCCGATATTGCGCTGGCCCGCAACGAGCGCGTCCGCCTTCGCCTCATCAATGCGGCCTCCGCGCGCATCTTCCGCCTCCGCTTCGAGGGTTTGAACGCGCGCCTCATCGCCGTCGATGGACAACCGGTGCCGCCGGCCTCTGGCTATGGCGAGGGACTGACGCTAAGCCCCGGCAACCGCGCCGATATCATCGTCGACGGCCTCGGTGAGCCGGGCACGACGTTTCCGCTCGTCGATCTCAGGGCCACGCGCACCGAAATCGCGCGCCTCGTCGTCTCGGATGCGTCCCCGATCCGCACCGAGCCGCTCGCAAGCCCCATCGAGCTTGCCCCCAATCCGGTCATGGCTCCCGACCTCACAGCCGCCAAGCCCGTCGAGCTCATCGTGACTGGAGGCGCCAAGGACGAGATGGACATGTCCTTCATGTCGATGGGCGACAAGATCTGGGCGTTCAATGGCGTCTCCGGCATGGGCGCCGAGCCACTGTTTCGCTTGAAGCGCAACGAGAGCGCAACGGTCCGCATGAAAAACGATACCGCCTGGCCGCATGGCATGCATTTTCACGGCCACCACTTCAAGATCGTCGCGCGTGGCGATGGCAAGCCGTTTCCCAATTACTGGTGGGACACGATCCTGATGGAACCCAAGGACGACATCACGATTGCCTTCGCCGGCGACAATCCGGGCCGCTGGATGATCCACTGCCACATGCTCGACCATCAGGCGGCCGGCATGGACGCTTGGTTCGAGGTGGCGGGGTAGCGGGTCTTGCGGGCAACCCGCCGGTCGCTGCGGTGGAGCCGTCGCGCCGTGCGAACGACAGTCTTGGAAACGACCTCCCTTGTGGCCGCCCCTCACCCTCCCCTCTCCCCGCGAGCGGGGAGAGGCTGAAGCACGATGCGTCCCTGACGTCAGGTGAGCACGGCCTTGGCCCTCCTCTCCCCGTAGCGCAGCGTACGGGGAGAGGGCGGGGTGAGGGGCGGCCACACAGTATGTCGCTCCCATAGATCAGAAGCGGGCGCCCTGCAGGTCGCCTCTACGGCCGATGGATCGTGCCACGCGAACGTGAGGGACGCACGGCGCGCGTTGCAAGGGGCGACCGGCCGGTCGCCCTGCTATACTCCCCGCAAACATTTCGTTTTCATTCACCATAGCGCCAAAGAACTTATCCCCGCACATTGCGTACACCCGCATACTCTGCCCGTCACCCGGCGAGGGGCGCTTCTGCAGAGGCGTCTTATGAAGCGCGGCGTGACCGGCGGCTGCCGGAGGTCCACGCAGGGCTGATGGCAGGGTATGCACTTCGTCCCGGAGAGGGTGAGACGCCTCTCCCCGAAGCAGCTCGGCTTTTGAGGTGGACGAAGCCAGCTTCGAAAACGCCGGCGGGGCGATCGAGAGGTCGCTCATCTGTTATCTTCCTCGGCCCGCGGCTTTGAGATCGCCCCGCGCCCCTCAATTGGTTTTAGCCCGACTCGCGGTGGCGAGCCGGAAGCGGGCGGAGCGTTGGCTGTGACGCCTGGGGAGTGGGGAATAGGGAGTTGGGAGTAGGGAAAAAACAAAGTTCAGAGACCAGGGGTCAGGGATCAAATGAGGTTGGTGAAGTGCAGCATTGCCATTACTCCACTCCCCACTCCCTACTCCCCACTGCCTCACTGGCTATCCTTCCGCCCTGGCCAGCACGCTCATCAACTCGTCGATCTTGGCGCGGCGCTCCGCCTCGTCGCCGGAATGCATGGCGTGGGCGACGCAGTGGCCGACATGATCCTTCATCACCGCCAGCTCGACGCGCTTGAGCGCCGCGCGGACGGCTGCGATCTGCGTCACCACATCGATGCAGTAACGATCCTCCTCGACCATGCGCGAGAGGCCGCGGATCTGCCCCTCGATCTTGCCGAGACGCTTCTGGACGTCGGATTTGGTGGCGGTTTGCATGGTTGACTTGATACCCTGGGGGGGTATACACGTCAAGAGATACCCTCGGGGGGTATCGGGTGGTTTGGAGATTTCAATGCAGGATCACAGGCATTTTAGCGGCAATCCCTCCGCTGCCTCGCCCGTGATCCGCGATCCCGTTTGCGGCATGGCCGTCGATCCGAATGCCGGCAAGCCGCGTCACGATCACGCCGGTCGCACCTTCCATTTCTGCAATCCCAAATGCCGGGACAAGTTCGCGGCCGACCCTGCCCCCTATCTGACGGCGATCGATCCCGTCTGCGGCATGACCGTCGACCGCGCCTCGGCCGAGCATATGCGCAAACACGAAGGCCAGCGCCACTACTTTTGCTCAGGGTTCTGCGCGACGAAATTCGAAGCCGATCCGGTGGCATTCCTCGAAGGCACATCGATACCCCCGCCCGCACCGGCTCCAGCCGGCACGCAGTGGACCTGCCCGATGGATCCGCAGATCGTCCGGGATCGGCCCGGCGACTGCCCCATCTGCGGCATGGCGCTGGAGCCCATGGGTCTGCCACCCGCCGATGCCGGGCCCAATCACGAACTCATTGATCTCACGCGCCGGTTCTGGATCGCAGCCACGCTGACATTTCCCGTGTTCCTGCTCGCCATGGCGCCGCATCTCGGCATGAATCTGCTGCCCGGGATCGGCCATGCAGCCGGTGCCTATCTGCAGCTCGCACTGACGGCGCCCGTCGTGCTGTGGGCGGGCTGGCCGCTCCTGAAGAAGGGCTGGGCCTCGATCGCCAGTCGCAACCTCAACATGTTCACGCTGATCGCCATCGGCATCCTGACGGCCTTCGGCTATAGCCTCATCGCGACAATCGCGCCCGGCATCTTCCCCTGGGGCTTCCGCAACGTGCATGGCGGCGTCGATCTCTACTATGAGCCCGCTGCCGTCATCACCGTGCTCGTGCTGCTCGGGCAAGTGCTCGAGCTGCGCGCACGCGAGCGCACGGGCGGAGCGCTCCGCGCCCTCCTCGACCTCGCACCCAAGCAGACGCGGCGCGTGCGCGACGGCCAGCCCGACGAGGAGATCGATGTCGCCCATGTCCACAAAGGCAATCTGCTGCGTGTTCGCCCTGGCCAGAACGTCCCCGTCGATGGGGTTGTCGTCGAAGGGGCGTCGAGCATCGATGAATCACTTTTGACCGGCGAGCCCGTGCCCGTCGAGAAGTCGGCCGGCGCCAAGGTGACGGGCGGTACCCTCAACGGCACCGGCTCCTTCGTCATGCGCGCCGAGCGGGTCGGCGCCGAGACGGTGCTCTCACAGATCGTGGCACTCGTCGCTCAGGCCCAGCGCAGCCGCGCACCGATCCAAAGCCTCGCCGACAAGGTGTCGGGCTGGTTCGTGCCGGCGGTGATCGGCATCGCCCTCCTCGCCTTCCTCGCCTGGGCGGTGTTTGGCCCGGAGCCCTCGCTCGCCTATGGCCTGATCGCCGCCGTCGCCGTGCTCATCATCGCCTGCCCATGCGCGCTCGGACTTGCGACACCCCTCTCGATCATGGTCGCAACAGGTCGCGGCGCGCAGAGCGGCATTCTCATCCGCAACGCGGAAGCGCTCGAGCGGCTCGCCGCCGTCGACACGCTCGTCGTCGACAAGACCGGCACGCTGACCGAGGGCAAGCCGAAGCTCACCGATGTCGTGGCGGTGAGCGGCTTTGCCGAGCGTGACGTGCTGTCCGCTGTCGCAAGCCTCGAAGCCAGCAGCGAGCATCCGCTGGCGGCGGCCATTCTCTCTGGCGCACGCGAGCGCGGCATCGTGCCGGAAAAGGCGCAGGACTTTCAGTCGGTGACCGGCCGCGGCGTTTCCGGAACGGCCGGCGGACGAAAGATCGCATTCGGCAACGCGCGGTTGATGCAGGAGGCCGGTATCGATCTGTCAACGGTCGCCGATCGCGTGGCCGTGCTGCGCGTCTCCGGCAAGACCGTGATGCTGGCGGCCATCGACGGGCAACTCGCCGGTCTCATCGCCGTCACCGATCCCGTGAAGCCGGCCGCCCGTGAGGCGATTGCGACGCTCAAATCGGCGGGCCTGCGCATCCTGATGCTGACCGGCGACAATGCCGTCACCGCCAGAGCCGTCGCCGATCAGCTCGGCATCGCCGAGGTGCATGCCGACGTGCTGCCGGCCGGCAAGGTCGAGATCGTGGCTCGCCTCAAATCCGAAGGCCGCCGCGTCGCCATGGCCGGCGATGGCGTCAACGATGCGCCCGCGCTTGCCGCCGCCGATGTGGGTATTGCCATGGCAACCGGCGCCGATGTCGCCAAGGAGAGCGCCGGCATCACATTGCTCAAGGGCGACATCGCCGGCGTCGTGCGCGCCCACACGCTCGCCCGCGCGACCATGGCGAACATCAAGCAGAACCTCGCCTTCGCCTTCCTCTACAATGCGCTCGGTGTTCCCGTAGCGGCGGGCGTGCTCTATCCGGCATTCGGCCTCTTGCTCTCGCCGATGATCGCGGCGGCAGCCATGAGCCTGTCGTCGGTCAGCGTCATCGCAAATGCGCTGAGGCTAAGAGCGGTTCGGCTGGGGTGATGGCTTCTCGTGGTAACGAAGTGGACGATGGTAGCTTGCTCTACTCAACCCCTCTCCCGCCTGCCGGCACCCTCTCCCCGAGGGAGAGGGCCAACTATAACACTCACATCACCTGTAGCAACGATCGAGAACAGTGCCTGCAAACTCTCGCTTCCAACGGCTTTCGAGTGGGCAGGACGGCATCGGCTGTCTCTCACTTCAATCGGCCCTCCCCTCTGGGGGGAGGGTGGCGGTCGTGCCGGAGGCACGCGAAGTCAAGACCCCCGGGAGAGGGGTTGAGCCATGCCGCGAACTCTCCACCTCGCATGATCGCGACCGCTCGCAATCGTTACGCCGGATCAACCACCAGCGCCCGGCCGATATGCCAGATACCCGCGCTGGATACCGATCTGGTCGGCGACGTATTTTGCATCGTGCCAGACGCCCCAGATGAAACTCGAGCCGCGCCGCGACAGCCACGGCAAGCCGAGGAAGTAGACGCCGGGCTCCGTCGAGACGCCGCGCTTGTGCTTCGGGCGGCCCTTCGCATCCAGCACATCGAGCTTGAGCCAGCTATAGTCCGTCGTGAAGCCGGTTGCCCAGATGATCGAGGTGATGCCGGCTTTGGCGAGGTCGAGCTCGAGGATTGGATCGGTCAGGCAATCGGGCGCCGGGCGTATACGACGCGCCTCGGGTTCCTCGGGCAGATCGAGCCCGTTGCGGGCGACATAGGCATCGGCTTCGTCGAACAAGGAGTGCAGATTGGCATCGCCACGAGCGATGTTGGCGCCGAGATCCGGAGCGAAGGTGAGCACGCCGCCGGTGCAAGCCTGCGTGCGGCCGACCAAGATCATGCCGTTGGCAGCAAGCTCTCGAAAATCGACGGTGCGCCCGCCATACGCCCCGCTCACCGCGATCGTGACATGCTCCGTGCCCGGCCCCGGCGTTTCGGCATCCCACTTGCCGAGCACGCCGAGCCACCAGCAGAAGTCGCGTCCGCGATAGCGCCGGGGCGGCCGGTCGTGCGGGCCGACGGAAAGATAGACCTGCCGTCCCGCCCGCTGAAGCTCATCGGCAATCTGCGCTCCCGAGGAGCCCGAGCCGACGACCAGCACGGCACCCTGGGGAAGCTGCAAGGGATTGCGGTAGCCGACGGAATGAATTTGCATGACCCCGGCGGATTGAGGCACGAGCGGCGGCATCGAGGGCTGCTGAAAGGGACCGGTCGCGGCGACGACATAGGTGGCCTCGACGATGCCCTCGGAGGTTTCGACATGGAACCCGGGCCGGCCCGGCTTGCGCGCGACCGAGCGCACCTCGACCCCGCAGCGGATCGGCGCGTTGAACCGCTTGGCGTAGGCCGCAAAGTACTCCGCGACCAATTCCTTCGGTGCGAAAGCATCGGCGGGAACATCGAACTCCATTCCCGGAAACCGGTCATGCCAGGCCGGGCCGTTGGCGACGAGGCTGTCCCAGCGCTCCGTGCGCCAGCGCTCGGCGATCCGATGCCGCTCGAGCACGAGATGCGGCACGCCCGCCATGCTCAGATGCTCGCTCATGGCGACGCCCGCCTGGCCCGCGCCGACGACGAGAACCTCGGTTTTCTCAACGGACATGGATGCTCGCTCCTCCGGAGAACCGCGAATAGCCGCGATCTGTCTGGAAACTACAGAGGTCTTTGGTTTTGGAAAGAAGAGCTTATTGAGGCATTGTGTTACCTTTTCCTACGCAATCCAGGTGCCGCCTTCGATCAACGAACCAGCTCCAACGCCCCGGGCAGTACCTCGAAGATCGCAGGACATTGTCCCGAGCTTTCGCCATCGGCTTCGACCAGGATGGGACAAGCATCACCTATGGCCGCCGGCCGCCACGGCCTCCGCCGCCAGTCCGCGGGCATGGCCGGTCTCGCGTGTTTCGTGAACCACGAGCCCCGGCCAGGCCGCTTTGAGGACCTTTGCGGCATCGGGCCAGAGCTTACCCGCCCGCCCGCTTCCCGCCGTCGGGTTGATGATCGCGACAACCCTCACGCCATCCCCTTGTCAACGCGGCTTGCCGCCGTCGCGCACCATACCCGTTGCATTCTGCGTCAAGCGCGGCAATTCTTAGGGTTGGTCCGCTCGCTTCAGACTATCCGATCGGAGGCGGGGATCGCAAAAGGTGCGGCCTTCCAGACCGGCAGCCCGGCAAAGAGTCAGCACGATTGGGGATGATGAAAGATGCCGCACGATCGACGACTGGTCGCAGACGAAAGCAAAATCAAAACGCTCCAATCGACAATCCCGGAGTGGATCAGGAACCTGGCAAGGCCGGCGACACCCTGTCTGGCGCCAGCCTTTGGTCCACTGGAAGGCATCCGCGTCGTCAGCACCGGACAGCTCATCGCTTCGCCCTATAGCGGCACCAAGCTCGCCGAGTTCGGCGCCGAGGTCATCCATGTCGAGAAGCCCGGCGGCGACGTCTTCCGCTTTACGGCGCCGCAGCTCAAACGCGGACCGCGCGTGCATGGCGCCGACGAAGCCGAGGTCACGAAGAACAAGCTGTCACTGGGGCTCGACTTCAAGAAGGCGCGCGGCATCGAGCTGCTGATGGCGCTGTGGAAGATTTCGGATGTGTGGATGGAATCCTCCGCCCCCGGCACCCTCGAACGCAACGGCATCACCAACGAGCTGGCGCTCGCGGTCAATCCCCAACTCGTCATCGTCAGGACCAGCACCTACGGCCAGTTCGGCGAGGAGGCGTATCTCTCGCGCCCAGGCTATGACGCGATCGCGCAAGCCTATGGCGGCATGATGAACCTGACGGGCGATCCCGCCGGTCCCCCGCAGCGCGCCAAGTGCTACACTGGCGACTATATCACCGCGCTGACCGGCTGGGCGGCGACCATGATGGGACTGTGGGAAGCCAAGAAAACCGGCCGGGGCCAGGTCATCGATGTCGCGCAGTACGAGGCCGTCGCGCAGACCAACGGCAACACGCTGCCGCTCTACTCCGGCGAGGGCATCGTCTACGGCCATACCGGCAACAAGGCGCCGGGCTTCCAGCCCTACGACACCTTCAAATGCAGCGACGGCTGGGTCTTCATCGGCGCGCTCGGCGGCCCGATCTACGACCGCGTGCCGAAGTTCCTCGGGCTCGACCCGGTCGAGTACAGCTACGACGAATGCTCCAAGGATGCCGCCGCGGTGAATTCGCCCAAGGGCCGCGCGCTCGACCAGGCGCTCCGCGATTATTGCGCCGTGCACACGGCCGCGGACGTCGAGACGTCACTGAACAAGGCCAAGATCGGCTGCGCCCGCGTTTTCAATGTTCGCGATCAGTACAACGACCCGCATTACGCCGCCCGTGAGATGACCGTGCCCGTGCTCGACCGGCAGTCGGGCGTACCCATCCGCGTCTTCGGTGTCGTGCCGAAAATGTCGCTGACGCCGGGCCAGATCTGGCGCGGCGCGCCCTCGATCGGCGAGGACACCAATGATGTTCTGTCGAAGCTGCTCGGGTTTTCGGCGGGTGAGATCGGTGCGCTGTACGATGACGGCGTGGTGCATCGGACCGAGCCGTACACGGAGCCGCAGGTTGAACCGGCGAATGCTTAGCTGGACGGCCTAGAGTTGATCGACGCTCGCCAGCGTCGACGGACCGCCTCATGGAGCCCCGAGTGTCCGAGCAACGCCTTCGGCGTGATGAGTTCAACCGCGGGTCAATCGCAGTGGAAAGGGTCGACTTGTCAATCCTCCTCCCCCGTTTGCTCGGGCTCAATGGGGTCGAGCCCCAATTCGAGTTGTGGCGCTATTGGAGGGTCAGGTAAGTCATCAAGTCCAATGGCTTCGATGCCAGCGGCCTTCGCATGTTTCGCGAGTTGGCCGTCGTTGGTGTAGATCGTCTTGGCGCCGACGACGCGAGCAATTGCAACGATCTGCCGGTCGAACTTGACTTTGGCCCAGTCCGCCTCCGGAACTGCACCACGCTTGTCACCATCGCTGATTGCTTCCCGCGTGAGTGCCGCCGCCTCGACAGCCGCGCGCTCGCCAAACTCAGCCACACGGAAGAACTTTGAGCGGGCGATAATCTCCAGGTGCTTCGGCCCGGCATCGGAGGCCTTGACCAGAACCTCACTCAAAGCCGGCGTCGGCACTGCAATTCGCTCCCCGGACTTCTGGATGGTCGCTGCAAGATGATCGATTCGGGAGTTGCTGCCGAGGCCGCTCTTGATCTTCGGATCGAGGAAGTAGATCAAGAAATTGGCATCAAACACCACCATCAATTCAAGCCCTCTCCTGTCCGAAGCCGGGCCAAATCGCCGATGGGATCCTCGCCCCAATCGGATCCTTCGACGTCATGCAGGCGCTTGATCACATCAGCAAGGGGCGCATTGTCGAGCACCTCGAAGTCCTTGATCTCGAACGAGCGCATCAACCACGAGCCGGTTGCGAGCCGCATCCAACTACCACTCCCCGAGACACGCAGAATACCGGCGTCGTATTGCTTGGCCAGTTTGCGGGCGAGTGGCCGACGGGCGGAGCAGTTTTTGTAGACGGTCTCCCTATCCTGCAGCCAAATTGGGACACTTGTACCTATGCCGCCGACCTTGATCACAACTCCCTCGATCACTCCGTCCTCTCGGAAAGGTCCGTACTCCAAAGGTGTCGGTCGGTTGCGGCCTTGAAAGGCAATTATCTCGGTGCCAGCCTCATCTAGCAGCTGTCCGACAGCGTTGTCGTTGGCGAGCAAGTCGTCGAGAAATTGCAAAGCCTTCAAGGCGACGGGGTCACCCTGGCCTCGTGATGCGTCAGCGAGTCGACGCTCGACCTTCGGCACGGCCGCATCCTCGATGCGCGCGCGGAGAACAGCGCTTCCGGGCTCCACATCGACGAAGTGCACGCGCTCAGGCTCGCCGAGTAACTTGGCGAACTGGAGCATGTACTCCGCGAGCCGTTCCATCGGAATCGTTTCGGGAGTGAACGCGTCAATTTTGAAGCGACGTTCTTTGTACTGGCCCATCGTCATGCTCCACTTTTTGTTCTTATCTTGTTCTGAGCTGGATTAACAGCCCCTTAAATCTGCATTCCTGCGTGGGCCGGCGGCGAAAATTTGGCCGCACCCTAGGTCCAACGCAGCGTTCCCTATACAATCCATTGATGCTCACCACCTTCTTCCACGCGCTGCGTGCCGCCAAAATCCCGGTGTCTCTCACCGAGTATCTAACGCTGCTGCAGGCGCTCGAAGCCGATCTCGCCGGGCGGCGAGTCGAGGAGTTCTACTATCTCTCGCGCACGGCGCTGGTGAAGGACGAGCGGCATCTCGACCGCTTCGATCAGGTGTTCGGCCATGTCTTCAAGGGCCTCGACCTGATGGCGGACACGGAAACCGTCGCACTGCCGGAGGAATGGCTGCGCGCCGTGAACGAGTTGTATCTGTCAGACGAGGAGAAGGCGAAGATCGAGGCGCTCGGCGGCTGGGAGAAGATCATGGAGGAGCTGCAGAAGCGGCTCGCCGAGCAGAAGAGCCGTCACCAGGGCGGCTCGAAATGGATCGGCACCGGCGGCACGTCTCCCTATGGCGCCTATGGCTACAACCCCGCCGGCATCCGCATCGGCCAGGACAAAAACCGCAACTTCCGCGCCGTGAAAGTCTGGGACAAGCGCGAGTACAAGGATCTCGCCGACGACGTCGAGCTCGGTACGCGCAACATCAAGGTGGCGCTGCGGCGATTGCGCCGTTTCGCCCGCGAAGGCGCCGCCGAGGAGCTCGACCTCGACGGCACCATCAAGGGCACCGCTCACAAGGGCTATCTCGACATCCACATGCGCCCCGAGCGGCACAACGCCGTCAAGGTGCTGATGTTCTTCGATGCCGGCGGCTCCATGGACTGGCACGTCAAGGGCGCGGAGGAGCTGTTCTCGGCGGCGCGCACGGAGTTCAAGCACCTCGAGTATTTCTACTTCCACAACTGCCTCTACGAGTTCGTCTGGAAGGACAACCGCCGCCGCTGGACGGAGCGCACCCCCACCTGGGACGTGCTGCACAAGTATCCGGCCGACTACAAGGTGATCTTCGTCGGCGACGCCGCCATGAGCCCCTACGAGGTGACGCAGCCCGGCGGCGCGGTCGAGCACATGAACCCGGAAGCGGGCGCCGTGTGGATGAAGCGTGTGACCGGCATCTACCAGAGCGCGGTCTGGCTCAACCCCGTCGCCGAGCAGCACTGGGGCTGGACGCAATCGACGCTCATGCTGCAGCGGCTGATGGAGGGGCGGATGTATCCACTGACGCTTGAAGGGCTCGACCGGGGTATGCGGGCGTTGATGCGGTAGATGAACGGCCCGCTTACTACCGGCCGCGAAGGCCGATTACTGAACGAGCTTGCATCAATCTGGCGCAAGACGGAATCTCATAGAGATCGGCCGATTCGCCGATCCTTCACAGAGGGATTCCTGAGATGGACATTGTGACTTTGATTATCTGGCTTGCCATCGGCGCGATCGCCGGCTGGCTCGCCGGTCAGATCATGAAGGGCAGAAGCATGGGGCTGGTTGGCGACATCGTCGTGGGCGTTGTCGGCGCGGTGGTGGCGGGTTTCGTGCTGCCGCAGATCGGCGTCAGTATCGGCGGTGGGATCATAGCTGCTATCATCAACGCGGTCATTGGCGCTTGTCTGCTCTTGTTCGTCATCGGCATCGTCAGGAAGCAGACCGCCTAGCAAACGCGGCAAGGCAGCGGCAAGTGAGTCTGCCGCTGCTGCTCTTTCGACCAGCTTGACGGCAGCCTCGCTTCCTCGTTCTTGCGCGCCGGCGCAGCGGCCGAGCACATGAACCCGGAGGCCGGCGCCGCGTGGCTGAGGCGCGTGACGGACATCTACCAGAGCGCCGTGTGGCTCAATCCGGTCGCCGAGCAGCACTGGGGCTGGACGCAATCGACGGTAATGCTCCAGCGG
>JANNSX010000354.1:0-16969 GCA_031403155.1 Hyphomicrobiaceae bacterium
GTATCCGATTCGCTCAGCGTGACGGCCGGGCGCGGCCGGTTCAAGGCGTTCGCGTGGAGGAGTTGTGGATTGCCGGGCGAATTCGGCGGTTGAAGAACGGTTTTGCTGCACGCTCGGCCCAATCTGCGCAGAACAATCCCACCAACCCGTCACGGCCGCGAAGGCGGCCGCCTAGTACCCGATCGCAGAATTGAGTGCCACACGTGGTGGCACGAAAATACCGCGTGAATCGGGTACTTCAGCCAAAAAGCTGGTACCAGCCATTTCTGATGGCGGGTACTAGCCATGTCCGGCTAGGTGAAACGTCGCGGTCAATAGCGTGAGTGTCGAGCGAAGCGATCCGAACCTGCCCGAGAGGCGACGGCGGTGGACGTCCCTGGCTTGTCTGGGCGCCCGCCTGCGCGGGCGTGACGGTGTGGGGTGGCGCATCGCAATTGAGTGCCGGAAAGGCCGGCCTCAGGGCTTAACAGGTGAGGCTTCAAATCAGCGCCTTCAACCCCCGCGCCAGCCGATCCGCCCACTGCTTCTGCCCGGCCGCCTCGGCCACCAGATCCTGCCTGACCTCGATCAGCACCGCCTCGAGGCCGCGGGCTTCGCCATGCACCGGAACGGTCTGATCGTGGTCGTCCTCGATGCTGTAGGGCTCGTTGGCGGCGAGCGTCAGGCCGGGCTCGGCGAGATGCGCAAGCAGACGCTCACCGAAGTCGGCCGACTTCCGGTAGAGCACGCCGGCATGCCAGGGGCGCACCAACCCCTTGAACACGGGCGTGAAGGTGTGGACGCCGAAGATGATCGTCGGCGTTTCCTTGCGCTGCCGTTCGTCGAGATGCGCGAACACCGCCTTCTGGAAGGGCCAATAGAAGCGATCGGCGCGGTGCTGCCGCTCACCAGCGTCGATGCCGATATTGCCCGGGATGGTCGTCGTCTCGCTCACCTCGGGGATCGAGGACGCAACGCCGATCGGCCGGTTGCAGTCGATGAGGAGCCGCGAGTAGCCCGATAGGATCAGCGGCGCGTCGAGCGCCTTGGAGAGATGCCGCGCGATACCTTCAGCGCCGATGTCCCAGGCGATGTGCCGCGTCAGCTCGTGCTCCGGCAGGCCGAGGCTATCATAACGCGGCGGGATGGTGCGCGAGGCATGCTCGCAGAGCAGCACATAGGGCGAGCGGCCGGCCTCATTGACCACCGTCACCGCCGGCGGATCACCGGGCTCCGGACCACCCATCAATAGATCTCCGCGGAGTGCTT
The DNA here is from genome assembly GCA_031403155.1 of Hyphomicrobiaceae bacterium. Taxonomy (GTDB): domain Bacteria; phylum Pseudomonadota; class Alphaproteobacteria; order Rhizobiales; family Hyphomicrobiaceae; genus JANNSX01. The sequence goes on from JANNSX010000354.1 coordinate 1,249, forward strand.
GCGCTGCGGGTCCGGATCCATGCCGCCGGCCAGCTTGATATCGACGTTCATGCCGCTTTTCTCTTGCTCTTCTTCGGCGCTCGAGTGATGATTCCGAAGTCCGCAATGTATTCGCGGCTTGGTTCGTTTGCGGACTTCGGAATCTGAATCACACGAGAATCCATAGCTGGCTAGTACCCGATCGCAGAATTGAGTGCCACACGTCGTGGCACGAAAATGCCGCGTGAATCGGGTACTTCAGCAAAAAAGCTAGTACCAGCCATTTCTGATGGAGGGTACTAGTGTCCTTTCGATCGCGAAGCTCGTTCGGATATCGCGGCGTGCTGTGACGAGCTTCGCGATCGGGACACTAGCGCCTCGAAGCGGCGCACCACCTCGGCGGTGTCCGTCACCCAGCAATAGCCGCCGAAGGCCTTGAGCGCGCCCTCGTGGCGGGCCTCGGTGTAGGTCGCGCAGGCGTCCTTCACACAGGTGACGAGATAGCCGCGGTCGGCGCCATCGCGCACCGCCATGTCGACGCACTGATCGGTGACGACTCCGGCGACGATCAGATAGCGGACGCCGAGATTCTTCAGGACGTAATCGATGTTCGTCGAGTTGAAGACGCCCGACGAGGTTTTCGGCAGCACGATCTCGTTGTCGATGGGGGCGAGTTCCTCGATCGGCTCGGCACCCCGCATGCCCTTGGGGATCATGAGGTTGGAAAGTTTGTGGTCGAGCGAGCAATCGCGGCAGTCTTTCGTCAGTGCCTCGATGATGGTGTGGAGCACCTGGATGCCCGACGCCCGCGCCGCTTTGAGGAGCTTCGACTGGTTGGGAATGACGGTGCTCTTGAGCATCCGGTGGAAGTAGTGCTGGGCATTCAGCTCGGGATGTTGGGGATCGTTACCGGGCGTGCAGAACACCTTCTGCATGTCGACGAAGAGGACGGCCGTCTCGCCGGGCCGGTAGGCCTCGTCGCGCCGGGCTGTGATCCTGAGGGTCATGCTCTCCTCCGTGTGGTTTTGGGTTTCTTGGAATGGACGACGGGTCGCGGGTTCGTCGTGTCCAGCGCCATGTGATTGTCGGCGCGCACCCGCTCGATGGTTTCGGCCCGCAGGCGCCAGGTCGTGCCGAGGCGGGCCGTCAACCCGGCGACGACGGCTTCGGTCTGGGCGAGCGGCGTCACCATGGTGTCGAAGGGCGAGCTCGTCTCGATCGGGACCGTGAGGCAGACTTCGGCCACCCGCGCTATGGGCGACTTCCAGCGATCGGTGAACAGGATCACGCGGGCGCCGCGCGCCGACGCCTGCTCGGCAAAGCGGACGATGTCGGCCTGGTAGCGGCGGTAGTCGTAGACCACGAGCACGTCGCGCGGACCAATGTCGGCGAGCCGATCGATGAGGTCGGCGGCGGTGCCGTCGATCAGCTCGGTGCCGGATCTGAGATGCTGGATGCAGCGGTGCAGGATGCCGGCGAGGTAGCGGCTGAAGCGGCCGCCGAGGCAGAGCACGCGGGACTTGGGGTTGGCGAGGAGGGCGACCGCGGCGTCGAGATCCTCGGGCGGCGTTTCCTTGCGCGCGGCCTCGAGGTTTGCTGCCGTCGCCGCGAAAAAGCTCTCGTAGACGTTGACCGGCCGGTTGCTTGCGAGGGCCGTTCCCGTCCCAAGCGTCAAGGGCGAGCGCATCTGCGCCTCGACCTCCGCCAGCAGCGCTGCTTGCAGAGCACCGAACCCATTGTAGCCGAGACGGCTGGCGAAACGCAGCACCGTCGGATCGCTGACACCGGCCAATCCGGCGAGCCGCGAGATGGTCGAAAGTCCGGTGGCGGGATAGTTGGCGAGCAGCTCGCGGGCGACCTTCACTTCCGACTTGGTGAGCTGGAGCCCGCCATGCAGCAGCCGGTCGCGCACGCTCGGCGGCGCCCCATGGCGGATCGCGCGCTTGCCTTCGAGCGCGAGGGCCTTGTGCCTGGAACTTTTGCCGGGGCGTTTGCGCATGTAGGATTCACTACAACAGGCCGCGTCTTCGATGCAAACCGTAAGCGGTCTTTGACCGGTAGGGGTGATCTGATAGCTTGGCCTTGATCGAGAGGTAATTCGGCCAAGGAACATCGCCGGCCATGGTTGCGGTGCGCGAGAAGCTCATCGGTTTCATCGCCATGCACTCGCGACTGCAAATCAAACATCCGCACGTCACAAGGGGCCGGGCCTCCCGATGACCGCCAACGATCTCTACACCCGTGATGCCGCCGTTACGGCCGGCATCCAGAAACTGCGCTTCTTTCCCTCGGCCCTCGTGGGCGGCAAAGGCTCGCGTGTCATCGACGAAAGTGGGCGGGCGCTGCTCGATCTTTCGGCCGCCTGGGGCTCGGCGAGCTTGGGTTACGGACATCCCGCCGTTGTCGAGGCGGTGACAGCTGCCGTCAGCAATCCGGCCGGGGCGTCGACGTTGTCAGCCGCGAACTTGCCGGCCGTGACGCTCGCCGAGAAAATCCTCGAGACGTTGCCGCACAAGTGCGGTCACAAGGTCTGGCTCGGGCATTCGGGATCGGATGCCAATGAGGCGGCCTACCGGGCTGTGACAGCAGCGACGGGCCGCCCGCGCATCCTCGCCTTCATCGGCGCCTATCACGGCGGCTCGGCGGGCTCGATGGCGATCTCCGGGCACACCGTGCAATCGCATGCGGCCCGCGCGCCGGGGCTGACGCTGATCCCCTTTCCCAATCCCTACCGGCCCTACATGGGTGATGCGGCGGGAGGAAAGGTGCTCGAGCTGGTCGAGCATCTGTTCGCGACGACTTGTCCGCCGTCCGAGGTGGCCGCGCTCTGGATCGAGCCCATCCAATCCGATGGCGGGCTCATCGTGCCGCCGCCGGGGTTCATGAAAAAGCTCTGCGATCTCTGCCGCCGGCACGGCATCCTCATCGTCTCGGACGAGGTGAAGGTTGGCCTCGCGCGGACCGGCATGATGCACGCGATTGCCCATGAGGACGTCGCTCCCGACATCGTTTGTCTCGGCAAGGGGCTCGGCGGCGGGCTGCCGCTCTCGGCAATGGTCGGCCCTGCGGCGATCCTCGACTTCGCGACCGCCTTCGCCATGCAGACCATGCACGGCAATCCGGTGTGCGCGTCGGCGGGAGTGGCTGTGCTCGATACGATCCGCCGGGAGGGCTTGGCCGACAACGCCCGCGATGTAGGCGCGCATCTCAAGGCGCGGCTCGAAGGCCTGATGTCCTCGCGGCCCGAGATCGGCAGCGTGCGCGGCCGTGGCCTCGCCCTCGGTGTCGAGCTGGTGGAAGATCGCACGGCGAAAACACCCGCCAAGGCGCTCGCCGCAAAGACCGTCTACCGTGCCTTCGAGCTCGGCCTCGTCGTCTACTATGTCGGCCTCAACTCCAACGTGCTCGAGCTGACGCCGCCGCTCGTCTTGACGAAAGCCGAAGCTGATGAGGCCGCCGCCATCATCGGCCAGGCGATTGCCGATGCGGCCGCCGGCAAGGTCAGCGATGAGAAGGTCAGAGCGTTCGCGGGGTGGTGATGTCTCGTGTGCCGGCCAAACTCAACCAAGCTCGTCGGTGTCGTCCTCGGTGTTATCGCCCGGCAAAGGCGCGTTCGAGAACTGGGCTCGATGGATCTTCAGTTGTTCGAGCGCGTGCCGGTCCGCTGACGTCCGGGCATGCTTGCCTCGACCAGAGAGCAGTGGCCACTGGTTGAATTTGATGAAGCCGATCAGCTTTTCTTGAACGGCTGCCATGGTGGGCAACCGGCCTTGCTCGAGCTGCTCCTCGACGTAGGTCAGCCACATCTCGGTGATGCGGTTCTTTGTGCGGGCTTCGCCCTCGGCCAGGTAGTTGTTGCCGACGACAACGTCGCGCGCGGTTGGCCCGCGCCGTCCGGCATAGTAGGTCAGGCCCATGTCCGGTTTGCGCACATCGCAGCGTTCCAGCACGAGTTGCGGTGCCGTCTTCTGAGCCGAGGCCCAAAGCAGCTTGTTCTCCATGTCCATGAAGAACTCTCGTGCCGACTTGGAGTTGCCGTCATAGTCAGCGCACAGCGTGCAGAGGCGCAGCACCTCGCGATACGAGTTGCGAATGGAGGTTCGAATCTCGCGCGCGATCTCGCGGAACTCATCGAGCGCATCGGGCTCTCCGCGGTTCTTGAGTCTGTCCTTGTCGACGTAGAATCCCTTGGTGAGGATCTGAAACAGCTTGTCGGTTGCCCACACCCGGAACAGGGTGCCTTGCACCGATCCGACACGATAACCGACGGAAATCAGTGCATTTAAGTCGTAGTGATCGATTGTGCGCTCAACTTGCCGGCCGCCCTCGGCGCGAACCAATCGGAAATTCCGATGAGTTGCCTCCGAGTCGATCAGCTCGCCATCGGCGAAAATCCTGCTGAGATGCTCGCTGACCGTATTCTGCTTAACCCCAAACATCTCCGCCATCTGGCCTTGTGATGCCCAGAACGTCTCGTCGTCGAAGCGGAGCTCGATCCGAGGGCCATCCTTGGCTGCATAAACGATGAAACGATGCCCGGTGTCGTCCTCGACCAATTGTACCGGAGCGGACGGCCGCTTGCCTTCGCGCGCGTCCGGTTTCCCAGCACGCTCGAGATCGACTTGCAACTTGTCGGGTTCGCTATCGCTCTTCCTGCCGCGGCTCGGTCTTGCCATCGGTTGCCTCTTAGCCTGATCGGCCGACCATAGCACAACCACCGGTAATACGTCCTACTCGCTCCGCAGCGCATCGATCGGGTTCATGCGGGCCGCGCGCCGCGCCGGGAAGAAGCCGAAGACGATGCCGATGAGGGCCGCCGTGCCGAGTGCCAAGCCCACGAAGGACGGCTCGATCTTGACCGGCCATTCGGCCGCGCTGGCGATGATATAGGAGCCGCCGATGCCGAGCGCGATGCCGATGAGGCCGCCCAACAGACACAGCGCGACCGCCTCGACGAGGAATTGCGTCAGGATATCCCGCCGCCGCGCGCCGATCGCCAGGCGCAAGCCGATCTCGCGCGTCCGCTCGGTCACCGACACCAGCATGATGTTCATGATGCCGATGCCGCCGACGATGAGCGAGATCGCCGACGTGGCGCCCAGTAGATAGGAGAGCGTCTGCTGGGCGGCTGAGCGCGCGGTCATGAACTCGGCGAGGTTCCTCACATTGAAATCATCCTCCGCGCCCGGCTGGATGCGGCGGCGCTCGCGGACCACGCGCGCCATATCCTCTTCCGCCTGGCTCATATCCGAGCCGCCCTCGAGCTTCACATAGATCTGGCCGACCTGATCGGGAACCACCTCGCTCTGGCCGACGACCTGATTGCGCGCGAGCTTCATCGGGATCAGCACCAGATCGTCCTGATCGCGCCCGAACGAGGAGAGCCCCTTGCGTGACAGCACGCCGGCGATGGTGACGGGCACGTTGCGGATGCGGATCTGATTGCCGACCGGGTCCTCGCCGGGGAACAGCTGCTTGGCCACCGTCTCGCCAATGAGGGCCACCTTGGCGCTGCGCCTCACCTCCTCCGGCTCGAGCTCCCGGCCCGCGGCGACCGGCCAGTCGCGCACCGTCAGATAGTCTTCGTGTATTCCCGAAACTGACGTCGTCCAGTTGGCGTTGCCGCGCACGACGGACGCGCTGGCCGAGAGCAGGCCGGAGATCGCGACGACGCCGGGCACTTGCTCGCGAATGGCCGCGAGATCGCGCTCGGCGAGCGGCACGTCGGTGCCGGCGCCAGCCGCCCGGCCGCCAAAGGTGCGGCCCGAGCCCGGAAAGACGACGAGCATGTTGGAGCCCAGACTCGAAATCTGCCGGTCGATCTCGGAGCGCGCGCCCGACCCCACCGCCACCATGATGATGACCGAGCCGATGCCAATGAGGATGCCGAGCGTCGTCAGGAAGCTGCGGAGCAAGTTAGTGCGCAGGGCCCGGAGCGCGATGGCGAGGCTGTCGAGGAGCGTCATGCCGCCGCCTCGCTGGTCTGCCGCCAATCGGGCATGGCGGTATAGCCGGGCTGCACCTGATCCTCGACGATGCGCCCGTCGCGAAACAGGATGCGCCGGCGCGCGTAGAGCGCCACATCCGCCTCGTGCGTCACGATGATGACGGTGATGCCGCGGCGGTTGAGGTCCGAGAGCAGCTGCATGATCTCGGTCGCGGTCCGGCTGTCGAGCGCCCCGGTCGGCTCGTCGGCGAGCAGGATCTCGGGATCGTTGACGAGCGCGCGGGCAATGGCGACGCGCTGCTGCTGGCCGCCCGAGAGCTGACGCGGCGTGTGATCGAGACGCGCGCCGAGGCCGACCTGCTCGAGCCGGCGTTGCGCAATTGCCGCCATGTCCTTCGGCCGCTTGCGGCGATAGAGCATCGGCAGCATGACTTGTTCCAACGCCGAGGTGCGGGCCAGAAGATTGAACTGCTGGAACACGAAGCCGATGCGGCGGTTGCGGAGATCGGCGAGGCGATCGGGGTCGAGGTCCCCCAGCTCCTCGCCGTCGATGGCGAGCGTGCCCGAGGTCGCCGTGTCGAGCGCGCCGATCAGGTTCATGAGCGTCGACTTGCCGGAGCCCGAGGGGCCCATGACGGCGACCATCTCACCCTTGGCGATCTCGACCGAGACGCCATCGAGCGCCTTCACCGTCTGCTCGCCGAGCGAATAGGTCTTCACGAGGTCGCGGGCCACGACGAGGGGCAAGGCGCTCACGAGCCGGCTCCCTCGCGGACGCGCAGGATCACGGTCTCACCCTCCTTGAGGTCACCGCCGATGATCTCGGTCTCCTTGTCGTCGGCTAACCCTAAGCGCACGAAGCGCGGCTCGGGCACGCCGCCGGCGCCCAGCACATGGATCGTTGCCGTCTTGGCGCTCTCGCGCTCGGCCTTCCAGGTCTCGAAGGCATCGCGCTGCGCATCTTTGAGGATCGCAGCCAGCTCCTTCTCGAAGCGCTGGGCGATCTGCTCGCGCATCCGGCGGGGGTCCGCCTGTTGTGTCAGGCCGCCGCCTGACGGTCTGAGCTCCGCCATGGCCTTGGTCATGGCCTCCGCCAGCGTCGTCTTCTGAGCGTCGTCCAAGCTGATGCTGGCACCGGCCGTATCGATCATGCGCTTCATACGTTCGCGGCCGCGCGCGGCCGGATCGCCGCCGCTGCCGCCATCGCGCGGGCGGAACCGCAGCGCTTCGTTCGGCACCTTGAGCACGCCCTTGGCAATGCCGGTCTCGATGGTGGCGTTCGCCGTCATGCCGGGAAAGAGTTTCCGGTCCTCGTTCACCGAAGTGATGATGACGGTATAGGTCACGACATTCTGGAGGGTGGTTGCCGCGAGCCTGACCTGCTCGACCGTTCCCGTGAAGTTGCGGTCCGGATAAGCATCGACCGTGAAGGTGACCGGATTGCCCTGGGCGATGTTGCCGATGTCGGCTTCGTTCACCTGCGCTTCGATGCGGATCTTGGAGAGGTCCTGGGCGATGCGGAAGAGCTCGGGCGCCTGCAGGCTCGCGGCGACCGTCTGCCCGACATCGATGGTGCGCGAGATGACGGTGCCCTCGATCGGCGCGCGGATGACGGTGCGCGAAAGATCGATCTCGGCCTGGCCGAGCTGGGCCTTGCGCTGCGCGACGACGGCCGCGGCGTTGACGATCTCGGCATCGGCGACAGAAATCTCGGCCCTTGCGACGCTCAAATCGCGCTGGGCCGACTCGAGATTAACCTCGGGCGTGAGCTTCTTCCTGGCGAGCGTGCGATTGCGGTCGACGGCCTTCTCGGTTTGCGCGAGCACGGCCTTGGCCTTGGCGAGATTGGCGCCGCGCACGAGCAGCGCCGCGTCTGCCGATTGCAGATCGGCCTTGGCCTGGGCGACGCGGCTTTCATAAGTCTTGGGATCGATGCGGGCCATCACATCGCCGGCCTTGACCTCGCTGTTGTGGTCGGCGAGCACGGCTTCCACCTGGCCGGAGAGCTGCGAGCCCACCTGCACGGTGATGACCGCCGAGACCGGCCCGGAGGTTGCGACCATCCGGCGGACGTCGCCCTTTGCCGCCTCGGCCGTCACATAGGAGACCGTGTTGCCACCGCCCGCCTGTTCGCCCGCCCAAGGCAGTGCCTGCGGCCACTGCCAAGCCGTAACGCCGCCGGCCAGTGCCGCGGCGATCACGAGAAGGGTCAGTGTTTTCAGCATAAGGGGGTCCTGGGTCTGCTGGAGCGACACATGGGCGATGATCGGGGCCAGCGCAAGGCGCACGACATCATTACCATAACGGCGGACTTGCCGCCGATCCGTCGGGCCAGTTACTCCGCCGGTTGGGCCGCCGGGCGTTGCCAGACGACCTCGTTTCCGGGCGCGGGATGGCGCGGAATGAGGCGGGCGAGCACGAGCGAGCCCAGGGCGAAGGCCGCTCCCAAGAGGAACACGGCCGCCGGGCTGCCGATCCAGATGGCGCCGAGGGTGATCGGCAGCACGATGGCCGCGATGTGGTTGATCGAGAACGACACGGCGGCCGAGGGCGCGATATCGGCCGGGTCGGCGATCTTCTGGAAGTAGGAGGGCGAGGCCATCGACATGGCGAAGAAGGCGTGGTCGATGAGATAGAGCGCCGCGGCGAACCAAGGGTCTTGCACGAAGGCATAGGCGACGAAGACGAGCAGCAATCCACCATACTCGATGGTGAGCGCGGTCCGCTCGCCGAAATGCGTCACGAAGCGGCCGGCGAACGGCGCGACGATCATGTTAAAGAGGTGATTGACGAGGAACAGCAGCGTGATGTCGGCGACGGAATAGCCGAACTTCTCCACCATCATGAAGGAGGCGAAGACGATGAAGATCTGCCGCCGCGCGCCATCGAGGAAGGTCATGGCGTAGTAGAGGCCGTAGCGCTTGCGCAGCACGAAGGATTGGTTCTGCTCGACAGCCTGGGGAAAGCGCGGGTAGGCGAGCCAGGCGAATAGCGTGAGGCCAAGCGTCACGGCGCCGGCCGCCACGTAGGTGACCTGATAGCCCCAGTCGAGCCAGCGGAAGACAATGTAGACGAGGCCGAGCGCGCCGAGCGTTGCCAAGCTCTCGGCCGAGATGATGCGACCGAGGCCGAGCGCCGCCTGTCCTTTGGGGAGCCACTGCAGCGCCAGCGATTGCTGGACGGTGTGATAATAGTGGAAGCCGAACGACATCAGCAGGGTCGTGAGATAAAGGCCCATCGGCGTCGGGAAGAAACCGGTGAGGGCCGTACCCACGGCCAGCGCCACCAGCGACAACAGCGCCAGCGTCTGCTCGCGCAAGAACAACAAAAGCAGGATCGCCGTGAAGGCGAGCAGGCCCGGAATCTCGCGCACCGATTGCTGCACGCCAATGTGCCAGCCGGTGAAGCCGGCCTCGTTGACGGCGTAGTTGTTGAGCAGCGCCATCCACACCTGGAAGCTCAGCGCATTGGCGATGGCGAGCAGCATCAGGCAGGCGATGGGCGAGCGCACGCCGGAGGCGGTGGGTGCCGTGGGAGGAGACGTGGTCATCCCGCTCATTAGAGTGCTTCCGGAAAAGTGCGAAGCGGTTTTCCGATAAGAAGCACGACAAACCAATAGAGTGCTTCCGGAAAAGTGCGAAGCGGTTTTCCGATAAGAAGCACGACAAACCAAAGAGCTAGGGTGTTGGAGTGATTCAACGAAAACCGGAAACACCCTAGCATGCGAAACCGCCTGCTGCCCAAGACTGAACGGCAGGTCTGGGATGCGTCACGGCTCCGAGGAGGCGTAAAGCAGCGCCGGCAGGACCGCGGCGAGGGTGAGAAGGGTGCGTCGCAGTTTCGGCGGTAGCGATTCGATGCCCGCCTTGAGGCCGTGCCGGACGCCACGTTGAATGACGCGCGTGTAGATGCGGCCGCCAGCCGTCAGCGGCAAACACAAATCCTCGACGGCGACTTCCCCGCTCGCCCAATCATGCTTGTAAGGGTCCGAGGGAGCCAACAGATCGATGCGGCCGATTTTCTCGGCGATCGCGGCACCGATTGCGTCCTCGAACAGCAGCGAGCCGGGACCGTGCCGCTCGAAGGCCTCGTCATAGGCGGTGAGGAAACCGGCGTAGTAGCCCTGGTTGAGGAAGCCGATGAGGAGGGCTGCGGGCTTGTCGCCGCAATGGATCACACCGACCCGGCCATCCAGGCCGCCGTTCCTCTCCAACAGGGCGGCAGCGAGGAAACCCTCGATGCGGTGATCCGTGAAAGCCTTGGAGATCCGTCCACGACGCGTGAGCCAGGACCGCTTCAAAGCCACCGCATGGCCGGCGAGCGCACTCGCCTCGGGCGAAGGCTCGAGCCAGGCAAAGGCGAGCGCACCTTGCTCGGTCAGCCGCTTGCGGTGGCGGCGGCGGTTCTTGCGATCCTTGGAGGAATAGCGTTCGGACTGGACGCGTGGACTGGTGATGCCTTCGAGATCGATGAAGGGCGCCGCCTCCTGCTCGCTGACGAAGGCGCCTTTGGCGAGAAGGAACTCCGAGGCGAGGCTGCCCGCGCGGGTCTTCCGCAAGACGAGCGCGTCGGGCTTCAGCGCGCGGATGGCTTGCCAGGCGGTTTCGAGAAGCTGACCGGCGGGACGGCCGGGAGCAATGAGCACGTCGCCATATTGACTGACGGGCTCGCCGGCCCATTTCAGAATCTTGAGTCCGAGGCGGCGCACCAGCGTCAGCGGCCAGACGAGGACCAGCCGCCCGGCCTCCCGGCACGTGACGAGGAGCAGCGGGTCGTCCGAATCACGGCCGCCGGCCCCGGCATAGTGCTTGTGCCAAAGCGAGATCCAGCCTTCGGAAAGGAAGACCTGCTCTGGCGCGGCGGTCTCGTAAAGCTGTCTCCAGTCGGCGGCAATGGCGTCGAGGCCCGCCCTGCCACGGACGATCTCGACGTCGATGCCGTCCAGCGCCGAGGGCTCGCTGCGAGCCGCCGCCCGGCCGCCGAGCGCCGATGTATCTAAACTGACCATTCGAGGCCGCCTGCCACCACTGTCTGTCGCCCCCTATTCGGGATCGGACGAAGGAGAAGCCGCAAGAAGCGTGCCATGGTTGGCGAATGGTTAAGGCGCGAAACAAAGAAAGGGCCGGATGCGGGGGAGCATCCGGCCCGGTTCGTCCAGGGGTTGGCGGGGCCTCGGGGGAAGGTGGCCCGCCGCGGGACGAGCTTGGTTAGATCAGGATGTCGCCGGCAAGCTCGGCCGGGTCGACACCGACGACGGTCACCCAACCGGTGCCGTAGTCGATTTCAGTGCTCCAGGTTCCACCCGCGAACACCGAGTCGAGGAAGAAGTCGCTGGCGGTCGTCGCCGTCAGGTCGATGAGGTCGACGCCGACGTCGAAGTCCCAGACGAAGTCATCGCCATTGAAGTCGAAGAAGACGAAATCGTCGAAGCCCGTGCCACCCGTCAGATCGTCGTTGCCGGACCCGCCGACGATGGTGTCGTTGCCGCTACCGCCGCGCAGATCGTCGGCCTCGGTGCCGCCGCTCAGATAGTCGTGGCCGGTGCCACCATCGAGGAAGTCGAAGCCGGACTGGCCGTAGAGGTCGTCGTCCTCGCTGCCGCCGTAGATGTCGTCGTCGCCCGTGCCACCATAGAGGAGGTCGTAGCCAGACTGGCCGGAGACGATGTCATGGCCCGAGTCGCCGTAGGCGATATCATTGCCATAGCTCATGTAGAGCTTGTCGTTGCCGGTGCCGCCGTAGGCCTTGTCGTTGCCCGAGCCGGCATAGACGGTATCGTTGCCGCCGTAGCCGTAGATGATGTCGGCAGCGGTCGTGCCGTAGAGCGTGTTGCTGAGGCTGTTGCCGTAGCGGATGGCCATGTTTTCTCTCCTAATCACAGGCCGGATTTCGGTCCGGCTTTCGTCTCACCCCGGGGGCCTTGGGCGTCTTGAGCGCCGTCCGGTCCGTCCCCGTCAGCAAGCCCAATCGCCTGCCTGATGACACGAGATATAGGGAGCCCACCATGAACCCAGGCTGAACCGGCACGGGCCTCGAAAATTTTTTGATTTCAACGCGTTGACAGACTGTCGCAGCGATTCCAGGTGAACGCTGAATGAATGCGGTGGAGGGGAGAAACGAAACGAGCCGGAGACTTTGGGTCCCCGGCCCGGAATACAGCGAGTGATCGCTCTGATGTCAGATGAGAACATCGCCTGCGAGATCGATCGGATTCCAACCGACGACGGTAATGAAGCCGGTGCCATAGTCGATCTCGGTCGAGGGCTCGCCGGCGAAGAAAACCGAAGTGAGGAAAAAGTCGATCTCGGTCGTCCCCGTCAAGTCGACGAGGTCGACGCCGGGCTGGAAATCCCAGATGATGTCGTCGCCGTCGAAGTCGAAGAAGAAGAAATCGTCGAAGCCCGAGCCACCGTAAAGATCGTCATCGCCGAGGCCGCCTTCGATCGCGTCATTGCCCGTGCCGCCGCGGATGATGTCGAAGCCCGACCCGCCGTCGAGGTCGTCGCTCTCGCTGCCGCCGTCGATGAGATCATCACCGGAACCGCCGATGATCAGGTCGAAGCCGGACTGGCCGTAGAGATCGTCGTCCTCGCTACCGCCGTAGATGTCGTCGTCGCCGGTGCCGCCAAAGATCAGGTCGAACCCTGATTGGCCCTGCAACAGATCGTGGCCCGATTCGCCGTAGATCGTATCGTTGCCGGTGCCGCCATAGGCCTTGTCGTTGCCGAAGCTCATGAACATGCGGTCGTTGCCGGTGCCGCCCGAGGCCCAGTCGTTGCCGCTTCCCGAACGTATGACATCGTTGCCGCCGTTGCCGTAAATGACATCGGCGACACTCGTGCCGAGAAGCGTTTCGCTGGCATTTGTTCCGACGCGTCGGACCATGTGTTCGTTTCCTTCATCTGGCGACCGCGGCTGGCGGCCGGGGATTTATCTGTCGAATGCGCATTTCGGCGCCGTATTGCAATCCTTAAGCCGACCGACTGTGGCGAGACTGGGGACAAAGCTACGTAGTGCGCCGGTCTGGCGCGGACGCTGACCATGTTCGATCAGCCGGCCTCCGGGCCCGAGAGCATGCCTTCCTCGATCCAGACCTTGAGGTGCGAAGCGGCCCTGAGCGCGGCGCCGTCCTCGCCGCCATAGGTGCCGACGAGTTCGCAGAGCCCGGCGAAAGCGATGCCCTTCGCCATCTCGTCGAACATCATGGCTTCCTCGTAGGACAAGGCTCGAAAGCGCGGCGTCAGCTCCGGCCGGTAGACGGCCAGCCGCTCGGGCTCGGCCAGCCGTGTGGCAGCGGGCCGAGCGGTCGCTTCACCACCGTCTCTCACCCAGCGCCAGAGCGCGGTCGCATTCGTCGCGAGATTGATCCGGCGCACCGCGGGATGCGGCGTGAAGACGAGGCCGCCCCACAGGCCCGGCGGCACGGCGGCGAGATCGGCGAGCGTCAGCCGCGTTCCGTCGGCCGCATCGAAGGCGTCGTTGAGGGCGCGGATCAGGAGGGCGATATCGGCGCGCTCGGGATGCGCCGGATGGGAAGGGTGTGCGGCGAGAAACTCCGGGAAGGCCGCGCCGAACCAGCGCGCATTCTGCGTCCGCGACGGATGGGCCTCGACATAGCCGAGCGCCAAGTCCTGAAAGTCCTCTAAGTCGATGACAGTGGCGAGCTCGGCATAGTCGTTCCTCAGCACCTCGACGAGACGTGCCCGATAGGCGTGACGATAGACGCCGAAGAGGGTTTCACGATCGGTCCGAGAATTGTCCGCGATGAGATCGAGCACGGCGTCGTCGCCATCGACGACGGCCCGCTGGAACATCTGTTGCAGCTCGGCGAGGGACGGAGCGCTGGCAAGGGCTTCGGGCCTGTGTTGGGGCTTTGGCCGGGATGCGAGCTTCGAGGGACCCGTCTCGATCCGCGGTCGCGCCGCTTCCATCGACCGGCCCCGGCAAGCGCTTTCCTCGCTCACGGCGAAACCTCCGCCGTGCGAAGCTCGGGCAGAATTTCGTGTGCAATGCGGCGCGCGGTGCCGAGCTCGGCCACCACCTCGGCGAGCGGGGGAATGTGGTCGTCGCGCTCGATCATGGTCGAGACCGGCCCGAAGCGGCGGACGGCATGGGCATACAGATCCCAAACTTCGCTGGGCACGTCGTGATCGTGCGTATCGATGATGTGGGTCAAGTTGTGCTCGTGACCGGCGAGGTGGAATTGGACGACGCGATCGGCGGGAATGGCATCGATGAAGGCCTTACCGTCGAACTCGTGGTTGAAGGCCGAGACGTAGATATTGTTGACGTCGAGGATGAGCCAGCAGCCGGTGCGGCGCGTCAACTCGGCGATGAACTCCCACTCGGGCATCGTCGAATGGGGAAAGCTCACATAGCTCGACACGTTCTCGATGGCGATGGCGCGCCCGAGAAAATCCTGCACCTGCGCCACCCGCTCGCACACGTGATCCAGCGCCTCTTGCGTGTAGGGGACCGGCAGCAGGTCGTGCAGGTTGATGCCGTGCACGCCCGTCCAGCAGAGGTGGTCGGAGATCCACTCGGGCTCGACGTGCTCGCACAGCGCCTTCAGACGGCCGAGATAGTCGAGGTCGAGCGGCGCCGTCGAGGCGATCGACAGCGACACGCCGTGCAAGACGACCGGATAGCGCGCTCTGATCCTGTCGAGCATGGCGCGCGGCCGGCCGCCGTCGCCCATGTAGTTTTCCGAGATCGCCTCGAACCAGTCGACCGCCGGATTGCCTTCGAGGATGTCCTGGTAGTGCTGCGGCCTCAGGCCGAGGCCGAAGCCCAGATAGCGCGGTTTGGCAGCGAGCTGTCCCATGACCGCTCCTCATAGCACAAAGGGCCCGCCGGGGCGTCCGGCGAGCCCTTCGACGATGGTTCTATCAGGGATCAGCCCTGGATGGTGCCGCCGGCGGCCTCACACTCGGCCTTCGTCATGTCGAGGAAGCCTTGGCCCTTGCAGCCGTTCAGTCCCTTGCAGGAGCTGCTGGCGGTCTTGCAGGCGCTCTGGCCCTTGCAGCCATTGACGCCCATGCATTGGACCTTCGCCTCGTCGGCGATGACAGTGGTCGAGGCGACGGTGCCGCCGAGCAGCATCATGGCGGCGGTGGCGGCGAGAACGGTACCCGAGGTTTTCGTGAGCTTCATTGAGATCCTCCCGGAGGAACGAGTGAACGTACGTGGACGAATGGTTGTAGGCTTGGCCCGGCCGAGCGCACAATTCACGTCTGATCAAGACGTTGTTATCCGGAGTTTGCGGCGAAAATCGCGCTGGCGGCAGGGTTGGCGGCGACGGAGGGGATGTCCGGCAGGCGCCGCGCTTGGGCGAACCGAAGCCGCAAACTCTGCCTAACGGCACAGATAGCCGCCGCCCGGCCAGCCGCGTCGACAACGCTGTGGAGGAGTGGCGGCTTGGTATCTTGCGCTCTAGAGCGCTATTCGATCTGATGGAATCAGATCGGCGCTCTAGGTTGTTGGTTTTGAGCACTTTCTTTCGACCAACCGGTACCCACTTGGTCGGAAAGTGCTCAGGCTCCGGCGATGGAAGCTTGCGGCCCATGGCTCTCCACATCGTCAAGCTTTGCGTCGGCGTCGAGAGTATTGAGCATCTGGCCAAGCTCGACCGGGAGGACCTGGCGCGCCGGAAACGCGAGGGCAAGAGGCCAGAGCTCGTCTTTACGACCCGGCAGATGCCCAAGCGCGCGGACGCGATCATTCCCGGCGGCTCGGTCTATTGGGTGATCAAGGGCATCATCCAGGTCCGCCAGCCCTTGAAGGCATTGCGGCCGT
>JANNSX010000355.1:0-5531 GCA_031403155.1 Hyphomicrobiaceae bacterium
GAAGCGTCCCGCCACCTGCTGTCCGTGGTCGACAAGCTCCCAGTCGAGGCTAACGGCGGCTTCTTCGACTGGCGCGGCAAGCCCGTGCCCTGGTAGCGCCATGGCTAAGATGCGTCCCAAGTCAGAGCTTCCGACCAAGCCTTGCGCACATTGCGGCCGGTCCTTCGCCTGGCGAAAGACGTGGGCGCGGGATTGGGAAAACGTCAAGTATTGCTCACGACGCTGTCGCGGCGCCGCGATCCCAAAAACACCAACGCAGCGGCTGGACTCCTGATGGGCGTTCTGAGGATCATTCTCGGCGATCAACTTTCGCTCGACATAGCCGCACTCGCAGGCCTCGATTCTGAGCGTGACGTCGTTCTGATGATGGAGGTGTCGGAAGAAAGCACCTACGTCCAGCATCATAAGCAAAAAATCGTTTTGATCTTGTCCGCGATGCGCCACTTCGCGGATGAGCTGATCAAGCGCGGTGTGGCAGTCGACTATGTAAAGCTCGACGCGCCCGACAACAGCGGCACCCTGACAACTGAAGTTCAACGAGCTGTCGCGCGTCATGATCCTGACCGCTTGGTTGTGACCGAGCCGGGAGAGTGGCGTGTACAGGCGGCCGTCGAAGGCTGGGAAGCTATGACGGGCCGCCCAGTCGATGTGCGCGCCGATGACCGCTTCTTCGCCAGCGGCGCACGCTTCGCACGGTGGGCGCGGGGGCGTCGAACTTGGCGGATGGAGCATTTCTATCGCGAGATGCGGCGAGAGCATGCCATCCTGATGGATGGCGATCGGCCGGCGGGCGGTGAGTGGAATTTCGATTCTGAAAACCGCAAGTCGCTGCCAGCGTCCATCCTTCCTCCCGACCGGCGCCGTTTCGCGCCTGACGATGCGACGCGTGAGGTTATGGCGCTGGTCGAGCAGCGCTTCAACGGTCATTTCGGCACGCTCGAGGAGTTTGGGTGGCCGGTAACACGCGCCGATGCGTTGCTCGCGCTCGATGACTTCATAGCCTATGGCCTGCCGCGCTTCGGCGACTATCAGGATGCCATGAAGGCTGGCGCGCCATTTCTGTTCCACTCGCTGCTGGCGCCGGCGTTGAACATCGGGCTTCTCTCCCCGCGGGAGGTTTGTGAGGCTGCCGAGGCCGCTTGGCGTTCAGGGAACGCGCCGCTGAACGCGGTCGAGGGCTTCGTGCGTCAGATATTGGGTTGGCGCGAGTATGTGCGCGGCGTCTATTGGACCTTGATGCCGGAATACGCGCAGCGCAACGCGCTACAGGCGACGCGAAAGCTGCCCGCCTTCTATTGGACCGGCGACACTCCCCTGCGCTGCCTGCGCGAGGCGATCGGCGGAACGGCGCGATACGCCTATTCGCATCACATTCAACGATTGATGGTGACAGGAAACTTTGCCCTGCTCGCCGGCGTCGCGCCGCAAGAAGTCGAGCGCTGGTATCTCGCCGTGTACGCCGATGCGTTCGAGTGGGTTGAGATGCCCAACACGCTGGGCATGGCCGTTTTCGCTGATGGCGGGCAGATGGCGTCAAAGCCCTATGCGGCCTCGGGGGCCTACATCGACCGAATGTCGGACTTCTGTCGGGGATGCGTCTACAAAGTCAAACTGAAGACAGGTCCAAAGGCGTGCCCGTTCAACTATCTTTATTGGGCTTTCTTGATTCGACAGAAAGACCGCCTCTTGAGCAATCCGCGGCTAGCGATGCCATTTCGCACGCTCGCCAACTGGCCGCAAGAGCGCAAAGCAGCGATCCTCGCCGAGGCCGATGCCTTTCTCGACAGTCTCGAGTGATGATTGGCTATGAACTGAAACCGGGCGATGCTCGGTGAGGGTCAGCGCCAGCTGCAAGGATTTAAACACACACGGTCACATTCGCGCCGGCGACATCAGGCTTGCATCTGTGCCTTCATGGCCTCGGCCGCGCGCGCGTAGCCGCCGGCGGAGCCGTCGACGAAGTGGAAGTGGTCGTCCGTTACCAAGGACGGCACGATGCAGGTCATCTGCGCTTCCCCCTGGCGATAGAGACCGTAGTAAAGCGCGCCCGTCCGCCGTGCCGCCTCGAGCCGCGCCTCGATCTGTCGCGCCAGCGCCTCCGTGCAATCGATCGTCAGCTTGAGACCGTCGTCGAACTTGCGGAAATCCGTATTGGCGACGAGGGTGCGCTTGTAGTGCCGCATGTCGAATTTGCCGAGCTTGAGGCCGGTGAGATCGAGGAGGCGGGCAATCAGCGATTGCATCTTGAGCTTGCGGCGGTGACGCGCCAGATCTTCGCTCCCCCGGGTCACGCGCGCGTCGAACTCAAGACCCGCCGGCAGCCAGCGCGAGGCTGGGCCACCTGATGGCACGGGATGGCTGCCGCGATCTTCTTCCGAAATGAGCTGGATGATCTCACCCACGGCGCACGCGAACATGGGATCAGCCGCACCGCGCGCCGGCGTCACGAGCAGAGAGACGATAACGCCCTTGCGGGCGGGGATCGGCTGCCAGCGGCAGGCGAGGCCGGAAAGATTTGGCATGGCGTCAGGGCTTGCCGGTGGCACGGCGAATGCTCCAGCCTTCATCTGCTTCTCGGCCCAGGCCATGCCGCCGCCTGCGAACATCGCGTAACTGACGTGCGGGCTCGCCTCGAAGCGGGCGACGGCGACATCGACGCCGGCCCGCCGGATATCAGCAACGGGCACGATCGCCGCACGCAAGGTCAGCCCTGTCTCAGCCTCGGCCCAGCCTTGAACGGCAGCGAGCGCGTCTGTGAGCTTCCGCGCAGCCGATCGCGGCACCGCGAGCGCCGCGCCGTCGCCGCCGAAGACGAAGGGAAACGACAGACCTTCGAGCGCGTTGAGCGCGGCTGAGATGACGCTCGCCCCCACCATGTTCACGGCCTTGTAGCGGCCCTCGGCGATGGCGCCCGTCGAGTTGACGACATCCGCCGTACCAACAACCCACCCGGCCGGCAGTGGCCGGTAGTGAGCCATTTGGAGCACATCGGAAAAACGGCCGAACGGGGTGAGGCGCGTATAGAATTCGTCGTCGGCCTCTGGGCCCATGCAGCAGCTCCTACTCCCCGAGCGGCATCCTATCGCGTTCAGGTTACCTGCGCCACTTGGTGAGCGCCGTCTGCAGCCGGTCCGGCGTTGGCGCGGCCTGATGGGTACGCACGCCGGTGGCGGCACTCCGTGGATCGCTTGCTGCGCCAGGCCGGCCGGCGCGAATTGTACCGTTCTGCTCTTGGCTTGCGCCCTCGCGCCGGCGGCCGTGAATGGACGCTCAGATATTTCATCTGAGGAGGCCTCCAGCGGCGCCATGAACGACGGGTGATCTGGGCTCCACAGTCTCTCGTACGAGAAGTTTAAGCCGGGAAGAACGCCTGGACGAGAGGAGACATCGAACGGCCATGGACCAATCCTCAAAGATCCCGCAACCGACCCGAGGTGGCAAACCTGACCGCAGGCGCTTCTACTTTGGGATCGCTGCTCTCCTCGTGCTTCTCGTCGTCGCTGGTGCAGCTGCGGGACCCGTCATGAGCCGAGTAGAACAACCCGAATACAAGATCGATGCGTCTGATGGCGCCATCGAAATTCGCTCCTATGGACCGATGATTGCTGCCGAGGCCATTGTCGAAGGCGAGCGCAAGGTGGCCATCAATGAGGGCTTCCGACTAGTTGCGGCCTATATCTTCGGTGCCAACAAGCCGAACAACAATATTGCTATGACGGCCCCTGTGCAGCAGCAAAGGCAGACCGTTGCCATGACCGCGCCGGTCACGCAGCAAAGCACCGGCAATGCTTGGAGCGTGCGCTTCATCATGCCGAAATCCTGGACTATGGAGACGCTGCCGGGGCCGACTGATCCGCGCGTCACCCTGAAGCTGATCCCAGCGCGCCGCTTCGTTGCTGTCACGTTCTCAGGATTCGCCACCGACGATGCGATCGAGAAGCGCACCGGCGAACTGCGGCGTTTCGCTTCGGCGCGTATGCTGTCCACCACCGGCGAGCCCTTGCTCTCGTTCTATAACCCGCCTTGGACTCTGCCATTCCTTCGTCGCAACGAAGTCATGTTCGAGTTGGCCAACTGACCGATGCGTCCATGCCCAAGAACGTTTTGGATATCGACAATAACTGAACAAGCGATCCAGCCTCTTCCGTCCGTCCACTTCTGTACTTGGCATTGAACGCCAAGTAGAACGAAAGGGGTCTCGAAGGCGAAGCTGAGGTGAACCAAGCAGAGGGCTGACTCTGATAAATTGTGCGGTGCAGGATGTGAGGCCACCTGCATCCAACGCCACCTGCCACTCCAGTGTTGCGCAGGGGCACAGAGTCCGGTTGGGGTCAGGTGCAGGCTTGAACGATGTTCAGCTCGCGTCCGGACTGCCACCGATACCGACCGTCGGTGCCATGGCCGGTGAACGCCGACGCAATAGGTCAGAGACCGGTCGTCATTTCGCCCTGCAGCGAAACGACGAGGAGGGCCATGTGCGGAACAAGACGAATACGGACGATCAGCGAATTTGTGCTTTCTGTGCATGGCCATGCGATGGTAGTTACGACAAAAGTCGGTGCAGCGCATCATACCGGTTGTCGCTTTCCATGGCTGGCGACCGCTTTCGGCCCCTCCGCGTCGCTGGAAGGTCAGACGCCAGATCGTGCGTTTTGCCCCCCAGAGACGGCGGCTTAGATTTCTTCGGCTGCTCAGCATTGAAACCGGAAGTCCGGGTGGAGTCGCGATAAATCCTGGCGGGTCTTCGGGTTGACAGCAGCATTTGCCAAGAGCTGGGCGAAATGTGGACTTGGCACCTCAGGCCCTCATCATCACACAGTCACCAACAGGGCTGTCGGGCCCCATTAGCCGTTAAGCATCAAGCAGGCTGAGCGATGACGGCTGCCAACTCAGTATGACCTCGGTTTGCTCGCGGAAAGTTTGCGACGTGGACTCCTCTTCCCTGCCGATCATGGCAAGGATGACACGACTGCTGTCCTGGACGGTGATGTGCGCCAGAGTCCGGTCGCCGAGGTAGGCGAGCTTCTCGATCCTTCCAGCCATCGCGCCGTCACGAGCGGGTGAGCCGAGCGGCTCCAAGCGCAAGCACTCTGGGCGAAGGGTAAGCACCACCGGATCGCCGGCGTTATGGTGGCGCGAGCGCGCATCGATCTCGACCCGGCCGAGTGGGTGAGCATCGACGATGAGTCGATCGCCGCGCTGCGACGTCACGCGTCCCTCGAATAGGTTCATCGTACCGATGAAGTCGGCGACGAAACGGGTTCTTGGGCGTGCATAGAGTTCGGCCGGTGGCCCCTCCTCGACGACCTTGCCGGCCGACATGACGGCGATACGGTCCGACATGGTGAGGGCCTCCTCCTGGTCGTGTGTGACCAGGACGAAAGTGATGCCGAGCGAGCGCTGCAGATCGCGCAGCTCGATCTGCATGTGCTCCCGTAGCTTTTTGTCGAGGGCGCCGAGCGGCTCGTCGAGGAGCAGCACCTTCGGCCGGCGGATAAGCGCCCTGGCAAGCGCCACGCGTTGCCGCTGCC
>JANNSX010000356.1:0-1727 GCA_031403155.1 Hyphomicrobiaceae bacterium
TCTCATCGCCGGGAAACCCGAGGTCGCGAACTTGCCGCGCGTCGTGTCCGACAGCCTGCCGATGTTCCCGCTCGCCGGATTGCGGCCTGTGTACCTGAAGGGCGCCTATCTCTGGTACGGCATCGAGGACGAGTGGCGGTAAGTTGTACCAGGCCGCAATTTGAATGACTCGCTTTGGAAGCCCTTTCGCTCCTCGGGCGGAGGCTGGAGCAGCCCCGTAGGGGCGGTGGACTGTAGCCGCGGGTGAGCGCAGCGGAACCCGCGGAAACGTTGCTCTTGAGGGCCCGCCCCGGAAGGGGCGGAGGATTCTTGCGGCGTCGAGCTTGCGTGCGGCTCCTGTGCCCCTACCGGGGCAGAATCGCGCAACTTTCGCTCCACGGGTTTCGCTGCGAGGCTGGACAAGTCCAGCCTCTCGCTCCATCCGTGGCTACATTCCACGGCCCCTTCGGGGCCATCGGACCGGTCGGGCATTCTGCGAGTTGGTGTTAGGATGCTCGAGCGCCTCCTCGGGCGCGTGCAAAGATGGAGGGTGTGATGTTCTGGCGCAAGAAGGCTCGCCCCCCAGGGCCGACCGGGACAGGACGAGTCATTGAGAACATCGATTGGATTTTCTGGGATGATGCAGTCCTCCCGGGCTTAATCAACAGAGACACGTTTCACAAGCTGGCGGACAAGGCGTTATCTAAACAAGAAGCCAGCGAATTTTTGATCTCACGCCATATGTCCGGCATAATCACTGACGGGAAGCGGAATGAGGAGGCCGTCAAAAAAGTGGAAGGTTACTATGGCAAACTTTCCAGGCATCTTGAAGCCACACGGGAAACGAATCCTGGATTGGTCAAGGGTTTGACCGAGCAAGCATGGGACGCTAGCAACAGCGACTTGGATCCCGACGGGGGCGTATTGCTCTTAAAAGCGTTTCTCAATGTGCTCGAACACTGGGATTATCCTTTCCAGTGGAGAGACGCGTATGACGTACGCGGCGAGTTGTCGGCGATTATTGTGACCAAAGCACCCTCGCATGTCGATCGAATCAAGAATTCAATGGCAGCCGCCTATCGCGGAGCCGTCACCAAGACCGATCACTTGGAGTACTGCGTTCATAGTCTGGATCTACTACGTGTCGAGGGACGACCTTCGAAGTTCGTTGTGGAGTTCGCGAATTCCATATGGCGATTCAGTATCTCGGCGGGCTTGGTGATTGAGCCGGCACAATTATCAGATACCTAAGTTTGATCTATCGCCTCGTTTTCTATCAACACGAATTCAATTCTTATCCTCCGGCAGCACCGGCAGAGGCTGAAACGGAATGCCTTCCTCGTGCAGCGCGTGTGCCTCCTCCATGGTGGCCTCGCCGTAGATGCCGCGCGCTTTCGTCTCATCGTAGTGGATCTTGCGCGCCTCGTCGGCGAACTTGTCGCCGACATAGTCGGAATTCTCGCGCACGTGATCGCGGATTTTCTTCATCATCGCCTGCAGCTCGGGCGGCATGAGGGAGGCCATCGGCCGCTTCGGCTGCTTGGCGCGCTCCTCCTGCGAGCGCGCGGTCTTGACGCTCGGCGCCATCAGGGCCTTCTCGATGTGGTGCGAGCCGCATTCCGGGCACGAGACCTGGCCGGCATCCGCCTGTGTGTCATAGGCGGCGCTGGACTTGAACCAGGCGTCGAACTCGTGGGCGTCGGGGCAGGCCAGGCGATAGCGGATCATGAAGCTTCTCTGTTTTGAGC